>JAICIG010000282.1 GCA_025924495.1 Pirellulales bacterium | reverse complement strand
GAGCGTCTGGTTCCTGGCTCCGAACTTTCGGCGTCCCGCGATGAAGTGCCAAGATTTGCGATTGGCGCTGGCCCATGCCATCGATCGACGCGCGGTGCTCGACGCTGTATTTCGTACGCCAGGGCATTCGAGCGACCATGCTGAGTTGACCGGACCGTTTCCATATGGTTCTTGGGCGTATGCTTCTGACGTACCATCGTTCGATGTTCGGCAGGCCCGACCGCTCGCCGACGAAGCGAAACGCCAGATCGGCAATCTTCCGCGGCTCGATCTCGTTTACCGAACAAGCGAGCCCGGCGCCGAGCAAGCATGCGGACAGATGGCTGCTCAGGCGAAAGAAGCGGGGATCGAATTGCGTCTCGTCGGACTCAGCGCCCAGCAATTCCTCACTCGCGTTCTCGACGTTCACGACTTCGACCTGGCTTATTGGAGGCATGACTTCAGTGACCAGACGTTCTGGCTCGGCGGCTTGTTCGATTCCGACCCCCGTGCTCAGGCTCGCGGCGGACTTAACTTCTTGGGATACACGGCCGACGTTTCAGTGAATGAGTTTTTCCGAGACCTCGCCCTGCACAAACGATTTGTGGACTTACAGCGCGCAATGCACAAGCTTCACGGCCATGTGGCGCGAAGGGCGATCGTCATTCCTTTATGGCAGCTCGAAACGTACGTTGCGCTCGACAACTCGCTGGTCGACGTCGACCTTGATCCGCTGACGCTGTTTAAGGACGTGGCAAACTGGCAACTGAAGACCAGTGAGCGAGAGGAACAGTGATGTCAAAAACCGCGCGAGAGCAAATGCCGATAGAAGGTCCGCCGCGGCAGCGATTCGCGATAAGAACAAGCGTAGAGGAGCTGGGACGAGAGGAGATACATAACGGATTCGCTGTACGTCACGCGCCCTCTCTCCGACGCAAAGTCGCAATCCGAGCCTTCTGCTGCGCGCCATTTTGCGCTCTCGCCGCGACTCTGCTCCTGGAGCCCAAAATCGCCGCCGCGCAACTCGATGCACATGCGAATGACGCCTATCGAATCACCGTCGTACTCCACTTCGCCGATCACGCCGCTCTGACGCCGCTTTTGACCGACGCCATCGAGCGCCAAACGAGCGATCAGTTGCGCCGCGTGTTCGGCGACCTGGCGCAGGTGCGCGTCGTCAGGCGGCACCCGCTGGTCGATCGATTAGGACAAACCGGTCTGGCCGGTCTTTCGCTCTCCCACGCAGATTTCCGCTCCTCGACGCTGTTCGCTGACGCCAGCGAGACGATCTTTTTGTTTTTGATCGACTATCGCGATGGCCTTTATCGGATCGCCTGGCGACAGATTACTTGCGACCTCGAGCAGATTGGTCCGTTGGGCACAACGACGACAGCCGACCGAGCTTGGCTGGGCAAGGCAGTGTGCCTGGCGGCCCGCGACGACTTTTCTCCAACTGCTCTGGTCGTTCCGACGACTGACCCGAGCAAGGTCGAACTCGTCTTCCGCGGCTCGCAAGCGCGCGGCTGGAGCCTGTTACAACGCTGGCTTACGCCGGGCGCCGTGCTGCAGCCATTCTGCGTCGTGCTTGATCGCGATGGCGAACTGACTCGAATGCCGATTCCCTATACCTTGCTGCGGATCGAAGGTCAGACGGGCCTGCACTGGGCCAACGTAGAAACAAACCTGCCCAAACCTTGGCGGCGCGGTCCGCGCATCGTCGGCTTTCAGGCGGCCAGGCTGCCGACGCGGACGGGCCGGTTGAATTTGCGGCTCGTGGATCAGGCAACAGGCGCTGCAGTGCAAGCTGCCACGATCTATGCCTCTGATCGCGGTTTCGACTCGATCGACGACGCTGACTTGCTCGGCTCGCCCAATCCTCGCGGCGAAGTCGCTTCCGGTCGCACGTTCAACCAGGTGGCCTACATCCGCATTCGGCAAGGCGCGGGCTCGGCTATTGACTTTCCCTTGCCGATTACCGCCGCGCAATGCGACTTTACGTGCCGGTTGCCAGTCGATCGGGCCGCCACCAAAAAGGGCGACTTCGAACGAGAACTCGGTTATCTGGTCGACGACGTCCGCGCGCTCCAGGCATTGTTGGGCGAGCGAATTCGTCAGATCAACGGCGCCAACGCCGACAAGCGTTATGAAGAAGCGGCTCGCATCGCTCAAGATCTGCTCTCCTCGCTCGACAAGCTGCTGGTCCAGACAAAACGCGAAGTCGGCCTAATCAACGGAGAGGCCAAGGAGCTCGGCCAAGAGAAGAACGCTCGTCTGAGTTGGCTCGACCAGCAACTCCCCGAAATCGAGCGCCAGCAAGCCGGCCTGCGCGTGCTTGCCACCAATCTCGCCCGAACCATCGAGAAAGACGACGGCCAGGCACGTGCAAACGTATTGATCCAACTTGGCAATGAATTGCTCCGTGAAGGAAACATCGACGATGCGCTCGACAAGTATGCGCTCGCACTCGGCGAGCAGCCCGACCAGCCGCAATTGTCGCAACGCCTTGCGCGCCTCAAGCAGCAGTGGGAGGTGAAAAACCCCGAGCAAGTCGCCAGCCGGACTTTCATTTACCAGGTATGGCCAGGCGTCGATCTTGCCTCACTTGAGACCAAGTTGCCTGAGGCCGAGCGGGCGTTCGAGCAACTTGAGAAGGCAGAAGACCGTCTTTCCGCGCTCAAGCTATTGAAGATTAACGAGAAGCATTTGGCGTCGCTCGATCAGTTGATCGAGCAACTCGCCGGAAAGGATGAAGAGCAAGACGCCGCCGAGCATGAAAAGTACGTTGCGTTACTCGAGCGATTTGCCGTGCTGCAACAGCGTATCGCCGCTTTCTTGGAAGTCGACATGCCTCAGGGCATAGGTCTCGCGTCTGAGCGGCAGCGCCCCGCGACCGAGGCAACGTCGCCTTCCGAGAAGCCGTCGCCTCCCGAGAAGCCGCTGGCGCCTAAAGCCGCCGCGCCGAATGGCAAGGGCGCCCCCCGCGAGACGCCGAAAAAACCGCCAAGATCGAAAGCTAAGCGCACTGGCCCGCTCGACGAGGAAGAGCCCCCTCTGCCTCAACAGAGTGATGGGCGCAAGGCGCCGGATACGCGTTTCGCGCAGCGCCTTGGAATGGCAGAGGCGTGGCCCCGCCTGCCCCGGGCGGATGCCGGAACTCAGCGACCAGCGCCCGCTCACGGCAGGCGCAGAATCGGCCATGGCCCAGCCGCGTCACAGCGATCGAGCGCCGGCGTTGTAACTGCATCCTGTAGCTACTTTCATGCTTGCTAAAACCCGAATTGGCGCTGCTTTGCTCTGCCTGGCGGCACTTGTGTTGCTCATCGCAATTGGCCAGGTCCCGCCGGCAACGCAACTGCCGCCGGCCGACGCACGCAGCATAACGGCCAGCAACGATTGCCGCGAATGTCACGAATCGGTCTGGCGTGAATGGGAGACTTCATATCATTCGCGCGCCTGGAGCGACAGCCACGTGCAGGCGGCTTTTGAACACTTTGGTTTCGACCGACGCTGCCAGTCGTGTCATGCGCCGGTGCGGCAAGTCGTCGTGGACGTGACGGCGCCGGTCGAGTTGCGTGAGAACGACCAGGCTAGCGGCGTCGATTGCCTGAGTTGCCACGGCCTGGCGCAAGGCGTGGCGGCGACGCGGACCATCGCCAACGCCCCGTGTCGGCCGCAGCGAATCGACGGATTCAGCGGCAGCCGCTCCTGCGGCGCCTGTCACCAGGCAATCTACAAAGACTGGAAGGAGAGCAGATATAGCGCCGCTGGCAAAGAATGCCAGTCGTGTCACATGCCGGCGGTCGCCGATCGGCCCATGGGTCGCAGCCACTTGTGCCTTGGCGGACACACTCCTGATCTAATTCGGTCGGGCGTCAAAATGTCTGTTCGCCGCGACGCCGACGAACTCGTCGTGTCCGCAACGAATCACGCCACGGGGCATAATTTTCCGGGCGAGCGTCACAATCGCGTGCTTTATATCCAGGTGATTGAACGCAATTCTAAGGGCGAGATCACGCTTGTCAGACAGGAACTCATCAAAGGCATCACGCCCTTCCGCGGCGAATCGAGCGCCGAGAAGCTCCGCGTCGATCAGACGTTTGAGGCGAGATTCCCCATCATCGCGCCCCCGGTGGCTGCGGAAGTACAGTTATTGTATAAATCGTTTCCCTGGCATCTCGATCGCGACGCGTTGGTCGTTGCGCGCGCCGAAGTGGAGCTTGAAGCGAAATGAAAGGTCGAGATAAATGCTGGCGCTGGCTGAAACGCCTCTTGAAGCGTCAGCAGGAGACAGATGGATCCGGAGCGGCGGAGCTTCAGAACCTCGTCCTCGGGCCTGTTCGCGCCTTGTCATTTTGTGCATGGCTGTCGCTAGCGTTGTTCGCCACGTTGGCCGGCTGCGGCGCGCACAACGCGCCGGAGGTCATAGTTTACGTGGCCATCGACCGCGGCGATGCCGAGCCGATCTTGCGCGAGTTCGAAGCGAGCGCGGGGGTGCAAGTCCGCGCGGTTTACGACGCCGAAGCGGCCAAAACGACGGGGCTGGTAACGCGGCTGCTGGCTGAATCACAATCGCCGCGGTGTGACGTCTTTTGGAACAATGAGGTCGTCCAGACGTTGTTGCTGGCCGATCGGGGCGTGCTCGACCCCTATGTGTCGCCCGCAGCCGCTGGCATTCCCGCCGATCTCAAGTCTGCCGATGGACGTTGGACCGGGATCGCGATGCGCGCGCGAGTGATCGTTTACAACACGAAGTATGTATCCGCCGAGAAGGCGCCTCGCAGCCTGCAAGAACTTATCGCGCCCGAATGGCGCGGCCGGGTGGCCATCGCCAATCCGCAGTTTGGCACCACTCGCGCTCACGCCGCGGCCCTTTTTGCGGCGCGTGGGCCTAAGAATGCGGCGAAATGGTTCGGCGAGCTCTTGGCCAACGACGTACGGATCGTCGATGGCAATGCAATGGTCAAAAACCTCGTGGCCCGCGCCAAGCCGGGCGCGTCTCCGGTGTACGTAGGCCTCACGGACACCGACGACGTGCTCTCCGGGCAAGCGGACGGCGATCCGATTGCCATGGCGTTTCCGGATCAAGACGACCTGGGAACATTGCTCGTGCCAAGCAGCGTGGCGCTCGTGCGCGGCGCACCGCACGGCGAGTCAGCCCGGCGGCTGATCGATTACCTCGTGAGCCGCAAAGTCGAGGCGGCGCTCACGGTCGACGGCAAGGGCTACTTGCCGGTTCGCCCCGATTCGCCGCGCCCCAAGTTCATATCGCATTCCTGGCCCGTGAGGAACATGCAGGTGACTTACAAGGCGATTCATGACCAACTCGAGACCAGCAGTCGGTGGACGCGGGAGCACTTTCATCCGTGACCGGGCAAGAAATCGCGACTGAGCGCGGCTATTTGCCTGGATGGCCGTCATGGCCGGCTCTGGGCGTGGCGTTCATCTTACTCGCTCCCTTAGCTACGCTCGCATTCGGCGACCGGCCGTCCGGCGAGCAGGCCTTCGCGACGGCGCCGCCTACGACGTTCGCCGTTGCCGCCGAGCCGACCTTCGCCTGGGCGGCGTTTGCCGCCAGTCTTGCGGTGAGCGCCGCCGCCGCATGCCTGGCGGTGATCATCGGAGGTCTGGTGGCAGGCGTCTTGGAGTTGACCGATCTTCCGGGGCGCAGCCTGTGGGCCACGATCATGTTGATCGCATTTGCTTCGCCCAGCGCGGCATGGGCCTTGGGCCAGATCTATTGCTATGGGGCTAGCGGCCTCGTGGACCGCTGGCTGGGCGATGCCTGGCGGCCATGGCTGGCGATGTTGGACAGCGGGCACTACGCGTCTGCATCGCTGGTGCTGGGCCAGATTCACGCGCCGTTGGCGATGTTGCTTATAGCAAGGGGGCTGGCCAATTTGAATCCGGCCGGTTGGGACGCGGCCCGCTTGTTGTTGCCTCCCGCGCGTCGCTGGCAATGGGTCGCAGGGGCTGTTCGACCCGAGGCGGCATCTGCCTGGCTCCTGGCATTTGCACTTAGCCTGGGGAATTTCGCCGTACCGCACGTCTTGCAGTGCCGCTTATTCCCCATCGAAGTTTATCTGCAACTGACGAACTACCTTGATCGAGCCGGCGCTTCTCGCTCGGCGCTGGCATTGCTCTCCGTTGCTCTCTTTGCCGTGGCAGCCATGGCCCTCGTGGAGCGACGCCGGCCGTATGCCGCCGCGAGCGGCAAATCTGTCGTGCAGCGCTTCGAATTGGGGCGAAGCGCCTGGCTGGTGGCGGCGGCGTTAAGCATCTATCTCGCGGTCACGGTGGTATTGCCCGTCGCCGCCATGGTGGCGGAGTGCCGCTCGCTGGACAGATTTATTGCCGCGGCTCGCGACGCCGGGCCCGAGACGGCCAACACATTGCGCGCCGCGCTGCCGACGGCCCTGCTGGTGCTGGCGGCGGGGGCAGTCGTCGGACGAGCGGCGGCCCGACGGAACAATCGTGCTCTGGGATTCTTTTCGCTGCTGCCGATTGGCGTTCCGGCGCTTATCCTCGGACTGGCCTACTCGCAATTTTACAATCGCGACTGGCCGTTCGACCTCAAGGCGTTAGGCAATTCCAACGCCTTGCTCGTCTTGGCGTTGACCGCGCGAGGTTGGCCGTTTGCCGCTCGAGCGATGGTCGCGGGCGAGCGCCGCATCGCCGGAGAATGGCGCGAGGCCGCGTGGTTGGCTGGGCTCGGCCGCGTGCGGCGGGCGTGGCGGATTGGACGTCCGCTGTTGGCCGACCACGCCTTGACCGCGGCCCTGATTGGTTATCTGCTAGCCGTCGGCGAAGTCGAAATTAGCCAGCTCCTTTGCGCGCCAGGCCAGGGAACTCTGGCGTTGCGGCTCTTTACTTTCATGCACTTTGGTCCCGTCCACGTGGCGGCCAGCTTGGCTCTATTGCAGTTGGCGATAGCCATCTTGCCAGTGTTGGCGTATTTCCTGCTTACCGACCGTTGTTTGCAAGTTGTCTGATTCGCAAGGCTGGTGAGCAAGAATCGCGGAGCCGTCGCCCGCCGGAATAGACTTGTCGCGTAGTGTGCCGTCCACGAGAATCGCATGTTATCCATCCACTGCCGCGACGCGACAAAGCGTTTTGGTCGTGCTACGGTCCTCGATCGCGTTGGTTGGAACGTTGAACCGGGAAAAGTCGTGGCGCTGCTGGGCGGCTCGGGGGCTGGAAAGACGACGCTGCTTCGACTCATCGCGGGTTTGACGCGGTGTACTTCCGGCGAAATCGTGATCGGCGGTCCGTCCAACGGCCAGCGGCGAATCGGCATGGTGTTTCAGAACCTGGCCCTATGGCCGCACCTCACCGCGCTGGAACACTTGAGCTGCGTTTTATTCCGTCAGCCTGCTCGGGAGCGCCGGAGTCGTGCAGAATCGCTGCTGGCCGAACTGCGCCTGCCGGCTGACGTCTGGGAGCATCGTCCGGCGCAGCTCAGCGGCGGCGAAGCGCAGCGTCTGGCGTTGGCGCGCGCATTGGCGATCGAGCCGGAGCTTCTGCTTCTTGACGAGCCGCTGGCTCATCTCGACGCGCCGCTCCGCACCGGCATGATCGAATTCATTCGCGATTGCGTCGCCTCGCGAGGCGCCACGTGCGTCTTGGTGACGCATTCTTGGGATGAAGCCGCCGCGATTTGCCAGCGCATCGCAGTTCTCGACGGCGGCCGTCTGGCCCAAGAGGGGACGCCCTCCGATCTGTATTGGCGCCCGTCCAACGCAGTAGTCGCCCGCTGGAGCGGGTTGTGCATCGAGCTTCCGCAAGCCTGGCTGCGTGAAGGCAGAATTTCTGCCGCGCGAGGCGCTCCACAGCTTGGCATCGCGTCGGCCGCTGGCGAAAAGTTGCTGCTGCGACCTCAACAGCTCGTAGAAACTGCGATTACGGAGCACAATCGCTGGACGGTCGTTGACCAACGGCCACGGTCCGGCGGTTGGTGGACGACGGTCGCCCGGGACAGCGATAAACTATCGTTGTTCATGAACCATCGCCCAGCCGTGGGCGCGGCGATCGGGGTCGAACTGCGATCCCCTGCCGACTGCGAGGCGCCATTAAGTCAGATAATTGCGGCTGACGCCGGGCAAAAAGACTGTTAGAACGTAAGCTGGGCCGAGGAGGAGGAAAGCTTGTCGGGCGCGCGTCACAACCTGGTAGGGATCGACCTGGGCACCACTTTTTCCGTCATCGCGCACCTCGATGCCAAGGGTAAGCCGGTGACGTTGCCCAACAAGGACGGCGACCCGCTGACGCCCAGTGCCGTGTATCTGGACGGCAACGCCGCAATCGTCGGTAAGGCGGCGCGCGAAGCCGCCGCGGTCGACGCTTCTCGCGTCGCTCTCTGCATCAAACGCGATATGGGCGGCATACGCTATTCCCATGCCGTTAACGGACGCATCTTTCGGCCGGAAACGCTGTCGGCGATCGTGCTCCGCAAGCTCAAGCAGGACGCCGAACGGCACATCGGCCCGATCACGAAAGCGGTGATCACCGTGCCCGCCTTTTTTAACGAAACTCGCCGCAAAGCGACGGAAGACGCCGGTCGCATCGCCGGGCTGGACGTCATCGACGTGATCAATGAACCGACCGCCGCGGCTCTGTCTTATGCGATGGCAGGGCAGTCGACCGGCGACGGCGGCTCTCCGCTCGATGTGCCTGGCGGAACATTGACGGCGCTGGTCTACGATCTCGGCGGCGGCACGTTCGACGTTACGGTCGTCCGCCTGGCGAGGAAGCGGTTCGAGACGCTGGCCACCGACGGCGCCGTGCAGCTCGGGGGCAAGGACTGGGATGAAAAGATCGTGCAGTATATCGCCGCGCAATTCCGCGCGCGATATGGCGTCGATCCGCTAGAGGACGAGCAGCGGCGAGCGACATTGACGGCGCTGGCCGAGCGCTCGAAGATCTTGCTCAGCGACTTGCCGCATGCGCCGCTGGAATGCTTTCATCAAGAGCGCCTGCTCAAGCTCGATCTCACGCGCGAACAATTCGAGGACATGTCGCGAGAACTGCTCACGCAAACGCAAATTGTTACCGACCTCGTGGTCCAGCAAGCCAACCTGAGCTGGACCGAGATCGACCGCGTGCTGCTGGTGGGCGGCTCGACGCGCATGCCGATGGTCAAGGACATGTTGCGCAAAGCAACCGGAAAGGAGCCTGACGACAGTCTCGACGCCGACCAGGTGGTAGCTCGCGGAGCGGCGATCCACGCCGGTATTGTGGCGGCCCAGGGCGCCGCCAGCGAGTTGGAGATCGACGAAGGACTGAAAGAAGAGTTCAAGGACGTCGAGGTCTTCAATGTAAACGCTTACAGCCTGGGCATCGAAGCGACCAGACGAGGTCAGCCGGTCAATGCCTTTGTGATCGCTAAAAACACGCAGCTTCCGTTCGCCGCCAGCCGCATTTTTCGTTTGACCAAGGCCGGCGCAACGCACGTGGTGGTCAAAGTGCTGGAGGGCGAATCGGACCGGCCAAGCGATAACATTCCCATCGGCAAGTGTGTGGTGACCGGACTGCCGCCCAACTTGCCGGTCCGTTCGCCGGTGCAGGTGCGGCTCAGCTATGGCGCTAACGGCCGCATTAGCGTGATGGCGCTTGACATGACCGGAGGACGATTCGCCCAGGCTGAGATCAAGCGCGAGTATGGCCTGACGGAAGACGACATCCGGCGCGAAGCCGAACTCGTGCAAAACCTCAAAATACGTTGAACCTTGCTGGACGACGCCGACTCAATGCCCTTTATCGTTCGATGCCCGCACGCAAATTGCCGCAAATTCATGCTGCTGGAAGACTCGACTCGCGGCAGGGCGGTCGATTGCCTGCTCTGTAAGAAGCCGATCAAGGTTGAAGCCCGGTCGTCGGACGAGTCGCCACGGTCGTTGGCCGCGAGCCAGCCTGCGCCCTCGACTTCGCGTTGGTCGGGGCCGCCTGCGGCGCCAATGAAAACGCAGCAATGTCCTCATTGCAAAGCCCAGCTCCGCCTCTCCGCCAATAAACGCGGCTCGGTGAAGTGCCCAAGCTGCGATCAAGTTTTTACCGCTTAAGGCGTTGCGATTTTCTAGCGCCCAGCGCTGCGCGTCATCCGGGCGGATCGAGGATGGGAGGGAAGCGCGAATAAGGCGAACACGATTCCGGCGGAGACGGTGGCGGCGCAAGCGGCGAAGCTGACTTTGAATCCGGTCGCCGGATCGTACAACTTGCCGTAATAGTCGGAGATAGGGCCATGCTGACAACCACGAGCATCGGCGTTCGCCTCCCCGTTGCCTTGGAATTTGCCGCCCCCGCGAGGCCCGATGCAGCGAAAGACGCTGGACCGCGGCGGGCGCCTGTACTATACGAAGCGGCGCAGGCGCCCGAAAGCAAAATCTTGCGCCGCGCGAGCGTGCAGAAGCTGCGGGGGATGGTGGCCGAAGCAAGCAACAGGAGGTTTTGGCGCT
>JAICIG010000281.1 GCA_025924495.1 Pirellulales bacterium | reverse complement strand
GACCGGCTAGAGACGCCTGGCGGCATCACGAAATTGAAACGGCTGCTCCGCGAGAGCTTCCCCCCGGAATACCGAGCCGCCGGCTAAAATCCGTGTCAAAACGCGCAACACCAAAACTGGCGCTTCGGGTTAGTGTGAACGCACTCAATCGGCCTATCGCGAGGGGTGGTGGATAATCCGGGCTAGTGCGCTGGGCGGGTCGCGTCTCAGCACGTTAAAGATTCACTCGGCTTTCCATCGCCTTTCGCTTAGAATACACCTCCGTCGTCGAACAACCGCAATCGCTCGCGATTGGTTAGGAGGTGCGGGTGGCGAAATGCATCGCGATGGGGCTCTGTTGCTGCCTGATGCTCCTTGGCTTTCCGCGGCAAGCGGGCGCGGAAGAACCCGTCGACTACGTTCGCGACGTCAAGACGTTATTGAAATCTCGTTGTTATGCTTGCCATGGCGCTTTGAAGCAGGAAGCCGGCCTGCGAGTGGATAGCGTCGCGTTGATGCTCAAAGGGGGCGACAGCGGTCCTGCGATCGAGCAAGCTAAGCCCGAAGCCAGCCTGCTGGTTCAACGGATCGCCACGCAGAACGAGGCCGAGCGAATGCCGGCCGAAGGTCGTCCGCTTTCCTCAGAAGAGGTTGCCAAGCTTTCGGCCTGGATCGCCGCGGGCGCCACGGCGCCAAGCGACGATCGCCCCGAACCCGACCCGCGCGACCACTGGGCCTTTCGCAGGCCGACCCGGCCAGCCGCGACCATTGCCGCCAACTCCGGCTGGGTGCGCAATCCGATCGACGCCTTTCTGGCGGCCGAGCACGAGCGACATGGTTTAACGCCCAATCCTTCCGCAGACCGAGCCACGTTGCTGCGGCGAGTTTATCTCGATCTGATCGGCCTGCCGCCGAACCGGCACGAACTGCACGCATTCCTGGCCGACACGTCGCCCAAGGCTTACGAGAAAGTGGTCGAACGCCTGTTGGCCAGCCCGCAATATGGCGAACGTTGGGGGCGGCATTGGATGGATGTGTGGCGCTATTCCGACTGGTACGGGCGACGCACGGTGCCCGACGTGATGAATAGCTATCCGATGATCTGGCGCTGGCGAGACTGGATCGTGCGCTCGCTGAACGAGGACAAAGGCTATGACCGGATGGTGCTGGAGATGCTCGCCGCGGATGAAATTGCGCCGGAAGACGACCAGACGATCGTCGCGACCGGCTATCTGGTGCGGAACTTCTTCAAGTGGAACTACAACCAGTGGATGAAAGACAACGTCGAGCATACCGCCAAGGCCTTTCTCGGCCTGACGTTGAACTGCGCACACTGCCACGACCATAAGTACGATCCGATTTCGCAAGCGGAGTATTTTCAGTTCCGCGCCTTCTTCGAACCTTTAGAGCTGCGGCAAGACCGCGTGCCGGGCGCGCCCGATCCAGGGCCGTTTCAGAAATACATCTACGGCAAGCCGTACGGACCGATTCCCGGCGGCATGATTCGCGTGTTCGATGAAAAGCTCGATGCCCAGACGTTCATGTACTCGGGCGGCGACGAGCGCAACAAGATCGCAGACAAGCCGCCCGTGGCGCCAGGCGTTCCTGCCATGCTCGGGCTGCAGGCGGCGGCGATCGAGCCGGTGTCGCTGCCCGCCGTGGCGGCATATCCCGGGCTGAAGCCGTTCATTCAAGCCGAGGAAGTCGCAAAGCGTCAGGCGCCAGTTGCGGCCGCCGAACAACAACTGGCCGCCGCTCGAAACGAAGTTGCCGCCAAGGAACCCGCGCTCGTCGCGGCATTAAAGACTGCAGAAGACAAGTTGGCCGCAGCGAAAGCAATCCGCGGCAAATCACGTTCGCAGGCGCTCGTGGGCAAGCAGTCGTTGTTTCTCGATGCGCGCCAGGGGCGACGCGCCTTGGCCAACCCCGTGTCGGCTGTAGGCGCAGTCCGCAACGGCTCGACGGTTGCATTTCAAATCAAACTCAGGGCCGACGCGCACGCCAATTTTCAATTGGGCCTCGACATCTCCACCGGCGCCACGGGCGCGTATGTCGCGTTCGAACAAGGCCGCATTCTCACTTATCGCCCAGGCACGTTCGAGGTGTTGGAAATCGGCCGCTATGATCTCGCCGGCGGCCAGAACCACTTTCAGGTCGTCGGCGTAATCGATGTTTCTCAAGATACGATCGCTTTCACCATCAAGAGCCTGCCCGACGGTGCGACGCTCGTCAATGCAGTCCCGGCCGCCTTGCACGGCTGGAACTCCCAAGGCCGCGCGCAACAAGGCATCTTTGTCGATGCCAGGCCGGGCACGGCGGTGGCGTTCGATGAGATTACCTTCACTCATCCGGGCGACTCGCCTGCCGTGCATTTCGATTTTGAAGAACCTGCCTGCATGGCCGACGAGGACGTGGTTGGCCGCCGGGGCTGGCTCGCCACCGCCTATTGCCTGGCCCCGGCAACCTCGGTCGTGGGCGATGCCGAGCTCCCCGATGCGGCAATCTCTGCGGCGAAAGCCGAAGTAACCGCAGCGCAACAGCGCGTCGATGCGTTACGTGCTAGTGTTACGTCGGCCGAAGCGAATCTCGCGGCGGCAAAGGCGGAACTGGCCGCGATCCAGGCGCGGATCGCGGCGGGCAACGCGCGATATTTGGCCGCGGCCGACGCCGATGCCCTGGCGAAGCAGGCATGGCAGGCGGAGCGCGCCGCGGCGAACGCCCAAGCCGTAGCGAACGAGCAGGCGGCGACATTGGCCTGGCTGACCGTAGCAACCAAGCCCGGCACAGAGGCAGAAATCGCGGCGGCGAAGAACAAACTGGCGGAGGCTCGGCAAGCGACCGCGGCTGCGGCTCAAGCGGCGACTGGCAATTCGCAAGAGTTCACACTGATTTCCCCCGTCTATCCGCAGCGGAGCACGGGCCGAAGAACGGCGCTGGCGAAAGCGATCATCGACCGCAACAATCCACTCACGGCTCGTGTCGCCGTGAACCATCTTTGGATGCGGCACTTCGGCCAGCCGCTGGTGGAAACCCTGTTCGACTTCGGCCGCAATGGCAAGCCGGCTTCTCATCCTGAGCTGCTTGATTGGCTGGCAGTCGAGTTGATGGACGGGGGCTGGAAGATGAAGAGCGTCCACCGCCTGATCGTCACCAGCAACGCCTATCGCATGGCCTCGTCGGCCAGCGACTCGCCGAACCTGCAAACCGACAGACAAAACCGCTGGCTGTGGCGCTTCCCGCGGCGGCAGATCGAGTCGGAAGTCGTGCGCGATGCGGTGCTGCACTCTGCCGCGCAACTGGATCTCGTGCTCGGCGGACAGGAGATCGAGCATGCTCAGGCCGCAGCCACGCGGCGCCGCAGCCTGTACATCAGCCATCATGGCGAGGCGCGCGAGCCGCTGTTGGAAATGTTCGACGCCGCCAATCCGGCCGAATGCTATCGACGCACGCAGACGGTTGTGCCGCAGCAAGCGCTGGCTTTAGTGAATGCCGAGCTAACGTTGCAGCCCAGCCGTATTCTGGCGCGGAATTTGTGGCGCCAGGTTACGGCGGAGACGGCCGAGGCAAATCTGCGCGACGCGGCTTTTGTCGATGCGGCGTTTGAGCAACTGTTAACGCGGTCGCCAAACCCAGCGGAGCGGCAGGCCGCTCTGCAGTTGCTCGAGCGGCAGCTCGAGGTCTACCGCCAATCGCCCGCCGGCGCGGCCGCGAGCGATCCGGCCGACGCCAGTCATCCGGCGGCCGATCCGGAGCTGCGCGCCAAAGAAAGCCTGATCCACGTGCTGTATAGCCATCACGATTTCATTACGGTTCGATAGCATCGTAAGAGGGAATTGCATCATGACCAGATCGAGCGGGCCGCCTTGCGGTCGCATTGCCCGACGCACCTTCCTGGCCGACCTGGGGCTGGGCGCTACCGGTTTGGCTTTGGGCTCGATGCTCAGCCGCGAGGCAATCGCCCGCGCTGCGGACGTGCCGGCGGCGCCGACGGGCGCGCCCCATTTTGCGCCGAAGGCGAAGAACGTGATCTGGATCTTCCTATCCGGCGGCTATAGCCATTTGGAAACGTTCGATCCGAAGCCCGCGCTGAACAAGTATGCCGGCAAGACGTACGAAGAATCGCCGTTCCCCAATCCCTTCTTGAACCCGCATTACGAACAGCGCTCGCGGTCGGTCGTCGGCATGAAGCGCGTCACGTACCCGACGATCTTTCCGCTGCAGGTCGGTTATCAGAAGCGGGGCGAGTTGGGCATCGAAGTCTCCGACTGGCTGCCGCAACTTTCCCAATGCGTCGACGATATCTCCTTCATCCGGTCGATGTACACCACCGACAACGATCATGCCGCCGAGCAGCAGTTCCACCATGGCCGCCACCGCCTCGATGAAAAGCAGCCATCGCTCGGCGCCTGGATCAGCTACGGACTGGGCAGCCTGAACGAGAACCTGCCGCAGTTCGTCGCGCTGGGCAATATTGTCGATCCGCGCGTACGCGAGAATTACGCCGGCGATTACTTGGGGCCGCAATATGCGGGCATCAATCTCTCGGTCGACCCTGAAAACCCCTTGCCGTACGGCCGGCGGCCCGCCGACGTGCTGGCTGACGAGCAGCGCAACGAGTTCGACGCCATTGACCGCTTGAATCGGCTCAGCGCCGTCGAGTATCCCGAAGACGAACAATTGGCCGCGCGGATTCGCTCGTATGAGCTGGCCTTCCGCATGCAGATGGCGGCGCCCGAGGCCTTGCGGTTCAGCGATGAAACCGAAGAAACGTTACGGCTGTACGGCATCAACGCCCCCGCGACCGAAGCGGCGGGCCGCCGGCTGCTGGCCGCGCGTCGGCTGGCCGAGCGCGGCGTGCGGTTCTCGCTCGTATATCTATCGAGTTATGGCGCCTGGGATTCGCACACCGAATTGCAAAAGCTGCATTCGAAGCTCTGCGGCGAAATCGATCAGCCGGTGGCCGCGCTCTTGCGCGATCTCAAGCGGCGCGGCATGTGGGACGATACGTTGGTCGTCTTTTGCACCGAGTTCGGCCGCACGCCTGGCATGGAGATTCAAGGCGCCGCCAAGACCGGTCGCGACCATCACCCGCACGGTTTCACCGTCTGGCTGGCCGGCGCCGGCATCAAGCGCGGCTACATTCACGGCTCGACCGACGAACTGGGCTTCCACGCGGCCGACGACCCGCACTACGTCACCGACATCCACGCCACCGTCCTCCATCTGCTCGGCCTTGACCCGCGCCGTCTCGACATTCCCGGCCGCAAGCGGCTGGACGTCGACTATGGGCAAGTGATCGAGCGGATTCTGGCGTGACGGGCTCCTGCAACCTCGCAAACGAACCGCCGAGGTCGAGTCGCAACTCGCCATCCTGCGCTCCTGGAAGAACCAGGCAGAAGTAACGGTAGACGAGTTTCGCATACCGCAGCCATCCGCACGCAGTCCTCCGCCGCTCAGCAACCGTAAACTTCGAGTCGTGACCGCAGAAAGTTCGGCCCGTGTTCCATGCCGAGCGAGAATATCGCTCAGGTTAGTCATCGTCAGGCCGGTAAGAACGTGTCTTTCTATAGTGCGAGCCGCTCAGCCAATCTGCACGCTACGAGCTGCTGTGGTTCTCCGGTAGGCCTTAATCGGTGTAGTATTTGTTTTCATCGGGGAACTCTTCGCCCGCGAGGATCTCATCCTTTTGCTTGAGGAATTGATCTAGCGGCGGACGTTGAGTGAGCCCGAGC
The DNA here is from genome assembly GCA_025924495.1 of Pirellulales bacterium. Next base: position 4,745 of record JAICIG010000281.1, on the reverse strand, counting down.
GCCCGCTGGCAAGCTTGGGCGAGCGCAAGCAGGGTGCTCTCGTCGTAAACGCGGCCAATCATCATTTGCGGTTTTGGCGACAGGAACCCGTCCTTCGCTTCGAACTTCTTCGGCAGCACAATCGTCGGATGCCCCGTCAGGTTGCTGTACCAATCCCATCTGTCGTCAGGAGTCACGCCCGTAACCCATTCCTCACAAAGATAGACATCAACGGCCTGCATCATCTTATCAAATCGCTGCATGAGGATGGCCCGCAATCGATTCAATCTCAGATAGTCGACCGCCGACAGAAAATGGCCAAGCAACAAGTACCGTGGCCAACCTTTCACACCCTTGGGCTCTCCGCAACGCGTGAGGTCTTCGAACGCGGCGGCCGACTCGCTGGCAACGAGCCCTACGGCGAGTTCATTGTCCGGCAGCCCGAAGCCTTCTTTCAAATCGGGCGGTTCGACGGGGATCAGTTTCACGCCCAGCTCGCGCAGGAGTCGCAGGTCCTCGTTCGCCTCGTCTTCGCTCCCTTTTGCGACGTACCCCACTCGAATCGAGGAGAGCTCCCGCGATGAAGGCCAGACGTATGGCCGATCGACCGACGCCTCGTCGCGCGGATCGGCGCCGTGAATCGCGGCCAAAACCAAACCGCAGTCGTCAGCGTTGCGGCAGATCGGCCCAATCTTGTCGAGCGACCAACAGAGTTGCATGCAGCCGTGTCGGCTTACGCGCCCGTACGTTGGTCTCAGTCCGACGGCGCCGCAGACGATGGAAGGACCGATGAGGCTTCCGGTGGTTTCGGTGCCAATGGCAAAGCCGACTAGTCCGGCGGCGGCCGCCACCGCCGATCCGGACGACGACCCCGCTGCGTCTTGGCGGGGGTTCCAGGGATTGCGGGTGATGCCGCGATACCAGAGGACCGATCCGCCGGCCAACGTATTCGTGGCCAGTTTCGCGACGAGCACGGCGCCGGCGTTTTCCAGACGTTCGGCGACGGCCGACTTTACGTTGATCACGCGGTTGCGAAATTGCCCAACGCCCCATGTCGTAGGATAGCCGGGATAGGAGATGATGTCTTTGAGCCCCCAGGGGATTCCGTGAAGCGGTCCTCGATCGATTTTGGCCCGCAGTTCCCGATCGGCGCGCTCCGCTTGTTTTAGCGCCAGATCGTCCATGCAGTTCACGACACATTTGAGCAGCGGGTCGTAACGCCGCAGCCGCTCCAGATATAGCTTTGTCAATTCGACCGACGAAATCTTTCGATCGCGCAGCAGCTTGCCGAGCTGCCGAATAGAACTGAACGCCAAATCCTCGTCGGAGTCGGGCCGTGAGGCCGAATCGAGGCTGGGCGTCGGAAGCGCCTTCACCTGGTACCCGCGAGGATCGGGAAGCGCCGCGGGACTGGCCAGCGGGACGAACCGAAGCCCCGGAAGCAGCGAATTATTGAACTCGATCGCTCGAATATGTTCCAAGTCCTCGCGCGCCCACTTGAGGGCATTGACGACCGCTTCCCGCTGCGGATCGGTGAGCTTGATGCCCGCCACCCATTCTGCATCGGCAACCATTTGTGAGGAAACAGGACCGCCTTCCGCGGTCGCCGCCAACGCCCGTTGAAAAACGGCCGTCCCTGCTCCCGTTGCCGCGAGAATGGAAAGGGCCTTTCTTCGAGTCAGCATTGTCGCCTCTTCGGTCTGACGTAATGAGCCACAGCCATTGAGTCTCTCCAGCCTCGCATCGAAACTTGTGGCCGCCTGCGAAATGGGCCAATGGCCGGAGGCTCGGTCATGACCGACCATCCGTTCTTGCCACCGCGTGGACGAACTCCCCAATCGCCTGAAATGTGGCGACCGGATTGTCATAAAACAAAAAGTGCCCGCTAAAAGGAATCTCGCCCACTTGGACGTTGCTGCTGCGAAGTCGGGGCAAATACGACAAATGCCTGTTTGCATCGCCGTAAAGGAAGAGCCGCGGCGTCTGCAGCGCAAGAAACTCTTCAAGCAGGCGCCCCGAGTCCGACTCCGCCACGGTCTCGAAACTGTAGGCGTGGTAGGCGCGCACGTCGACGTTTATCGCCATGTTGTGCGCGACGAGCTGATCTCCCGCTGAACGTGAAGAACGAAGTTCTTGGGCCATCTGTTCAAACGGGCCTGCACTGAACGACTCAAGCGAGTGCGGCACGACCCGCCGCGAGAACATGCAGTCTTCCGAAGCGAGATTCCCTTCCAAACTGATCAACCCCTCGATGCGGCCCAAGCCATGGCGACGAATCTGAAGCAGCGTGATCAAACCGCCCATGCTGGCGCCAACCAGGAAGTACGGATGTGGCAGCAAACGCTCTGCGACACTGTTCGTGATGTCTGCCAGGGCCGACACGTCGAGGCTGGCGTCGGGATGGAACTCAGCGAGGCCAGTGCCTGGCTCGTCAAAAGCGACCAGCGTGCAATCCGCCAAAGCTGGACTCTGAAACGCAGCGTAAAAGTTCTCCTTCGCCCCGCCCAAGCCGTGGACGAACAGCACCGCCGGACCACCGGCCCCTTCCCGGTAGAAGTAGGGAAGTGAATACCTGCGGCCATGCAATTCGACCGTCAACTGATCAAGACGCGCCAGCTTCGTTTTTGTCGGATACACCTTGGCTCTCTGCGATCCCTGTAAATCTTGCCTTTCCCGGCCAACCAAAAGCTCTCTGTGGGGCGCGATTCAGGACGTGGCTCGCCGGGTTGCGCGCCTAGTAATTGCCGTCGATGACGAACTGATACTGGAACCCACTTACCTTTAATCTGGCCATGTGATTGTCCCTGTCAAAGAGTCTCTCGTAACAAGTCCGGCTGAATGACTCGGTATCCGCGCGCCGACTCTCCTGTGCCCCTGATTTTGGGTACGGGCAGCATCGGGCCGCGATAAGGTCGATGCGCGGGAGCCGGCGATACGATCGTCCAGCCACGCCCGCGATCTACTGCGCTGAAACGACTCTCTGGGGATTCGTCCGCGCCGAACCAAGCACAAAAGCCGTATGCCGCCGCGACGCACAGCAGGAGACCAATGACGACTTTCATAGGAAACGCCAATCGGGTTCGGCCGATGCCGCACAACGACGTTGCTATTGGTGCGCCCGGCCGACCTCTGGGCGCCAAAATCGAAGTGTTCCGTCATTGCCCCCGCTGACCAACGTCTTGCCGTCCGAAGAGTATTCCAGCCAGAATGCGAAGCTCTTATTGCCATCGCACGAGGCGTATTCCGACCAGGTCGCAGTGTCCCAGAGCCGCACGGAGCCATCGCCTCGGCCGACCGCCAAGGTTTTACCGTCGGGGGAGAGCGCAAGGGGACGCACCCAGGTGGAATGTTGAAGGATGCGTTCCTCTTTGAGCGATTCGGCGTTCCACACCTTGACCGCGCCCGAAGAATCGCTGGAGAAAAATCGCTTCCCGTCGGGCGAGAAAACGATGGCCCACACCGCCAAACGATGTCCCGCAAGGCGTGCGTGGGCGCGGCCGGTCTTTCGCTCCCATACGAGCAACTCGCCCGGATCGCCAGTCGTCCAGTTGCCGCCGCCCGTGAGCAGCCACTTTTCATCAGGCGAGATCGCCGCACAGTAGATTTGCTGCTCGTGCTCGCGCCAACTCGCTTGCTCTCGGCCCGTTGCGGCGTCCCACGCTTTTACCACCCCGCCATCGCAAGCACTGATCAGGGTCCGGCCTTCATCCGCGAAGAGCACGGCAGAGACTGCTCCGGGATGCCGGAGTAATGTTCTGCGAGTCTGGCCGGTGTTGGGATCGCACAAGCAGATCGCCCCATCATCGGATCCCGTAGCCAGAGTCGCGCCGTCCGCGGAGTAGGCCGCGCAGCGCGTCGTGGGATGGCCGGCTCGCGTGACGAGCAACTTAGTGTTCTCGATATCCCATAACTCGAAGCGATTACCGCGCCCGCCCGCGAACAGTCGCTTCCCATCGGGCGCATAGACCGCCGTCCAAACCGAATCTTGGCGATCGGCGATCATTCCGATAGGACTGATGCTGGGGACTTCGGGAAGCCAAGAAAGCAATCGGCCGTCCAAACCGGACGAAATGAGCCCTCCGTCGGCGTCGAAGACGATGGCGGCAACGGACTCTTCGTGCTTCTTGATCGATTGCAACAGTATCCATGACGCGGTGTCCCAAAGCTGAATGGCTCCATCCCAGCTTCCGGCTGCCATGCGCCGGCCGTTTCGATCGAAGGCGATCGACCAGATGGCGAACGCGTGCCTTCCCACTTCCTGCGGCTTGCGATGGTCCGTCAGGTCGTGCAGTCGGATCCTGCCGTCGGATGTCGCGATGACGAGTCCCGTTCGTTCAGGCAAAAAGGCAAATGCCGTGACGCGCGAGCTAGCCCGTATCGTTATCGGCTCAACGTCTTCTGATTGGCCTTTTTGCCGCTCCACAGGACAAAGCTTCACTTCATTCCCATAGGATGCGACAGCCAGCCGCTCACCGTCGGGGGAAAACGCAATGGTTTGCACCGCTCCTGCTTCCACGGCGAATCGGGAAATCGAGTTTCCGCTCGCGACGTCCCACAGGCGAGCATTGCCTCCCACCGTAACCCCGGCCAACAAATTGCCATCGGGCGAAAAAGCCATGGCCACCGTTCGCTCCGCCGCATGGTCGCGAAATCTGACTTTGGTCGTATCCAGATCCATGACGACCACGTCGCCTTCGGCATCCGCGAAGGCCAGCCGTCGAGCGTCGACTGACAAAGCGGCGCATGCCGGCTCGCAGTTTGTTTCG
>JAICIG010000280.1 GCA_025924495.1 Pirellulales bacterium | reverse complement strand
GGTGTGCACCCGCTTGAGCGTCTCGACGACGTTCGAGAGGGCATAATCGCACTCGAGCACCTTGCGGCGGAATCGCTTGCGCGTGACTTCGATCTTCTTGGCCAGCGAAATCTCCTGCTCGCGGGTGAGCAGCGGAATCACGGCCATCTGGGTCAGGTACATGCGTACCGGATCGTCGCTCCACTTCGCTACGTCGTCCGACAACGACGTGCGAGCCTGATCCTCGTGCGCAGCTTCCTCTTCGTTGACGCTTTCATCGAACGGAATGCGCTCGCGCTCGAGCGAACGCTTCTCCTTCGCCGGCGGGTCGGCGAAGACGGGTTCCGGAGCTTCGTTGACCAGCTCAATGCCCTGGTCTTCCAGAGCCATGAGCAAGCTGTCCAATTTGTCGGGATTGACCGCTTCGTCGGGCAGATAGTCGTTGACCTGATCGTAGGTCAAGTACCCTTGGGCCTTGCCAGTCGCGACAAGTTCTGAAAGGTCTTTATCCGAATGGTCCACCTGGTTTCCCTCCCACGCCGAACGGCGCGCTGAGACAATCGAATTATGGTCTCGACCGACAACCAGAATCAAGGGTCGTGTCGTCGGCGGCGACCAACCGACATGGCATCCTACCCATCCGTGGGCGCGGAAATGCCTTGCCGGCGACGTTTCCTCTCAATGATGTCAAGCAATGCGTCGAGTCCTTCTTCTTCGCTAGCCGCTCGGTGAGCTTCCTTACGCCGGGCGCGGCTGCGCTGCTCCTCATGGTGGTCCCGAAGGGCGGCCAGCAGGCCGCCCAGCACCGCGGCCAAATCCATCGGTTTTTTGGCCTGGTGCGATTCATCGAGTTCAACTAGCAGCGTTTTAAGCTGTACGTCTTCGATCTCCAATAGCAACCGCTCAATGCCTGGCTCGACGCCTGCGTCGGCCAGTTCACAGCAGCGAACGTAGAGCCGCCTTAAGCGCGGAGATCGCAGCTCGGCCGGTTGTAATACGCTGCGCACCTGGCCGAAAAATTGCGGCGCCACAATCACGATTTCCATGATTTCGCGGTGCGCAAGATCGAATTTGTCCAGGTTGGCCGGTTCCGACTCGGGCGCTTGCGGTTGCTTGAATGCCGCCTCCTTGGCAGCCGCGGGCCCGGGACGGCCGCCGCGCCGCAAGTCGGCCAGTCGGCGCCGCAGTAAATCCTCGCTGACATCAAAGCGATGCGCCAGACGGTGCAGAATCTGGTCCTCGCGCAACATCGCGGCGCTCGTCGTGTTGGCATCGAGCCGAGGCGCCTTGGACAGCGTAGCCAGCACCTTCTCCACGGCGCGATGGATCGAATGCGTTCCGCTCGTGGCGTCGAGTTCTTCCGTCGCCTGGCGGAAACGGTGCTCAACGGCATCGATCGCGCCAGACAGCAGCTCGCGAAAGGCTTCGGCGCCTTGCTCCAAGAGAAAATCAGCCGGATCGAGGTTATTCGGCAGGGTCAGTATCTGCAAATCGACCTGCTCGGCCACAAACAGCTCCAGAATCTGGTCGGCGCGGCGGCGGCCCGCCTCATCGCCGTCCAAGACGAGCAGAATCTGGTCGGCGAAGCGGCGCAAGATCCGGATATGCCCCGCCCCCAAGGCGGTCCCGAGCACGGCAACGGCATTGCCGAAGCCGCACTGCTGGGCAATCAGGGTGTCGGTGTATCCCTCCATAATCAGCGCGGTGCGGCTCTTCATTATGGCGTCGCGCGCCACATCCAGCCCATACAGCGTATGGCTCTTGGAAAATAGCGGCGTTTCCGGTGAATTGATGTATTTGGCGCCCTCGCCATTGCCTACGCCGGGCAACACTCGTCCGCCGACTGCAATCGGCCGGCCTTGCACGTCGCGAATCGGAAACAGCACGCGGCCGCGAAACCGATCGTAATAGCCAGGGCCGTTCGGCCGTTTAATCGACAACCCGATCGATTCCAAGACTTTGGCAGAAAATCGCGTGCCGCGGGCGCGGCCCAGGATCCAGTCCCACGACTCGGGCGAATAGCCGAGATGAAAGCGCTCGATGCTTTCCTGCGTAATGCCACGGCTGGCCAGATAGTCGCGAGCCGGCACCGCCTCGTCAGATCGCAAAAGACTTTCGTGAAATTGCTGCTCGGCCCACGCCATGGCCTGATATTGCAGCAGTCGCTCTTGCGAATTGCCAGTCGCCGGGCCCAGCGAAATGCCGGCGCGCTCTGCCAACATCGCCAGAGCTTCGGGAAAAGCGACGTTCTCTTGCTTCATTACGAAGCTGAAGATATCGCCGCCGATATCGCAAACCCAGCACTTGAACGATTGACGTTCCGGGTTGACCTGCAAGCTCGGCCGCGAGTCGTCATGCCAAGGGCAAAGCCCTTTGTAACCGCGGCCTTCGCGGCGCAACTGCACGTATTGCCCCACCAGATCGACGATATCGATCGCTCGCTTGACCTGCTCCTTGGCGCTATCGGAAGTAGGTCCGAAAGACACCGAAAACTCCTCGAGCGCACAGAGACAATACTTCAAGCGGCGGGATTATAGGAGCCGCATAAAACCCGGTCAAGCACAACTGCGCGGGCGACTTTTCCCGTCAAACCACATTCCAGCGGCAAGGCATCCCGACATCCTCGACGCTCCCCTTCCCGCCGCAAACGCGGCCGCACTCACCGGTTTCTCGGTCGTCCCTGCCGCAACAAGCTTTCCGCCGGCCGCTCGTCCACCGTGACCTCGATAGGCATTTTTTCGCCATCGCGAATCACCGTCAGCTTCACTTTGGATCCCACCTCGGTCCTGGCCACCAGCAGCGGCAGTTCTGCTTCGTCGACGACTTTCTTTCCGTTCCACTCGACAATCACATCACCCGGCTGCATGCCTGCCTTTTCTGCAGGGGAGCCCTTGATAATGCCGGCGACTAAGGCCCCGTTTGGCTCAGGCAGCTTCAACCTCTCCGCCACCAATGGAGTCATGCGCTGTAACTGCACTCCTAGCCAACCGCGCGCGACCTTGCCGCCTGTCTTGAGACGTTCGTAGACATCTTTGGCCACCTCGCTGGGAATGGCAAAGCTGATTCCTTGATACGCCCGGCCGACGATTGCCGTCGTGATGCCAACGAGCTTCCCCTCAATGTCCAACAGCGGCCCGCCGCTGTTGCCCGGATTCACGGCGGCATCGGTCTGCAGGAAGTCTTGATAAACGGTCTCGCTCACGCCCCGTCGCTGCTTGGCGCTGACAATGCCCGAAGTCACCGTGCGATCGAGCCCGTAGGGATTGCCGACGGCCAGCACCCAATCGCCAACCTCCAACGATTGGCTGTCGCCCCAGGCGATGCTGGACAAATTGCCGGCATTCAACTTCAACACCGCCAGATCGGTGGCTTCGTCAAAGCCCACAACTTCAATATCCTTCCCGGAGATCGTGCGTCCATCGCTGAGCTTGACGACAATCGCGTCGGCGCCTTGCACGACATGAAAGTTCGTCAGCACGTAGCCTTCCGAGCCATCGACAATGACGCCTGAGCCTTGTCCCTGCGCGAACTGCTGCCCGTCTCCCTGGGGCATTTGAAACTCCCATCCATCGGCGGACAATGCGGGATGCAATCCGCCGGCCGCTTGTACGGTGTCGATATGCACTACCGAGGGTTCGGCGCGTTTGGCGACGTCGCGAAAGGCGCGCGAGGTATCGGACAACTTGACCAGCTCGGCATTTTTGGCCAGCTTGTCGAGATCTTCGGCGGCAGCTTCGGCGCGTGCTCGCAGTTGACCGCGAGTGATCGAGTACTGCACTTGCTCGGCCAGGTAAGGCAACACCAGCCCCAAGCACAGCGCCGCAAGGATCCACAGCAGGCGTGGAAGTCGCCGATCCGAAGGCGTAGGATAAGGTTGTTCCTGCATCCGATCAGTTCCGTCCGACAAGCGGTTTTGAACACGCGAGCGATAGTGTGGCGTCATTATAGGCCACGAACTGCAGTCCGAATACCCCGCACACTTTGGCTTGGCAACTCTGCATGGCGAGATCTCGTCGGCCCGCTAGTTTTCCGCCTTCGCGTTTTTTTCCGCCCGCCGAAATGGCCTCGCCCGCAGGATTGATTGGAGTCGGCGGCGACTTGACGCCGGAATGGCTCATAGACGCCTATCGCCACGGAATCTTTCCCTGGCCGTTCAACGATGGACAACTCGCCTGGTGGTCGCCCGACCCGCGCGCCATCATCGAGCTTGACGGGCTGCATATCTCGCGCCGTCTGGCCAGGACGATGCGCAGCGGAAGTTTTCAGGCTAGTTGCGATCAGGCCTTCGCCGAGGTCATGGAAGGTTGCGCGACGGCGCAGAACCGTCGCCACGGCACCTGGCTCGGTCCGACGATGCGAGCGGCCTACCAGAAATTGCACGAGTTGGGACATGCACACAGCATCGAGATCTGGAGCGGGGGGCAATTGGCCGGCGGCACCTACGGCGTGGCGATTGGTGGTTTCTTCGCTGCAGAATCGATGTTCTACCGCGTCCGCGACGCATCCAAAATCGCTTTATGCCACCTCGTTGCCCATCTCAATTCACGCGGATACGAATTGCTCGACATTCAGCAGGTCACTCCCCACACGGAAAGGCTCGGTGCGGTGGAAATCTCCCGTCGGACGTTTCTTGGACGATTGGCGCACGCGCTCGACCTGCCGGTCACATTCGGCGCTCAACTAGAACGCGTCCAACAAACGGAGGCCCAGTAGCCATGGCGAAGTCTTTCAAGCCGGGCGACTGCGTCAAACTTCCCGATGGCCGCATTGCGCGGGTCCGAGATAAAAGCGGCCGCAAATACCGGGTGCGCGTCCGCCGCAAGACCAGCGAAACCCACCAGTTCCTGTGGTGCACGGCCAGCGAACTAAAGCATTCGGCCTGTCCTAAAGGTTGGATGAGCCCCGAGGGCTATATGCGCTATCTGCGTACGACGCTGAAGAAGGCGAAAGCGCGCCAGGCCGCCAAGAAAAAGAAACGCTGATGGCGCCTCGCACGCTGAGCAGGCGTCCCAAATCGCCGGCGGGGCACAGAATGGCGCGGGTGGAGGATTTAGCGTTGATACGCCGGCAGATAGTGCAGGTAGACTTCCAGAATCAGCGAGGCCATCGCGGTCCAATAGATTTTATTGCGCCCAACGACGCCTTCGTTCTCCGAAGTGCCCCCCGGCACGTCCCAACTTCCGTCGGGGTTCTGCTTGCTCAAGAGTAACTCGCGCACTTTGGGGTGCCAGTCGTTCCAGTACTTGCCGCCCGCCTGGTAGTGGCCCTGGATGGCGTAGTAGTGGAAGTAATAAAAATATTGCACCGGGCCCCCTTCCCATTTCACCGGCTGAGGCGCCAGGTAGTCGAGCGCCTTGATCACTTCCGGATCATCGTAGCGCCCTAACAGTTGCATCGAAAGCACGCCTGCGGCGCTCATCTCGGGTTTGGGTCCGCCTCCTGTCTGATAGCCGAATCCGCCGTTGGCATGCGAACACGATTTGACGTATTCGATCGCACGATCGATCGTCTTGGCGGGCAGCGGAATCTCAGCGTTATTGGCCGCTCGCAAGGCGACGATTTGCATGACCGTCACGCTCAGATCGGCGTCGTTCGGTTGCGGCTGATAGCGCCAACCCCCGGAGGGCGCCTGAGCCGAAACGATCAATGCCACCGCCTTGCGCAGTTTCTCCTCCAACTCGGGACTAGGATCCATCCCATAAAGTTCCGCGCACGCCAGCGTGGTCAGGGCATGTTCGTACATCGGCCCGTGTGACGGACGCAAAGAGGCAAACAGGCCATTGGGTTGCTGGCCGGAAAGCAAGAATTTTTTGCCTCGCTCCACCACATCTTGATACGGTCCGCGACCGGGCACATGCCCGCGTCCCAACATCGCTAAGATCGCAAGCGCGTTGGGGGCCTGATTGTCTCGATACCAGCCGCCATCCGGCGGCTGTTTGTCTGCCAGGTAGTCGATAGCCCTATCGATCGACGCCGCCACCTTTTCCACCACGAGCTTTTCCGTGAGAGGAGACTCGGTTTGCGCAGCTGCAAACTTGCCACACAATAGCAAGACCAGGCATGTGCCAATTCGGAATGCGGAATGCGGAATGCGGAATGCGCGACCGCCATGTTCTTTATTCCGAATTCCGAATTCCGCATTCCGAATTTCTGTCATGAGAGTCCTGCCAGTCGCCGCAGCCCGACGTCGAGCGAGTAAATAAAAATCAGCAAGCTCAACAGCAGCCAGTTGTCCCAGATGCTGGCCTCGCTGGAAAGCGAAATCAATTTCAGTTCGCCCTGCAATTGATCGTTGATCGTCGTCAATTGATCGAGCTTGACAATCTTGCCGAGCTGAGCCAGGGCGGGCACATTGACGTTCGGTCGGCGCAGTTCTTCCGTAGACGGGCTGACGTGCATCCGCGCCTCGACCTCGTCGAGCGATTCTCCCGGCTGATAAATAAATCGGTAGTCGCCGATTCCCTGCGGCGTGAATTTGCCCAGATAGCGCCCCGGGACGGTCTTATCGGCAGTCATTCCCAGCGTTGTCGTCTCCGCGCTGCCGTGCTCGACCGATAACGGTAATTCCGATTCTTGGTGCGGCGAACCGTCGGCATGAAAGGCCATTAACTCGATTTCAGCCGATTCGCCGGGGCGCGCCCGCACTGGGCGCACTTCAACCCAACTCTTCTTTTTCAGATCGCCCGTGTCGCGTCGCGCGACAAAGCGGATCGCCTGTCCCCAGAACTTGTAGAAGAACCGATCGCCGGCGTTTCGACGCCACAACCAGGTGGAATCCGTTCCGAGAAAGAACACTTTGCCTTGTCCAGCGAAATGATGAGCGATCAAAGGCAGCCTGCCGTAGCGTCCTTCGACGCTTGGATTGTAGGCCAGCACGGTGGCAGCGGGCGACGCGCGTTCTGCGGCCGCACACCAAAAATAAGGCGGCATCTCAGCCCACGTCTCTTGATTGCGCCCTTGGTCGTCGTACAGCCGCATCGCAGCATGGATCGATCCCTCGGGGCTGATCAGCAGGCGAAACGGCTTATAGGCCGGAGCCTCGATCCCGGGCGTCCGCGACTTCAACTTCACGGGCAGCAAGTCCAGCAGCCGATCGCTGTAGCGATGCGGCATCGACTGTGGCCCGGCAGCCACGATCAATCCAAGGCCCCGCTCGCGCACCGCCTCGCTCAATCGCTCAATAAAGCTAGTATTGAGAATACTCGGCGAGACATCGCCTAGAATCACGACGTGATACCTGGCCAGATCGTCGAGCGTCGCCGGGAGCACGTCGCGCTCTTTTTCGGGCAGGCGGCGAATTTCTGTCTCGAGCACCAAATCTGGTTGGTCCGTCCCGGCTTCCTTCTTGGCGGCCAAGGGAGTAGATGCACTGTCATTCGTGCCCGTGCCTCCTGCCGCCGTGCCTGCCACAATGCCGCCGCGCAAACCCCAACCTCCGAGACCGTGGTCGCGCCGCATGGCATTCTTCAGGAAACGAAAGTCCCAGCGCGGCAATCCTTCGATATAGAGCACGCGCAGCTTGTCGTCGCTGACGTGAATCACAACACTGTCCGAGTTGTTATCGGGCAGATCTTCGGGCAACTCGGCGGCGGGCTGCAATCGCACGGAAAGCGTGCGCGCCCCTGCTTTCTCGGCTTTGAACGACAGCTCGACGTGCTGCTGCTCCGTGTTGCGAAGCACAACATCTTTCGAGTCCAACAAGGTTGCTTGCTCTCCCGGCCCATCCGACTTCGGCCCGCTTTCCACAAGCATCACCTTGATGGCCTGCTCGGGATAACCCTGCACTTCCAGAGTGGCCGAAACTTGCACCGTGTCCCCAACCGACACGAGGTCGGGCGCGAACAAATCGACCACGGCTACGTCGCGCAACGGCTCCTCGGAACCGGTTGGAACGGCAAAGATGGGAGCATTCACGTCAGCCGCCGCTCTTGCCGCTTCTGCCGGCGCGCGTCCCGCGGTGTTTTCGCCGTCGGACAATAGCACAATGCCGGCAAACGGCCTGCCCGCCGCTTCGTCAAGGGCTTTGAAGATGCCATCACCGAGCCGCGTCTCAGCGGACTGTGCGGTCGATTCGGGGATCTCGAGTTTCCCCGGTTCGATCGGCAGCGGCGCCAAGGTTTCTCCCAAAGCATAGAGCCGTAGATCGTACTTTTCGGCGAGCGGCAAGAGCCAATCATTCGTTTTGCGGGCAACCGCATCTCTGGCCAACTTTGCCCGGCTCATCTGCGTCACGGCGGCGCGAGTTTCGGGAGTCGGCTTGCCTTCCGCCACGGAGAGACCAACCGCCCGCGCGGTCTTTGCTAAATCTTCATCCGGCAGCGAACCGACGGGCAAGCTCATGCTCTGGGACTGATCGAATAGGAGCGCCAAGATAGGCTTCTTCTCGATCTTCATGTCGAGCTTCAGATAGGGCGCTGCGAGCACCAACACCAACAGCAGCAGGATGGCGATCCGCGTGGCGGTCAGCGTCGCGCGCAAGCCGGCAGAGACGGTGCTCAGGTTGGTGCGCTGCCGCTGATAGATGAACCAGGCGACGGGAATCGCCAAAGCCAGCCCGGCCCACAGCAGGCCCGGACGCTGCAACTCGAGAGTGGCATGATCAAAGTGCGCGCGAATCTGGTCGCCGGCGTGGATCTGTTTCAGCAGCCAATCGAGCATCGTGATTACTTCGCGCCTTTCGCCGTCGAGAGCCGTTGGAAGTAATCCTGGATGAACTTGCGATAGCCTTCGGGACCTTGCTCTCGCATGCCTTGCAGCAACTCTTCACGAAGTTGCGGCTGCATCTTGAGCAGGATGGCGCGCGTCGCCGGATCGAGGGCGGCCAAATCGACCTCGACGATTTTGCCGCCCGTGGTCGTCAGGCGCAGACTTTCGAGCGACCTGCTGGCGGTCGTCTGCGCGGGCGCTTGCTGCGGCTGTTGCTGTTGCGCCATTTGCGCTTGGTGCAGACGTTGCGCCAGCGCCATGGCTTGTTGCAGGGCAGGGGAGTTGAGCAGATCTTCGAGTTGTTGCGCGGGCGGCTCTTCGCCCGCCGCCTGCTGCTCTGCGGGCATATCCTTGGTGGCAGAAGGCGGAGCGGCGGCGTTCGGTTTCGACGGATCTGCCGGCGACGAATCATCGCCCATCTCCGCTCCTTGAGCATCCGCCAGCGCCTGCTTGAGCTCTTCCATCAGCGCTTCCAGAGACTTTTGATCGGCGCCGAGACTTTGTTCGGCCAGATCCAATTCCATCAACTGCTCGAATTGTCCTTCGGCCAACTGCTGCCGCTCGGTCTGTGCCGCAGTCGCAGATTGGTCGGGCTTGTGGGGCAAAGGCATTGGACGTTTTGCCGCCACCTGCGGATCGAGCTTGGGCGGGGCGCCCCCCAGAGCAGGTTTGATCATCGGCTGGGGCAAGTCCTTGCTCATCGCCGGCTCCGATGCTTCGGCCGATGGATCCGGAGTTGGAGCCGCTTCATTCACATCATTCATCGGCTCGGATGCATCGGCGGCGTTTGCCGGGTCGGCGGGTTGCATCTTCGATTCCATCCGCCCGAGCTTGTCGCCGGCGAGCAATTGCATCGCTTCTGCCAAGGGCGGCTGCGCTCGCTTGTCAAACTTTGTCTGGCGGTTCTTGAGGTCCTCGAACATCACCTCGGGTACGACCGGAGTTGCGTCGAGCAAGTCACCCTGTTCTCCCTCTAGTTGTTGTAGGTGCTCGCGCAGCTGGGCGAGCATCTCTTGAAGATCTTCGAGCCCGCGAGCCGCCGAGCCGGCTTGCTGCTCGAGCATTTCCTGCCGCAGTTGGGCGAGCGCTTCCTCCAATCCATTTGGGAGTTGTTTCCGGGCGTCCTGTAGCGCTTTCAATCGCTCGGCCGAGGCCTGCAATTCCTCTTTCACGCGTTCAGCCGCCTGCGCCATCTGCTCGACGTGCGGGTCGCGTTTATCGGTATTGGCGGCCTGCCGCATCTGTTGAGCCAATTGCTCGAGCGGCTTGGCCGCCATGGCTTCAAAGGTTTCCTGAGCGGCCTTCATCTCGGAGACGAACTCGGGGGGGAGCGTCTTCATCTCTTCGGCCTGCTTGACGGCCTGGCTCAACTCATTGGCCAGTTGCTTCCCGACGTTGGCATTCTGCTCTTCCTGCCCGGCTGTTTGCGCTAACTCGTTGCGCAGTTCCGCCAGCTCTTTGCTCGTCGCTTCATCCAGTTTCAGTTCAGGGGGATTGGCGGGCGGCGGCTGTTGCGGATTGGCTTCGGCGGCCTTTTGCGCCTCTTCGCGCGCTTGAGCCTCGGCCTGCGCCAGCTTTTCTTTCAAAGGCTCATACTTCTTTTCAAGTTCTTCCAGTTTGTCGGCGACCTTGGTCTGGTCTTCGATCAGTTTTGAAAGTTTCTGCTGCAGTTCGTCCTGCTTCTCTTCATAGCGCGCTAATTGCTTATCGGCCGCATCGTTGCTGTCAGCAATGCGCACGATGAAGTCGCGCGTTTCCGCCACCTGCCCTTTGCGGTCTTCAACTAAGGCGCGATAGCGCACGTGCTCGCCTGGCTTCAGGTCGAACGATGGCAAGTTGAGCGTCAACAGGGCCGCGTCGCTGCGAACCAGCTTTTTGTCGTACGCCTTGACCGCTATTTCGCGAAAGCCTTCGTCTCCCCGTTGTGCGAGCACCTTTACGTGCTTGATCGCAAAGTCG
>JAICIG010000279.1 GCA_025924495.1 Pirellulales bacterium | reverse complement strand
GCACGAGCAAATACTCCCAAGCGCGCGAAGGAGCGAGCACGCCATCGGCCAGTTGCAAGCCCAGGGGCGCCGCCCAAAGGCAATCGCTGAAAAACTCGAATCCCTCGCCAGTCCAGGTGTAAACATAAGGGCAAGAACCGCCTAAAATCTGCGCTTCGCAAAGCGACTCGTTCGGCTGTGGCTGCACGATATCCTGCGGGACTCCATTCGTCCAAACCACGCGGGCCATATCGGGAGCGCCGCGTTGGCCCAACCCGAAGTGGGTAATGTTCTCCTGGACGACCTGCCGCTGATAGATGGGGCCCGTGCGAACCTCGATCAGGCTGCCGATGCCATAATGATTGACGCGGAAATGCAGGTTCTGCTGATCGGTCAACCCGGCGACTAACTCGATATTCAGCCAGTGATTCTTGTTGCCCCCCTCGTTGGCATATAGCACGATCCGATCGGTTTCCGCAATCGCCAGGTCAAGATCGCCATCGCCATCGAGATCGCCCGTTTGCACCGCACGAATCGGTTTTGCCGCGCGCGCAAGCAGTTGCGGCGCGTGCGCGAATCCCCTGCGGTCGCCGCGATAAATATCCGCTGCCGCCTCGGAGAACGACAACAGGTCCAAGCATCCATCATCGTCGTAATCCCAGGCCTGAACCTGCGCTCGAGCTCCATTGGCGATCGCAAGCGACGCGCGCTCGGGCGGCGGCCCTTCGCGGACTGGTTCGGTGCGCACGACGCTCAGACCCGCTTTACCGGCCGCGGCCAGCGCCCACGATCCATTCCCGTCGGCATCGAACGCGATCGCCGAACTCGCGCCGGTTAGAGCCGCGAAGCCGCCGCCGAACGCCCGCCAGCGGAACTGGCCGTGCCGCAAGTTCTCCAACCAACCAGCCGGTTCTTCGCCCGGCCCTGCGAGAATGAGATCCACATCGACGTCACGGTCCCAGTCGACGGGCACGATGGCAGTCGCTGCTAAGACAGCCGGCGGCAACTGCGAGTTCGTGCTGACGTTATAGAAAGTGAAGTCACCATGGTTCGCCCAAAGCGTGAGGCCTTGGCTGCTGGAGATGACAAGGTCCAAATCGCCATCGTGATCGAAGTCGACCGCCGCCGCGGCCAGCACGGCATCGAGCGTCGACAACGCCGATGATTCCTGCGTTTTCAAAACTCGAGTTTGCCCGTCGGCGTTCAGTTCGTTCCGTAAAATGACGAAGCCCGCGTCTCCGTAAGCAACCACGTCAAGATCCGTGCGATGGCATGGCTTCAGCGACGTGCGATCGCTGCGAGGTCCTGCTCCTGCGACGGCAGGCCGACGCTCGCCGCCCTTTTCTGCCGGCGACTTTTCCACGGCGCCGCGCTGCGCATACGCTGAAGTACCTGGCTGTTCGGGGTCATCCTGATCGAGATCAACCAACAACAAGCGGGTTAGTCCTGCCGGCAAGGGACTGCTGGCGATCGGCCGCCAGTCGCTGCCGACGTTGGCTCGGCCGTAAATCTCCACCGATGTTTCGCGCAAGGCCACGATATCGAGCAGGCCGTCAAGATCCATGTCGGCCAGCCTGGCGTCAGCCACGCCCAATAACGGCGGCAGCTGCTGTGACGCCGGCAACTCATTGAATTTGACCTCGTTCGGGGCCGCTCGGGCCGCGGCGCTGTTGTCGTCGCACGGCGTGCGAAAGTCGTAGTGAATGAACTCCAAAGGATCGCGGTCGACGCGCCGCAAATCATTTAACGACCACGTCTCGGCGCGGATCACATTGGCCAGTCCCAGCACGCGTCCGGCGACGGTCCACTCATTGTTTTTGATCGCTTCCTGCGCCTCGTCGACAAGCGCCAAAGGGTCGGGAATGCGGCCGTGCTTGCGCAGGTTCTCGTTCAGCGCCGGATTGCTCGCCAAGATTGCCCTTAGCGCTGTCAACGTTACCGCAAGCTGGGGGTCTTTGACGCGAGCTTGCGCTGTGACCCAGGCCGCCTGCAAAAAGAGATTGTCGGGTTCCGCTCGAAGAGCGCGGCCCAGCGCTTCGTAGCCACGATTCTTCTCCACGTCGTCTTGAGAATCGATCCACAGCCGGCTGATTGCATACCAGACCGAAGCGTCTTCGGGCGCCAACTCGGCGGCTCGAGCCAGCTCTGCAACCGCGCGGGGCTGATTGCCGGCTTCCGCAGCGATGTATCCGGCGAGCAGATGGGCATCCGGCGACCGCTCTTCAACGGCGAGCATCTTCTCGGCGGCTTCCTGCGCGCGCTCCGGCGAGATTTGTTTGTCCCGCAATTCGAGCAGCCGCGTGATCGCAAGGTTCCGGACGGCAAGCGGGTCATTGGGCAGCTTTTTTGCCAGTTCGGCGAATCCGTCGTCGGCGCGAGACAATTCGCCCTGCCCGATCCCGCGTTTCTCCTTGTGGCGTCCGTTTTCCAGGTGCGCGATGGAAATATTCTTGAGCTGCTCCAATTTCAAACACTCGTCCGGCGAGACATCCCGACGCACCGAGATTAAAGCAACGAGGACGGTCGCGCCCACGCTGGCCAACAAGATTCCGCCCACAATCCACAAACGCTTATTCGAGCTGGACCTGGCAGAAGAATTGGTGTCGGGCATCGAAAACTCTTGAGGGAGCTCGCAAAACGCAAGGCGATTGCCAAGACAATCGCACGGGATTGTAAACCAATGGCCGGCCACTAGGAAAGGACGACCGCAGCCGCTGGAATCGCCAATGCGGGCGAGCGGCCGAGGCAAGCCCGGCGCAACACATTCGCGTTACCTAGGAAAGACTCTTAGAATGTCCAGCGAGGAGCCGCAAGGAAGAGGAAGAGTTGGTAACCGATAATCGGTTGGCAGGGAGACGGCGATGAGCGACGAACAGAACGCAATAGCAGCGGTCCCCCATCGACGCCGCTGGCTGCGAAGGTCATTCGTCGCTTTTGCGGGCCTGTTGCTGCTGACGCTTGCCGCGCCCTACCTGCTTTCGTGGGGGGCATGCCGTAGAGTCGTGTTGGCGATCGTACCGACTCGCGTCCATGGACAGATTGCCGTGGAGCGCGCCGACCTTGGTTGGTTCTCGCCGCCTGTGCTGGAACAACTTGAGATCGGTCCGTCATCGGGCGAGCCCTTGATTTCGGCGAAATCGGTCGAACTCGATCAGCCGCTCTGGCGATTGGCGTCGCATCCGTCGGACTTAGGAGTGGTGAATGTCCAAGACGCCAGGTTGCGGTTAATTCTGAACGATCATGGCAGTAATTTCGAAGAGGTCTTCCGCAGGCCCCTCATTCCACGACCTCCCGCACAAGCCCCGGCGGCGAAACGTCCGCCGCATCTTCGGCAAAAGCTCGATTTGCAGTTGCACAATACGTCGGTCATTTGGCGCACGCCGGCGGCAAATCAGGATTGGTCCGTCGACAAAATCAATGTGACCGTTGGGCTGCGCCCGGCGTGGGCCGCCGAAAGCGGCTCTTCGGAAATCTTGATTCATTCCGGCAAAGTCATCGACCACTGCCAACTGTCGCCGGGCATGTGTGACGACGTGCTCAAATTCGTGGCGCCGATTCTGAGCAAGGTCACGCGTGCTCAGGGCGAGATCTCCATCGAGCTCGACAACTGGCGAGTCCCCTTGGAACATCCCGAACAGGGAGAATTGGGCGGCCGGCTGGCTTTGCACGACGTCGAAGTCGGACCGGGCAGCTTCGTGCAGTCGCTGGCTGAAATGTTGCACGTGCCTCCGAATATCGCTCTGGCGCGTGAATCTCTCGTGCGATTTGAATTAGTCGAAGGCCGCATTCACCATCGCGATCTGGAGTTCGAGTTACCCGGCGCGAAAATCCGCACTTCGGGTTCGGTCGGCTTCGATCGCACACTCGATCTGCTGGCCGAAGTTCATGTGCAACTGCCTGAGAAGTTAACGTCTCAATCAGAACTTGCCCGCTCGCTCTCAGGAAAAACGCTGCGCGTGCCAATTACGGGCACGCTGGCCAAGCCGCGATTGGAAGCCGGGTTTGTCAAAGAACTCGGACTCGCCAAATTGTTCGATAAGCTTGAGGGATTCGGCGTCAAACTTCCTGGCGGCGCCAAGAGCGATGCCTCCGCAGCATCGCAAGAGGGAGACGAATCGCCCGCTAGCGACGGCAAGTTGTTATCGGAAGATGCCGCCGCGTTGATCGAAGACGTCCTGCGCAAATGGCCCGAGCGGCGCAAAGCGAGACGCGAAGCCGCGGAAGCTCCGGGCGAGCCGGATAACGCCGAGCGGCCGTCCGAAGCTGCTCCGCCATCGCCAAAACGCCGCGCGCTGGATCGTTTGCGCGACCGGCTACGGCGTCCTGCGAACGAGACCAAGCCGTGAAGCTACTCCGCTCGGCTAAGTCGCCTTGCCGTCTTGCGGTTGTTCGTTGAAAGGCGCCCTGGCTGACGCGCGAGAGACGATGCCAGCATTGAGCTTTTAAAACGGCGCAATAAAAAGCCCTTCGCAGGCGGGGCAGGTACCTGGAAGGGCCGTGTGCCAGGGTTGCCCCTGACACTTTTTATTATCTCCTCCGCCGCGTCGATGTCAACTGTTTTACGGATAATTTCTCAGTAGTTTTTTTCTACACGAGCTGGCAAAACCAAATCGGAGACTTGACGCTTGAGAATTACCACCCAATAGGCGTAGTGTCGATCAGGTTTTTCCGCGTAGTCGATCAATAAACGCCGCCAAGTCTGCCGGCAAGGCCATCCGAAATGACAGCTCTTCCCCGGTGATGGGGTGCTCCAAGGTGAGCTCAGCGGAATGCAGCGCCAAGCGGGGAGCGCCGCTGCGGTCGGGCGGGACGGATCCAAACAACGGCTTGTTGTAAACCGTTTCCCCACACAACGGGCGCCCCAACTCCGCCAGATGAATTCGAATCTGGTGGGTGCGACCGGTTTCCAAGCGGCATTCAATCAGCGTGTACTCGCCCAAGCGCTCGATCGGCTTGATGTGCGTGACCGCACGTTTGCCAAGATTCGGCTGGTCGGTGCTGCCGCGACGGCCGTCGCCTCGATCTCGAATCAACTGCGACTCGATGGTTTGAGCAGGAAGGTCGCCGCGGACGACGGCCAGATAGCGACGGTCGGTCGTATGGCGGCGAAATTGCTGCACCAACTGACGCTCGGCTTGCGGCGTGCGGGCAAAGGCCATCAGTCCGCTCGTTTCGCGGTCGAGTCGGTGGACAGGCCGCACTGGGGGCAACTTGCCCGGCGGAGCGCCGCGGCGGCCGCGCTGGCCGCGGCTGCTCTTCTTGGCAATCACGCGCGGCAGCAAATCTTCGAGCGTCGGTTGAATCTGTCGGCGGCGCGGCGACCAGCTCCGCTCTTCTGCGTGCCGCACCGAAGTGATGCCCGCCGGCTTCTCGACAATCACCAGGTGCTGATCGAGATAGCGGATGCGGATGTCATCCTCCCGAGCGGGCGGCGCGGTCGGAAACTCGAGCAATTTGACCACCTCGCCCGACTTCAGGCGGCGGCCGGCATCCATACACAGGTTGCCGTTGATCAGGACATGCCGCGAGCGGATCAGCCGCCGCACCTCCGACCACGGTTTGTCCGCCAATCGTTGCCGCAGCAACGAGGCGAGCGTGCGATCCGCTTCGTCCGGAATGACATGGTAGATTTTAGGCTCGACGCGCGACATCAACTCGTGGCAGCGGGGAGATCGGTGGTGGAAGCACAGCGGCCAAAATAAGCCTTAGCGCGGCTAAATTAAGACCTATTGCCAATGTAGCAGAATGAGGCCTCTTTCGGCGGGCAATGTCGGTCTGGCTTGGCAAAAAAGCTCTACCCGCCCGGCATTCCGCTGAGTCTCCTGATTTGTCAAAGCGCACGCTCGTTGAGCAATGGCGGTTGGCCCGCGACTGAGTTATCATCAGCGTTTCGCGCCGCGTTCGCGGCGCAACGCATTGCTGAAGGAGATTGCTCGCCATGCGACGTCAGAATTACCGGGCGCTGGGCCCCCTCGCGATACTGCTTGCCTGTTCGATCGGCTGTTCGAGTGGAAGCAGCCCAAAATCTGGCGGAAAAAACGGACCGGAGGCAACGGATAGCGAGGCAGGCGACAAGCGGTCGGGCGATGGGGTCAATGTGGCCTTCATCAGCAATAACCCGTTCGAGTTCTGGACGATCGCCCGTCGGGGCACGGAAAAGGCCGCCCAGGAATTCAACGCGAATTGCGAATTTCACATGCCCGCCCAGGGCACGCCGGCCGAGCAGCGGCAGATTATTGAAGACCTTCTAAGCAAAGGCGTTAAGGGCATCGCCATCAGTCCCAACGATGCGGAAAACCAGGCGCCTTTCCTGAACGAAGTCGCCGAAAAGGTCCCACTGATCACGCAAGACAGCGATCTGCCGCCGGGCAGCAAGCGATTGTGCTACATCGGTACGAACAACTACGAGGCGGGCAAGGCCGCCGGCAAGCTGGTCAAAGACGCTTTGCCCAACGGCGGCCGCGTCGTGATCTATGTCGGCAAGCTTGACGTGCAGAACGCGATGGAGCGGCGCCAAGGCGTGCTTGACGAGTTGGCGGGCAAGGAAGACGCCGAAGGCCCGGAACTCGGCAAGTACACATTGATTGACACCATGACGGACGACGCCAAACAGGAACAGTGTAAGGCTAACGTAGAAGACACGCTCGTTAAGCATGGCAAGGATCCGGAAACACTCTGCCTGGTCGGCTTGTGGGCCTACAACCCGCCGGCCATGCTGGCCGCCGTCGAAGGCGCCAACCTGCAGGGTAAGGTGAAGATCGTCGGGTTTGACGAGGACGAGGCCACCCTGCAAGGAATAGTCGATGGAAACATCATCGGCACGGTCGTTCAACAGCCGTTCGAGTTCGGTTACCAGGCGGTCAAGCTGCTTGCGGCTATTGCCCGCGGAGACAAGTCGTTGATTCCCGAAGGGGGCGTCATGTTCATCGACCACCGCGTCATTACCGGCGAGAACGTGAAGGATTTCCGCGACGAGTTGCGAAAATTAAAAGGACAGCAAGAGTAACTCAGCGCCGCTCAGAACGCGCGTTCTTGCAATACTCAGGCGGTACGGATGATGGTCGACGCTCCCGCGCTGGTCGAGGCCAGCGGCATCTTGAAGTCGTTTCCGGGCGTGCGCGCGCTCGACGACGTCTCGATGCGGCTGGAGCGGGGCGAGGCGCTGTGCATTGTTGGAGAAAATGGCGCCGGCAAATCGACGCTGATGAAAATCCTGGGGGGCGTCTATGAGACCGATGCCGGCGAAATCCGCATCGACGGCCGGCGCGTCGAGATCGGCAGCGTTGATCGGGCCCAGCAGTTGGGCATCACGCTGATCCACCAGGAATTGAATCTCGCGCAGACGCTCGACGTCGCCGGCAACCTGTTCCTCGGCCGCGAGCCGCGCTGGGGCGGGCCATTGAAGCTGATTGACCGGCGAATCTATCGCGATGCACAAGCAATCACGCAGCGGATCGGGCTCGACTGCTCCCCGCGCGCGCTCGTCTCGCATTTGTCGATCGGCCAACAACAGCTTGTCGAAATTGGCCGCTCGCTGTCGCTTTCCAGCCGCGTGTTGATCATGGACGAACCAACGTCGAGCCTGACGCAGCGCGAGACCGAGCGTCTGTTCGCTGTGATCCGCGACTTGAAGCGCGACGGCGTCAGCATTGTCTATATCTCCCACCGGCTCGCCGAAGTGCAGGAGATCGCCGACCGCGTGACGGTGCTGCGCGACGGCAAGAACGCGGGCGAGTTGTCGCGAGCGGAAATCTCGCACGAAGCGATTGTCCGGCTGATGGTCGGCCGCGAACTGAAGCAGTTTTTCCATCGCCCGGCTGCTCAAGAGCAACACGCGGCGGACGAGAGCGCTCCTCCCGCACTCGAAGTCCGCGGCGCTCGCGTGAGTGGAGCGGAACTAAATCCGATCGATTTTGCCGTTCGCAGCGGGGAGATCGTGGGCATGGCCGGTTTGATGGGCGCAGGCCGCACCGAGTTGGCTGAGGCGATTTTCGGAGTACGCCCGCTGCGGGCAGGTCAGCTGCTAGTCGATGGCCGAGTGATTCGATTGCGTTCGCCGCGCGACGCCATCAAGGCCGGAATTTTTCTTGTCCCCGAAGACCGCCGGCATCAAGGCCTGATCTTAGAGCAAAGCATTCGCCAGAACATCAGCCTCGCTTCGCTCGATCGCCTCAGCAACTTGCGATTGGTCGCGCGGCGGCGCGAGCGCGAACTGGCGGAACGAATGCGCGAGCGGCTCAATATCCGCACTTCGACGGTCGAGAAACTCGCCGGCTTGCTCAGCGGCGGCAACCAGCAAAAGATCGTCATCGCCCGCTGGCTGGCACGTTCGCCTCGCGTGCTGATTCTCGACGAACCGACGCGCGGCATCGATGTTGGCGCCAAGGCCGAAATCTATGGTTTGATGCGCGAACTTGCCCGACAAGGCGTCGGCATTCTGATGATCTCCAGCGACCTGGAAGAGATTCTTGGCGTGAGCGATCGCGTGCTTGTCATGCACCAAGGCGAGCTGGCAGGCGGGCTGGAACGAGAAGCGCTGAGCGAACAGTCTGTGATGAGATTGGCTACCGGAGGCGGAGCGCGAGCATGAAGAAGCTGGTGGGTTTGGCTCTGTTCTTATTGTTGCTCTATTTGCTGCTGCTCGCTTCCGATCCGGGCGCCCGCTCGGCCTACAACCATTTCAATCTCGGAAAACGCATCGGTCTGTATGGCGTCATTAGCCTCGGCGCGGGTTGTTTGATTATTACCGGCGGCATTGATCTGTCGATCGGCTCGGTCGTCGGGTTATGCGCCACCGCGATGGCGATGCTCTTGACCAAACAGCAATGGCCTCCGCTGGCTGCCGTCGCTGCCGTGTTGGCGTTGGGGGCCGCAATCGGGCTAATCCATGGCTTGCTGGTCACCCGGCTCAAAGTGCAAGCCTTTGTCGTCACGCTCTGTGGGCTATTCATTTATCGCGGCATTGCGCGCTGGCTTTCCGGCGATCAGGTCCAAGGAATTCAAGACAAGGCCCGCTGGCTGAAGTATTACCTGTACGAAAGCAAAGACGTGTTCGGTCTGCCCATGTCGCTGGTGATCTTTCTGATCCTGGCGGCGATCGCCACTGTGTTTCTGCACTGCAGCGTTTATGGCCGCTACCTGACTGCCATCGGAAGCAACGAGCAGGCCGCGCGCTTTGCCGGCATCAACGCCGACCGCTACAAGGTGCTGGCCTACGTCATCTGCTCGACGCTGGCGGCCTTCTTTTCAATGATGTTCCTGATGGAACAAAACTCGGCCCAACCCAGTTCGACCGGCAACTTCTTCGAACTCTATGCCATTGCCGGCGCCGTATTGGGCGGATGCAGTTTGCGTGGCGGCGAGGGAACCGTGCTGGGGATTATGATTGGCACCGCCATACTTTGGATCTTGCCCAACTTCACCAAGATGTGGAACGTTTCGTCGCAATTGGAATACACGGTGATCGGCTCAGCCCTGCTGGTTGGCGCTTTGCTCGACGAGTTCCTGCGGCGGAGGAAGTAGGCGACAAGCCGTGAACTTACAAACGGTAGACAGGGGAAGAACCAAAAATCTCAAATTGGGTCCTCCTTAATCCCGCCCTGTCTACTGTCTACCGCCTACTGTCTACTGCGTACGGCCTGCTGTCTCCTTCCGCCTGGCATCCACTCCCCCTCAACTTCCAAGCCCGCAAAAGCCGATTCAACGAGTAGCCTCCCCCCTATCTGCGGATGTCTGTGGGCCTACTTAACCATGTCGCCACGCTATGCGAGGTCTTTGACATCCGCGCGGCAGCCGCGGACGCTCCAAGGACCGACGGATACGATCGAGCAGCTCGGTCCGTGGCGTCTAACGCGGCTGGTTGGAGAGGGGACGTTGTGTCGCGTTTATCAAGCGCGACCCGCGGATGGTCCGGCGGATCGGCCGGCGAGCTATGCGGTCAAGACGCTCAAGGAGCAGTGGCAGCAAGACGCCGCCGCAATCGAGCTCATGCGCCGCGAGGCCATTGTCGGCCGCAAGGTATCGCACCCCAACCTGGTCTCGGTTCTTTCGGCTCATGTCGGCGCAGCGCCTTACTTCGTCGTCATGCCCTGGCTGCAGGGTGAAGCGCTGACAGGCATGCTCGCGCAAGGGCGATCGCCTGCTCTGCCGGCAGCGCTCTGGATTGTTCGACAAGTGGCCGAAGCCCTCGATGCCTTACACGCGGCCGGCTGGATGCATGCGGACGTAAAGCCCGGCAACATCCTCATTGCGCACGACGGCCATGCGACGTTGCTCGACCTGGGTTTTGCACGACGCCCGGAGGAGGGCGGCTCGGCCGTCGATCGTTGCGTCTGCGGCACAATTCAGTACATTGCTCCGGAAATGATCACCTCGGCGTTGCGGCCCGATATCCGCAGCGACATCTACAGCCTGGGCGCCGTCTTGTACGAATTGCTCACAGGCCGCCCGCCATTTCTCGGCGCCGATCTGGCGACGCTCGCTGAGGCGCACCGACAGTGCGAACCGCCGGAGATTCGTTCGCTCGTTCCGCAATTGCCTCTCGGCGTGTCGGCGCTGGTGCATCGCATGCTGGCCAAAGAGCCGCTGCGGCGGCCGCAGGCGCCCCGCGAATTAATCGAACAACTGGTCAAGTTCGAAGTCGAAACATTCGCCGAGCGCGGGTAGCGGCAATCGGCATGCGACCGTGCCCGACCCATTCTTCCGAACAGCGCGGCGCGCGCCAGAGCTCATCGCTGCGTCGCCGTCGGT
>JAICIG010000278.1 GCA_025924495.1 Pirellulales bacterium | reverse complement strand
TCTCAACTTGCCAGGCTTCGAATCAACTGATACTTGGCTGGCCTGGCTGGCGGAACCGACCTAGGTTCGCCAAGGGGTTTTTGTTACCATCCCGCCTCGCGCCGGCCAGCGGCTTTCTGCTCGCCGTTGTTGTGCAGCACTGCCAGTATTCGGTTCCTTGTTGGAGACGCTCGATGCTCTTGGGTCATCGTCGCATTTGGATTGCTCTCGCGGCCAGCATCGTCGCCGTATCGCCGGCCTTTGCACAGCAGCGGGCGCCGGCCAACAACGGGGGCCTCCGATTTCCCGGTCTGCCCACCCAACGCCCGCCTCAGCGGCAAGCGGCTCGTCCTCAACCGCCGCAACAGGCTCGCCCGCAGCCAGGTTTTCAACTTGCGCCTCAAGATCAAGCGACATTGACCCAGGTGCTCGCGAAGTGGGAAGAGAACAATAAGAAGATCAAGACCTTCTCCTGCAAATTCACGCTAACGGAATACAGGACCCAATTGCAGCTTGGCGCACAAGGCCCCGCCGCGCCACCCTCGCACGAGGGCGAACTAAAGTACGCCGCTCCCGACCGTGGGATGTATAAGGTCGAGCCCGATGAGAAGGGCCAAGGCGGCGAACATTGGATCTGCGACGGCAAAGTGGTCTACGAAGTGCGAGCCGAGAAGAAGCAAATCATCGAGCGGCCGTTGCCCAAAGAACTGCAAGGCAAAGCCATCGCCGACGCTCCGCTGCCGTTCGTGTTCAGTTCTTCAGCGCAGAAGATGCAGCAGCGTTTCTGGATGCGCATTTCAACGCCCGATCGAAACTTCACCAAGTTTAAGCTCGAACCGGGCCAGTTATTGCTGGAAGCTCAACCCAAGACCCAGCAAGACGCCGCCAATTTCAGCCTGGTGCAAATCATTCTCAACGAGGCGGATATGAGCCCCTTCGCCATCAACGAATTCTTGCCCAACCACACGCCGAGAAACGAGCAGCGGCTGGTCTATGTTTTCGAAGCTCCAGCCGTCAACAGTCCCTTTCAGGCTCTTAAAGACTTCTTCACCGATCCCAAGAAGAAATGGGGCTATAAGGTAATTCGCGATGAGCCCCCTGCAGTTCAAGAGCAGGCCCAGCGTCCGCTCGTGCCCTCGGCAAATTCTAGAAACCGCCCCGCAGCGCCGCCCTTGCGTTAAGGCGGTCGCCGTATTCGCGCTCATCCCAGAGGGCGGACATTCGTGTCCGCCGCGCTTCTCTTCGCCTCAGGAGGGCAGACATTCCTATTCCTGTCTGCCGGGCTCCTCTTCGCCTCAGGAGGGTAGACATTTCTGTCTGCCTCCTTCCTCCCGCCTTTTGCGAACCAACCTACGCCAGAACATCGTGCAATATGTTGCCGTGCACATCGGTCAGCCGCATGTCGCGACCGCCGAAGCGGAAGGTCAGCCGGGTGTGATCAAGCCCTAAAAGATGCAGCATGGTGGCGTGCAGATCATGCATCTCGACGCGGTTCTCGACGGCGTAATAGCCGTAATCGTCGGTAGCGCCATAGATCGTGCCGCCTTTGACCCCGCCGCCCGCCATCCAGATCGAAAAGCCGAACGGATTGTGGTCGCGGCCATCGCTCCCTTGGGCCATCGGCGTGCGGCCAAACTCGCCGGCCCAGACAACCAACGTGCTTTCTAGAAGTCCGCGGTTTTTCAAATCCTTGAGCAAGCCCGCGATCGGCTGATCCACGACCCGGGCGTTTTTCTGGTGCCCGTCTTTTAGATTGCTGTGTTGATCCCAGCGATCGGCGCCAACGCTTGGGCAAGTAAGCTCGATGAATCGCACGCCCCGCTCCACCAGCCGGCGCGCGATCAGGCACAAAGCCCCGTAGCCGCGCGTCAGATCATATTCGGCCTCCATGCCATAGAGCTGCCCGGTGGACGCGGTCTCCTGGCTGAGATCCATCAAGTCAGGCACAGCCGTTTGCATACGGAAGGCCAGCTCATAGTTGGCGATCGCCGACTCGAGCTGGTCGTTCGGACCCTGACTTTCCAGCACGCCGCGATCGAGTTGGCCGAGCAAAGCCAGCTTCGCGCGCTGTAATTCGGCGCTCGGCTCGCTGCGCTGCACGTTGTCGACCGGCATAGGGCCTTGCTTGAAGATTGAGCCTTGAAAACTCGCCGGCAAAAAGCCGCTGCCGAAGTTGTCCAGCCCGCCCGGAGGTATCAGCCCGCCATTCAGCACGACGAAGCCGGGCAAGTCCTGACACTCGCTCCCCAGCCCGTAGCCAAACCAGGCGCCCATGCTGGGCCGCCCCTGCAATCCCGAGCCGGTATGCAAAAAGTAATTGGCGTTTGTGTGCTCGGAAAACTTCGACATCATCGAGCGAATCACGCACAGCTCGTCTGCGCAGCCGCCAATGTACGGAAACAAATCGCTCACCGGCATCCCGCACTCGCCATACTGGCGGAACGCCCAGGGACTCTTGAGCACATTGCCCACGTTGTTGAACTGCGTGGCCGGCACCTTCATCTTGATCGGCTGGCCATGCTCGCGATCCAGGCGCGGCTTCGGGTCGAACGAATCGACCTGCGATACGCCGCCGTCCATATACAAGAAAATGATGTTCTTGGCCTTGGCCGCAAAATGCGCCGGCCGCGGCGCGAGCGGATGGCTGGCGACTTGCGACTCTAGATCGCCCGCGAACGCCCGCTCGTTGAGTAGCGCCGCCAGCGCCACTGCGCCAAATCCATTGGCGCAATGCCGCAGCATATCTCGACGGGTAAGAGGCTCGGCGGCAAAACGGCGGCAGTGCATCGGCGGGGCTCCGGCGGGAACCTCCAGCATAGCCTAAGAACCCGCACGAATCGCCATGTGGCGCCAAATATCGCAATAAGAGCCGTAGGGTGGGCACTGCCCACCGGAACTCAAATCGCGCTTTCAATCCAACGCGTTATTGAACGGCTATTGCCGGATCACGCTTTACAAATTGCCGGCGTCTTTCCAAGCCGCTGGCGGGCAATGCCCACCCTACGAAATACTTACGAAAAACGTCGCCGGCGGGAAAGTTCGCTGCCTACTGTCGGCCCGATTCGGGCCGATAAGGCAAGCCGGCCGACTCATCGTTCTGCGGAATCACATGATCGAGCGGCCAATTGTACGTCCGATGCAAGGCCAGCCGCACCGTCGACGTAATCTCACGGCGCGTTACGGGCTTTGACAAAAACGAAAATGCGTCGGCTTGCAGGGCCTGCTCCACCAGCGATCGATCGGCATTCGCCGACAGCAGAATGCACGGCAGCCGCGACTTGAACTGCTTGACCAACCGTAAGGTTTCCAGCCCTGTTAACCGCGGCATGTGCATATCGAGCAGCAGCAAGTGAATGTCTTCGCTGCGGACGATATCGAGCGCTTCGTCGCCGGCGCTCGCCAGTACGGTGCGAAAGCCCTCGGGCTCAAACACGCCGCGCAGCGTCTCGCGAAAATCGCGATCATCGTCGGTGATTAGAATCGACGGCACCACCACGGCTCTGTCTCGTTTGCTTTTTCGATAGCTAAACAACGCTGACCGACCAACTTGCAGTCAAATCAACGATACCTTGCCAAGAAGCAACTCGGATACCAAAACCAATCGATCGGTCCTTTTGCCGCGCTATCAGCGCCTAAATCCTTATCAGTTCAATTCTTTCTAGCAGAAACTTAATCGTCAACCAAGAAAGAATAGGCAGTTTGCGAAGCCTGAAATGTAATAATCGCGGAATCTTCTGCCATTTGGGCAGGCAGCGGATCAATGCCCAACTTGTCCGCATTAAGCACCAGCCATTGGGTCGCCGCTGCTCATCGGTACTTCTCTCGGGCCTCTCTTGGCGAACAATACCGCCTGCACCACTTCTACCGTGCAAGCGAAATTAGTAGGTTAAAAGTATCGCCGCCGACTCCTTGTATGTGGCCTTAACCCCTTTATACTGTCGGCGGATACGAACAACCGCAGCCTCTTTCTTGCTCCGCCCCTCCTTGCGGGTGGATTATCAGGGAGCGAAACGTTGGAACCTAGCCCGTCGCCCACGCCAACCATCTCCAAGTCGGGTTATTCTCTTGGCCGGCACGAGTTTTTGATTCGCCGCCTGCATTCGCTTAGCGGGCTCGTCCCCGTTGGCGCCTACATGTGCGTCCACCTGCTGACCAACGCCAGCGTGCTGGCCGGTGCGAGCACCTTTCAGGATCAGGTCGACACGATTCATCGCTTGGGTCCTGTGTTGCCGCTGGTGGAATGGACCTTCATCTTCCTGCCGATCATCTTCCACGCCGTAATGGGCGTGTGGATTGCCGTCAATTGCGAGCCGAACTCCAGCACTTACAACTACGCCAGCAACATTCGCTACACGCTGCAGCGGGCCACCGCCTGGATCGCCCTGTTCTTCATCTTTTGGCACGTGTTCCACATGCACGGCTGGTTTCATAACGATTTGTGGATGGACAAAGTCGCCAAACCGCTGTTCGGCGGGCAATTCGATCCCGAGCATGCCACCTCGTCGGCGGCTGCGGCTTTGAGCGGCCTGCTGGCGAAAATCTTGTATGCTATCGGCGTCTTGTCGTGCGTGTACCACCTGGCCAACGGCATCTGGACGTCCGGCATCACATGGGGCCTGTGGACCACGCCTGCAGCCCAGCGGCGAGCCAACTACATTTGCGCCGCCTTTGGCGTGCTGTTCAGCATCGTCGGCATGGGCGCCTTGTTCGGCATGGGCCGAGCCGACGTTGTGGAGGCCCAGGCCGTCGAGCAAGCCCGAATCGAGCAAAAAGAGAAACTCGATGAGCGCGTCAAGCAACTAGAGCAGGAACCGACCGAGCGCGCCACCGCGCAACTTCCGGCCGACAGCGAGGCCGCGGAATAGAATTCAGCAAGTGGCAGTTGCCGGCCTTGTGCCGGACGAACGCGAGTTCGCGAGAGACTCGAATTGCCCGTTCTTTTGATGACAACCTGAACGGTATTGGATTTCCCCGATGGCAAAGCAGCGGGTGTTGATCGTAGGGGGCGGGTTGGCGGGTTTGGCCGCCGCCATGAAGTTGGCCGAGTCGGGCGTCGACGTCGACCTGATGAGCCTGACGCCGGTGAAACGCTCGCACAGCGTGTGCGCTCAAGGCGGCATCAACACCGTCAATAACAGCACGCGCCAGCAGGGCGACAACGAATGGCTGCACTTTGACGACACCGTCTACGGCGGCGACTTCCTGCAGCACCAGCCGCCGGTCAAAGAAATGACCGAGTGGGGGCCGCGCATCATCGACTTGATGGATCGCCTCGGCGTCCCCTTCAACCGCACGCCCGAGGGTTTTCGCGACCATCGCCGCTTCGGCGGCACGCTGTTCAAACGCACCGCCTTCGCCGGCGCCACCACTGGCCAGCAGTTGCTCTACACGCTCGACGAGCAGGTCCGCCGCTGGGAAGTCGAAGGCAAAGTCAAGAAGTACGAGTTCTGGGATTTCCTCGGTCCGGTCCTCGACGACGCGGGCGTCTGCCGCGGCGCCGTCGCCCAAGACCTGGTGACGATGGAAATCCGCGTCTTTCCGGCCGACGCCGTGCTCGTCGCCTCGGGCGGCTGCGGCTTGATCTATGGCCGCTCCACCATGTCGATGGTCTGCACCGGCAGCGCCGCTAGCCGCTGCTTCCGCGTGGGGGCCAAATACGGCAACCCGGAAATGATCCAGGTCCACCCGACCGCCGTGCCCGGCGCCGACAAGCTCCGCTTGATGAGCGAAAGCGCTCGCGGCGAAGGCGGCCGCGTCTGGGTGCCCCGCAAGCCGCAAGACCCGCGCGATCCGCGACAAATTCCCGAAGCAGAGCGATATTACTTCCTGGAAGAGCGGTATCCGAAGTACGGCAATCTGGTGCCGCGCGACATCGCCACGCGTGAGATCTTCAATGTCTGCACGCACGAAGGCTTGAGCGTTGAGAAAGACCGCATGTGCGTCTATCTCGACCTCACGCATCTGCCGCGGGCGACGCTCGACCTGAAGCTGGCCGGCATTTTGGAAATCTACGAGAAGTTCCAAGGCGTCGACCCGCGCGATGTGCCGATGAAGATCTTCCCGGCCGTCCACTATTCGATGGGCGGCCTGTGGTGCGACTACGAGCGAACACCGGCCGGCGGCCTCAAGATCGGCTCGCCGCGCAACCAAGCCACGAATATTCCAGGCCTGTATGCTTTGGGCGAATGCGATTACCAGTATCACGGCGCCAATCGCCTGGGCGCCAACTCGCTGTTGAGCTGCATCTTCAGCGGGCTGATGATTGCACCGGGCGTGCAGAACTGGATTAAGTCGGTCCCCGGCGGTTCCGCAGTCGATCAGCCTTCGAGCTTGTACGAATCGGCCCGTAAGCAGCACCAGCAAGCGCACGACACACTGCTCAAACGCAGCACCGGCGGCGAGAATCCTTACTTGCTGCACCAGGAACTCGGCCAGATCATGACCAAGGCCGCCACGGTGGTGCGTTACAACGCTACGCTTCAAGACGCCTATGCAACCGTCAGCGAGTTGACGGAACGGGCCCAGCGCTGCTCGCTTTCCGATACCGGCGCCTGGACCAATCAGAATGTGGTGTTCACCAAGGCGCTGCGTGATATGTTCCCGCTGGCCAAGGCCATTTTGAAAGGCGCCTTGCAGCGCGATGAATGTCGCGGCGCCCACTATAAGCCCGACTTCGAACTCCCCGGGCTTTCGGCCGGTGGCTCGCCCGCCGACCATCGCCGCGAGGCGGAGGCTTGGTGCGACAAGTTCGAAGCGAACACGAAGAAGTGGCTCAAGTCGACGATCGCCACGCTGCGGCCCGACGGCGAGCCCGAGCTAACCTATGAAGAAGTCGATACGTCTTTGATTCCGCCTCGCCCGCGGCTGTACGGCCTGGTCGGGGCCGAGGCGATCGAAGAAGTCTGGAAACAACGATCTGCCGCCAAAACCGCCTCCTCGCCCGACGGCAACGGCAGCAAACACAAAGCCGGCGTCGCCACGGCGGCGCACTAGAAAAGACAAAGGAAGGTTTTTGGGCGCCATGCCTTCGCCGGCGCCTCGCCGACGTAGGCATGTTCATCGAGCATCAGCAAACATGCTTACCCGCTCGTTGACGTGCGCGTGAAAGCATGGCGCCCGGCGGAACGAGCATTTTGCAACGCGGAACGTAGAGCCTCTCAACGAACCAAGTAACATCTTCGCGAAAATATGAGCCACACAGCCACCCACGGTTCTGCTTCTCACAGTCCGGGCCACGTCGAAGAACATGCCGGCCACGAGCATAACGGTCACAACCAGCCCGTTACGTTCAGCGTGCGAGTGCTGCGGCAAGACGCCCCGGGCGAGCCCAGCTACTGGGAGCGCCACCTGGTCACGCGCGAGAACGACATGAACGTGATCAGCGTGCTGCAGCGGATCGCGGCCAATGCCCGCTCTGCCGACGGCAAGCCGGTCGCCCCGGTGGCCTGGGATTGCAACTGCCTGGAGGAGGTCTGCGGCGCCTGCACCATGGTCATCAACGGCCACGTCCGTCAGGCCTGCACGGCCCTGGTCGATCGGCTGCTGGAAGACAATCCGGGCGAGATCGAGCTGCAGCCGATGACCAAGTTCCCGGTCGTGCGCGATCTGGTCGTCAACCGTTCGCGGTTATTCCGGGCTTTGCAGAAGATGAAGGCCTGGATTCCCGCCGACGGCTACCATGACCTGGGCCCCGGCCCGCGGCAATCGCAAGAAGAGCAGCAACGCGCCTACCCGCTCAGCCAATGTATGAGCTGCGGTTGCTGTCTCGACGCCTGCCCCCAGTATTTGAAGATCGAGCTGGAGCGCCGCGATGGGGAAACCGACGAGCAGTTCGCCGCGCGCGAGCGGGCCGAATACGACCGTGGCTTTATCGGCGCCCACGCGATCAGCCAGGTGATGCTCTTCAACTCGCATCCGACCGGCCGCATGAATGCCGGCGAGCGAATCGAGGCCTTGACCGATGAGGGGGGCATTCAGGTCTGCGGCAACGCCCAGAACTGCGTCGCCGTCTGCCCCAAGGAAATTCCCCTCACCACCTCCATCGCCCGCGCCGGCCGCGCCGCCACCGTTTACTCCATCAAGAAGTGGTTCGACAAGTAAAGCAGGAGGCTGGACCACTAAACCAGGAGGGCGGACATTCCTGTCCGCCAGAACAACTACAAATTCCTGACGGCCATCTGTTTGCTTTCTGACGCCTGATCCCTGACGCCCGACGCCTTCCTCATGTCCGAGGCCGTCAATCCCTACAATGCCGGCGTTCCTCCCGCCCTGGCAGCGGCCAATCCGGCCCAAGCCTATCCCCTCAGCATCGATTTCGAGCTAACGGCAGACGACGTCGCCGCGATTGCGCGCAGCAGCATCGCCCTGCGACCCTATTTACGGCAGCGGCGAATCTTGGCCTATCGGATGATGACCCTCGGCCTGCTGACCGCCGCCGGCTGGTTCTTCTATTCGCTCGAAAATCTCGATCGCAATCTGAGCCAGGTCCTGGCGGTGATCGCCGCCGTGTTGCTGGTGCGCGGCGGCTACCTGCTGGCCTTCAGCACGCACGGTTTGCGCCGCGCTTTATCGCGCAGGGTCGTGCTCAGCTACCAGGAGCCCGCCAACCACAAGCTGCTCGGCTGGCGCCGCATCTCGATCGACCCGGCCGGCGTCCGCCAGAGTGCGACCTTAGCCGAAGCGTTCTGGAAATGGAACGCATTCGCACAGATCGAACTCGTCGACGACTATCTCCTCTTGCATGTCGGCTCCGTCCAATCCCTCGTCATCCCCCACCGCGCCTTCCACAGCGACGCCCACTTCCGCGCTTTCCTTGCCTCCGCCCGGGAATTTCACCAACAGGCCAGCGCGATCAAACCAGCGGGATAAGACCGTTCCCGGCACTTGCGCCGCCGGGCTACAGCCTAACGTCCCTTCTGGGACTACCCTCCCGCTTCTCTGCATTTGCCGCAACTGCTTGCCCAAAGTAGCGATCCAAACTGTCCACGCGTCAAACGATCGATCGCAAGATAGTCGGCTTTCGCTCCGCCGAAAGCACGCAAAGCAGCCGCGTAGCGGCGGCAGGATGTAGCCAGGCGGCGTGAGCCCCTGGATCTCAATGCCCCAATCCCCACCCTTCCAGCCCCACTCGGGGCGACAGGAGATGGCGCAGCGCCTGTCGTGCCTACGGCACTGACAACGAATTTACCGCGAGATCGATTCCCGGGGCTTGCGCCGCCGGGCTACAACCTGTCGTCCCTTCGGGACTACCGCGGCCGACACGCTCACTGCCCGCCGCCTACGGCGCCGCCTTAATCTGCGCGATCAACCACGTCGCCGCCGTCTTCAATTTCTCCATCGCCACGGGATTGGCCAGCGCCTTGAATGGTATCCGCGCTCGCTTCTTCAATACTTCGTCGCCGAACTGCACGCCGGGGATCGCATTGATCTTCGCCAGCAACTCGCGCCGCACCGCCTCGTTATCGAAGGGCGGCTTTTTGTAGAGCCAATCGAAGCAGAATACGAACCGGCCATGCGTAGTCATCCGACAGACGTGGTAGTTGGTGCTGCCCTTCCTGATGTACGGGACAATCCCACCCAGCTTGGCGCCGCTGCCGAACCACACTTCACTCACCTGCGGCGTGATCCAATCGAGCAGTTCCTCCGCGACTTTCACCGTCGCCTCGCCGCTCGATGCGCGCACTGCATTCATGAATGATGGTCTTTCCCACGGCGTAGCTTTCTCGCCGCCACCCTTTTTCCTGCGCGCCGTCTCTGTCTGCCCCAGCACGCGCGGAACCAGCGTCTTCATCCCTGTGCCGACATACTGCCGCACCTCTACCGCCAGCACTTCGGCGGGATCCATCTGCTCGTTGAGAAACTCGATAATCCTTCTCAACTCGGCGGGCACGACATCGGCCAGAAACACCATCCGAATCCGCCCCGCCTGCAGGTTTGTCTTCACTCGCTGCCAGAACTCGTCGGCAGTTTGCTCCGGTCCCAAAAAACCCGCCAGCACTTCTTCCGGATCGAGCCTCGCCTTCTCACAGCGACGATGGAACCTGGCCCGGATCTCTTCCACCGGCCAATAGACCACAGCATTGGCCGCATAATCGAGCATCTGGCCGACGACCTTGCGGCGGATGCGCGTGTCGCTGCTGCGTTTCACCTCGACCAGCGTCGGTACGGCGTCTTGATCGAGAAACAGATGATCGAGCGACCAGCGCGCGCCACCCTCTTCCTCACCCGGTACTCGCATCTCTCGCGTGACCAGCAGCCACCTGCGGGGCGCCTCGCTATCGATCTGCTCCCCGGCTAACAAGTCCGGGTGCTTCGCCAGCAATTCCTGCAGCAGCCGTTCCGAGTCGTACGGCGTCTCCTCCATCGGAATTAGCGCCGCATTGTCGTTCAACAGATAGATTCGTCCCGTCAATTCGTACCCCCATGTGCGTTTCGAAAGCCGGTTAATTTTATCGGTTCGAGCTTTTGCTGAAAGGCAGCATGTCTGACATAGAGTGCTGCCCAGTATCGGCTTTCGCTCCGCCGAAAGCACGCAGGGCAGCCGCGTAGCGGCGACAGGGTGCAGCCAGGGACGTCAGTCCTTGGATCTCATCGGTCCAATCCGTAGTTGTCCAGCCCCGGTAACGGCGACAGGAAGCCGCGTCGCCTGGCGTCCCCACGGAACTGACGCGAATTTTTATGGTGCGATCGATTCCCGGGCTTGTGCAACCGAGCTACAAGCTGTCGTCCCTACGCGACTATCACTTCAATTTCCC
>JAICIG010000277.1 GCA_025924495.1 Pirellulales bacterium | reverse complement strand
TAGCGCGGAGCGCGGAACTCGGCGCGCGGAGCTGACAAGACGCATGGAAAGTTACGCTACCCGCTCTGCGCTGAGAACTTTTATCAGGCGTTGAACGCAGGAAGCTATGACGCGTAGGGAACGCCCACTGCGGCGTTCCGCAGAAGCGCAATGGATCATCCAGCGCGCTGCAACGGAACGCCGCAGTGGGCGTTCCCTACAGTCGATTGGCGGTTTGCTTCGCGCTCGCCGCTCCGAGTTCGGCGCTCTTAAAACTCGAGCTCCATCCCGTCTTCGGCGAGGAATGTGTTGGGAAAAATTGCCTTCGCAACGCCCAGGCCGATGGGATCGGCGGCGTTGATGAGCGGGTTGAGATGCATCAGCACCAGCCGACCGACACGCGCGGCTCGCGCCACTTCGGCCACGGGCGTGGTCCAGCTATGCCCCGTCTTCTCAGCCCAGGCCTGGTGCTCGTCGCTGAAATAGCATTCGTGTACGAGCAGATCGACGCCCCGAATGTGTTCCACATAGTCGGCCGTGGGATCGGCCGTCGTGTCGGTGACATAAGCCAGCGAATGGCCGGGCCAGTCGAGCCTGAAGCCGAGCGATCCGCCGGGATGCTTGAGCGGGAAATGCGTCAGCCTTCCACCCCCGCGAAGATCGACGCCGCCCGGGGGCAGCTCGCGGTATTCGCAAGGCAGTTTCGCGGGGAACAACAGCGGTGCAAGCAGGTGCTCTTGAATGACCGCCAGCTTTTCCGCTTCGCCGTACACGATTGCCTGCTTCGGCGGCCGGTCGTAGAGCACGTCGAACAGGAATGTCAGCCCGAAGCAATGGTCGAGATGCGCATGACTCAGAAAAATGCTGAGCTCGGGCGTGACCAGATGATCCCGCACGCGGAACATCGCCGTGCCTGCATCGAGCACGATGCCCAACTCGGGCATGATCAAGCAAGGCGTATGCCGAATCTCGTTCGGATGATAGCCGGTCGAACCTAAGACAACGAGCCGCATGGCCCAAAACTCCCCGTCCGCGCCGGCGATAGGAAACCGGCGCCAGCACTTCTATTGTGGCACAGAAAGCAGTGACGGGAAAGGAGGCTTCAGGCGTCAGGCGCCAGGCGCCAGGCGCCAACCCAGAAAATGCGTTGTACTCAGGCGGACTCTGCTGGACGGAGCGGCGATTCGCCAGGATAATCGCCGCGGGCACAGCGCCTTTTTACGAGTTCTCGGAGTCTGCGGCGATGGTCGACATTTTCTCCGACGAGATTCGGCGGAATCCCTTCCCGATCTACGAACAGATGCGCAGCGGCCCCGGCGTGCTGCACGTGCCCCCGCCGTTCGATGGTTGGTTGATCTTCGACTACGACGGCGTAAAGCGGGCGCTCGCCGATCACGAGGCGTTCAGCTCCGCCGTGCCCGCCCCGCGCCATTGGTTCATGTTCTACGACCCGCCGCGGCACACCAAGCTGCGAGCGCTGATCTCGCGGGCTTTCACGCCGCGGGTCATCGCCAATCTCGAACCGCGCATTCGCGAGCTGTCGCGCGAGTTGCTCGAGCCGGTCCTCGCGCGCGGGGAGTGCGATCTGGCGGCCGAGTATTCCATTCCGCTGC
Source organism: Pirellulales bacterium (assembly GCA_025924495.1). The sequence continues at coordinate 9,175 of JAICIG010000277.1, read as the reverse complement.
CGATGAAAGTAATCGCTGGAATGATCGGCATCCCTGCCGCCGACTGGGCGCGATACAAACGCTGGAGCGACAGCATGCTGAGGCTGAGCTATGCGCGCTCGAGCGGCCCCGAGGCGGCGCTCGTCTTGAATGAATTCACTGCCGTCACGGCCGAGATGAACGACTATCTCGCCAACATGATCGACGATCTGCGCTCCTCGGCCCAAGATACTCTGCTCACGCGCCTGGTAGCCGCCGAGGTCGACGGCGAGCGGCTGAAGCCGGAGGAGATCTTAGGCTTCTTCCAAATGCTGGTGGTGGGGGGCCAGGAGACGACGACTCACCTGATCAATAACGCCCTGCTCTGCTTCGACGAACATCCCGACATATGGACGCGGTTGCGAGCCGCGCCGGAGCTGCTTCCCGCGGCCATTGAAGAAATATTACGTTACCGCTCGCCGTTGCAGTGGATCATGCGCACGCCGAAGCGCGACCTCGAGCTGCATGGCCAGCAGATTCCCGCGGGCAAGCTCGTGCTGGCGATGATCGGTTCCGCCAACCGCGACGCTCGGCACTTTGCCGAGCCCGATCGATTCGATATCACGCGCGAGCCGAATGCGCATCTGGCGTTCGGCCTCGGCAGTCACTTCTGTTTGGGAGCGCCCTTGGCTCGCCTGGAAGCGCGCATCGCGCTCGGCGATCTGCTCAAGAGCGCCGCACGCTTCGAGCTAACGTGTGACAAGCAATGGCTCCCGAGCCAGGCCCTGCATGTCCATGGTCCGGCAAAGCTGCCTATTCGGCTTTCAAATTAGCATGCCCCGATCCTCCTGACATTCGACAGGGGCCATCTCGCTTGCGTTGCGCTGGCAGCACAACTGTCAAGTCGCCCAAATGGATGAGCACAGAGGGTAAAGCCGCTCTATAACAGTTATCTTAGTAGACGGGCGACCCTCCTACCAAGAACGAAGTCAAACTTTCAGACCCTCGTGTTGGCGAATACTATTGTTGTACTTACCTATTGTTATTTCACTGGGGCTCCGACCTGCGGCGTATTTCTTGGTGAACCAGCGGCGAACGAATGACTGCAACTTCTCTTCTCTCGGAAAAGCCTGTCGCGCTCGTGACAGGCAGCGGCGCGCCGCGAATTGGCAATGTCGTGGCGCGAACCTTGGCGGCGCGCGGCTATCGAGTCATCTTGCACGCGCGCCATTCCGTGTCCCAAGCGGAAGCTACTGCCGCAGAACTAAATCGCTCGGGCTGTGAAGCGGGGGTGGTGACGGGCGATCTCACCAACGAGCTCGCCGTCTCCGCCATGGTTCGCGAAGCTCACGCGCTGTTCGGCCGCATCGACGCGCTCGTCAATTGCGCCGCGGTTTGGATTTCGAAGCGGCTCGAAGAAACCACCGCCGACGACGTGCGAATGCACTTGGAGACCAATACGCTGGGCACGTTCCTCTGTTGCCAGCAAGTCGGGCTCGCGATGACATTGCAACCAAGCGGCGGCTCAATCGTTAATCTGGGGGATTGGGCGATTGTTCGACCCTACCTCAATTACCCAGCTTATTTTCCTTCCAAGGGGGCGATTCCAACGCTGACGCGCACTTTTGCCATCGAATTGGCTCACCGCAACCCACGCGTGCGAGTCAACGCCGTGCTTCCGGGCCCCGCGATGTTGCCGGGCTCGCTTTCCGCTGTCGAGCGGCAGGCTGCAATTGCCGGCACGCTGGTCAAGCGCGAGGGAACGCCGCAACATATTGCCGACGCGGTCCTGTTCTTATTGGAGAACGAGTTTATTACCGGAGTCTGTCTGCCCGTCGATGGCGGCCGCAGCATCTGTTGCAGTACGCTCGAGTGACCTGTCCGACGGTCGGTTGGCAAGCGGCCCCGCACTTTCGACCACTGGCGGCGGCGGACTTCCGCACGGTTTCCGCAACCCGCCACTATTGACGAAGATCGTGCCGAGCTTACAGCATTTGCAACAAAGCACCCGGCGGGTTAGCTTGCTGGAAAAGGGGACTACCCATAGTCATGAAAGAAACTGTCGGAAAGGCGGTCCAATATGTCATTTCCGTTCCTGCGGCCCTCTTCTGTGAGCGGGGCTTTGTTAGCGATCGCGGTGGTTCTCGCCTCGACCGTGTTGCGAGCCGCCGAAGACGAGGAGCCCAAATCGAAGGGCGCCAAAGCGGCGGACAATGCGGCGGCAGATGATGTTCCCGACGGCTCGCCTAAGGAACTGCTCGAATACATCAAGAAGCTGCTGACGTCGCAGGCCAAGGGCTCGAGCCGCGCGGCCCGCATGGAGAACATCCGCCAGATCATGGGCAAAATCGTGGCCGCCGCCGACAAGATTGTCGCCGCCAAGCCCGACGATGAAACGTTCGCCTCGGCGATCGAAGCCAAGCTCGAAGCCTTGGCGGTGATGAAGCGATTGGGCAGCGAAGATGCCGGCGAAAAGCTCGACGCCTTGGTCGCCAAGCTGAAAAACGACAAGCGGCCGGGCATCGCCGAGACCGCCGAGTACTTTCAGCTCGTGAAGGAGAAAGAGGGCCTCGATGAAACTTCCAACGATGACATGAAGGAATTCGCTGCGAAGGCGAAAGGCTTTCTGACGCGCGCTCGGCTGCAGCCACGCATGGTCCCGCTGGCTGCCGTCGCCGTGCAGATGCTGCAGCAGGTCGATGGTGATTTGTCGGGCGCGAAGGCTGCCGGCGAACTTGCCGTCGCCTTTGCCAAGAGCGACGATCCGGACGTTGCCATTAAGGCTGCCGAGTTCAGCATGTATGCAGGTCGCTTGTATGAAAACGAGGGGAAGCCCGATGCCGCGGCAGACACCTACGAGCAGGTCGCCAAGCTGCTCGCCAAGAGCGACAACGACGACATCAAGGCCGCCGCAGAGAAGCTGTTAGGCTCCGTGCGCAAGCTGAAGCTCATTGGCAACCCCATCAAGATCGAAGGGACGTTGGTCAATGGCAAATCGTTCGACTGGTCGAAATATAAAGGCAAGGTGGTGTTGGTCGACTTCTGGGCCACCTGGTGCGGACCGTGCATCCAGGAATTGCCGAACGTGAAAGAGACGTACGAAAAATACCATGACCGCGGCTTCGATGTTGTCGGCATCAGCCTGGATGACGATAAGAAAACGCTCGAGGAATTCCTGGAGGAAGAAAAGCTTCCCTGGCCCATTCTGTTCAGCAGCGACTCGAAGGCCACCGGCTGGGAACATCCGATGGCCAGCTACTACGGCATCAGCGCCATTCCGGCCACGATTCTGGTCGGCCGAGACGGCAAAGTCGTCACCTTAAGCGCCCGTGGCGAAGAGTTGGGCAAACGTGTTGCCGAACTGACCGGCGCCGGCGACGACGAGGAAAAACCTAAGCCGAAGAAGTCGTCAAAGAGCAGCAAGGTCGAGAAGAGCTGAACCGGCTCGGCTGATTGGCATTTATTCACCTATTTACGCCTGCCGTCTCGCAGCCGGCGGGCTTGGGGCTGATCCGCGGCTAAAGTAAAATGGAGCTGCCGCAGATCAACTGAGCGAGCACTCATCTTATGGCTACGATCGAAGCCCTGCTGACCGCCGAAGAATTTCTCCACTTGCCCGATCAGGGCCGGCCGACGGAACTTGTGCGGGGAAGGATCGTCGTTATGAACGTGCCCGGCTTTCGGCACGGGTTGGTTTGCGGCGCCATTGCAGGCTTGCTGCGCAACTTCGTGTCGCAGCGCAGTCTCGGTCGCGTCGTTACCAATGATTCGGGAGTCGTCACCGAGCGCCGCCCCGACACGGTGCGAGGCGCCGACGTCGCTTTCTATAGCTTCGCCCGATTGCCGAAAGATTCCGTCCCCAAGGGCTATCCGGCTTCGGCGCCCGAACTGATCTTCGAGGTGCTATCGCCGGGGGACCGCTGGCCTGACGTACTGGCCAAGGTCAGCGAATATCTGAAGGCAGGCGTGTTGGCGGTTTGCGTCGTCGATCCCGAGCAGCGGATCGTCATCGTGCATGATTCCGATCATCCCGGTCGCACCCTGACCGCAGACGACGAATTGGCGCTGCCGGAATGGATCGGCAATTGGCGGATCGCCGTGCGGCTGCTTTTCGAGTAAGCGCCGCAGCAGCGATCATGGCCGACGCAAGTTGCGTGGGCATCATCGCGCAATAAGCGGTTAATCGCCGGCGCTGCATCCGGTTGATAATTCGCCGGAATATCCACTCAAACGAGCGCTGCAGGTTACTTTTCCCATGTGCGTCGCCGCTCTCGAGATTGATCGGCTGAGTCCTACTCAGCGGCCTTCCGGCCGGGCGATCGGATATCACTGCTGGAGTAATTTGTTATTTCTCCATTGGCGCGTGCCCTCGGAAATGATCGCGGCATTGCTCCCTCAAGGACTCTCGCTTGACACCTGGCAAGGAGACGCCTGGGTTGGGCTGGTGCCGTTTCAAATGTCGGGCGTGCGGCCGCGCTGGTTTCCCTGGGGCTTCGCTTTCCGGGAAACGAACGTGCGCACCTACGTTCACTGCCGAGGCCGCGATCCGGGCGTCTGGTTTTTCAGCCTCGAAGCAGCGAACTCGCTGGCGGTCGAGATCGCCCGCCGCTTTTGGGGCCTGAATTATTTCCGAGCGTCGATGTCGGTCACCCGAGCCGGCGACCGTGTGCAGTACGCCAGTCGGCGATTGTGGCCAGGCCCGGCGGGAGCTCACCTGTCGCTCGACGCCGAGATTGGCCCGCAGTTTCCGGCGACGAACTCCGGCCATGCCGTGCCGGGGACGCTGGAGCACTTCTTGATTGAACGGTACTTCCTCTACTGCGAGCGCCGCGGCCGGCTGCTGCGCGGTCAGGTTCACCATCTCCCCTACGCGCTAAAGTCGGCGCGGGCCGTGAGCCTGCAAGAGTCGTTACTGGCCGCCAACGGCATCGAGGTTTGCGAGCCGCCGTGTCATGCCGCCTTCAGCGAGCGGGTCGACGTCGAAATCTTTCCGCTGGTTTCCGTCTGAGCGGCAAGATGGTAGCTTGGCTTATCGGTGCGCGGCGCCCCGTGGGGCGCCGCGCCCGATGTATAAGCTCTTGAATTGACGACTCTGGAATTCTCCCGATGAGCAAAGTGCGTTGGGGCGTGCTGGGCGTGGCGAAAATTGCCACCGTAAAGGTGATTCCCGCCATGCAGCGGTGCCGGAACGCCGAAGTCGTTGCCATCGCTTCTCGCTCGCTCGAACGATCGCAGCAGGCGGCCAAACAACTAGGCCTGGCCAAAGCCTATGGATCGTATGAGGAACTGCTGGCCGACAAGGAAATCGATGCCGTCTACGTTCCTTTGCCCAACCACCTGCACGTCCCCTGGTCGATCAAGTGTCTTGAGGCGGGCAAGCACGTGCTGTGTGAAAAACCGATCGGCCTTAGTTCGGCCGAAGCCGAGCAATTGATCGCAGCCGGCAAGCTACATCCGCAATTGAAGCTGATGGAAGCTTTCATGTACCGGCATCACCCGCAGTGGGTGACGGCCAGGCATCTGGTCGCTGACGGGCGGCTTGGGCCGCTTAAGACGATCCAGAGCTTTTTCTCTTACTACAATCGCGATGCATCCGATGTCCGCAATCAGGCGGAGATCGGCGGCGGCGGGTTGATGGATATCGGCTGCTATCCGATTTCGCTCTCGCGGTTTCTGTTCGGCGCCGAGCCTCGCCGGGTGTTCGCCCAGGTCGAGTACGATCCCGAGTTCAAGACCGATCGCTTTGCTTCGGCCATCATGGACTTCGGCTCCGGCAGTGCCAGCTTTACTTGCAGCACGCAACTGGCGTCCTACCAGCGCGTGCAAATCTTCGGCGCCGAGGGGCGCGTGGAGATCGAAATCCCCTTCAATGCACCGCCCGACAAACCATGCCGGCTCTGGCTGCAAACGAAGGCGGGCATCGAGGACATCGTCCTGCCGGTTTGCGACCAGTACACGATTCAAGGCGACTTGTTCTCCCAGGCCATTCTCGACAACGCCCCCGTGCCGACGCCGATTGAAGACGCCGCCGCGAATATGCAGGTGATCGAAGCCCTCTTTCGCTCAGGTCGAAGCGGTCGCTGGGAAGAGATCGGTAAGACAGCAGCGGGGAAAGAGGGCTAAGGAGACGGGAAATCCGAGGGCGAACTCTCCTCCTTCAGCTTCTGTCCTTCACGTTCCGGCCCTTCGAAAGGAATCGCCATGAAGGTCCTTTATGTCCATCCGAGTGCATTGATGTACTCGGAGGTATATCTGCGACTGGAACCGCTCGGTCTGGAGTTGGTGGCCGAAGCGACACGGCGAGCAGGGCACGAGGTGCGCCTGCTCGATCTGCAGAGCTATCGGCATCGAGATTATTTCCGCCTGCTCGACGAGTGGCGACCGGACGCCGTCGGCTTCTCGCTGAATTACCTGGCGAACATTCCGGAAGCGGTCGACCTGGCAATCGCCACGCGGCGACGCCTGCCCGAGTGCTTTATTTTCGCCGGCGGCCATAGCGCCAGCTTCACAGCGGCTGAAATCCTCGACCATGCGGCCGGCGCCGTCGATTGCATCGTTCGCGGCGAAGGCGAGGAGATCGTGCCGCGCCTGTTGGAAACAGCCCAGGACGACCGCGAAGCCGTCGACGGCCTGCCCGGCGTCGTCACGTCGCGAGGCGCCGGTCCCCCGCCGCAATTGATTAAGGATCTCGATGCCATTCAGCCAGCGCGCGACCTGCTACGGCGGCGCAAGCGCTATTTCATCGGCAGTCTCGATCCATGCGCGTCGATCGAGTTCTCACGCGGCTGCCCCTGGGATTGCACCTTCTGCAGCGCATGGACCTTTTATGGCCGCAGTTACCGCAAGCTGAGCCCCGAGCGCGCGGCCGACGATCTGGCCCGCGTGCGCGAACAGGGCGTGTTCATCGTCGATGACGTGGCCTTTATCCATCCCGAGCAAGGGCACGCACTGGCCGACGAGATCGAGCGTCGAGGCATTCGCAAGCAGTATTATCTGGAGACGCGCGGCGACGTGCTGTTGCGCAACCGCGAGGTCTTTGAGCGCTGGCGGCGGCTCGGCTTGCAGTACATGTTTCTCGGGCTGGAGGCGGTCGATGATGAAGGATTAAAGAAGTTTCGCAAGCGCGTGGCGCTGGGCAAGAACTTCGAGGCGCTCGAGTGCGCCCGGTCGCTCGGCATTGTCGTGGCCGTGAACATCATCGCTGATCCAAGTTGGGACGTGCGGCGGTTCGAGGTGCTCCGCGAGTGGGCCTTGTCGGTGCCGGAGATCGTGCATGTGACAGTGAACACGCCTTATCCGGGCACGGAGACCTGGCACACCGAATCGCGGCGCTTCACCAGTCGCGACTATCGGCTGTTCGACGTACAGCACGCCGTGCTGCCCACCGCGCTGCCGCTCGCGCAATTCTATGAAGAGCTGGTGCGAACGCAGCAGGTGCTCAACCGCAAGCACCTGGGCTGGGCCGCGCTGCGCAGCACCTTCGCTTTGACCGCCAAACTGCTGGCCCAAGGCCAGACGAACTTCGCACGCATGCTGTGGAAGTTCAATTCGGTCTATAACCCCCAGCGGCAACTTGCCGATCATCGGCGGCCCGTGACTTATGAAATGCGCCTGCCCGAACCGACCATCCGCATCGACCCGGGCGCTCTCTACGTGCATCGCCCCTTGCCGGTCAAATCGGCCATGCCGGGTTAACTACGGCCGTTTGATATTGGCAAGTTGCGATTCCGCGTCGAGACGATAGTATTCCGCCGCGAGCGCATCGGACTGCCGGCCCATGCCTGCCCGGAAATAGGAACCCGCGATCTTTTCGATGTCGCTGGTGCGCGCCTGATGCGCCTCGTAAGCGGTCCTGCGCTGCTCCGCATCTGCCGACGCGGCAAGATCGGCGACCAAGATTCGCTGCGACCATAAGGCCAGATCGTCGACGTCATAGCCTTCGCCATTGCGATACCTGGCAATGATTTGATCGAAGACCTGTCGCGCGACCTTCCCTTTGGCGAGCTCAGTCGGATCGAGTTCACGTTTCGCCTCAGGCGCTGACAAGGCTGCTCCGGCAGCCGCCAAGACCACGATCGCGAGAATCCAAATGCGTTTGAACATCACAGCCCTCCTCAAATAGACGGGAAAACGGAGGAACGCCTGGTCGCAACGCCGCTCGAGCACAGCCCCTTTTTAGCCCGGACTTTATGCCTGGGATCTCGCTTCTGAATATACTGCCGAGGGCCATCGAAAGCCAATTTTGCACCCTTTCGACCAGTGGAACTCTGCCGGCCGGGCAAGCTAAAATAGGAGCTTATCGATTTGGGGCGATGCGACCGCCGCGAAGCGTCTGAGGCGGCGTCGCAACAACCAGAAGTTAACACAACCAGAAATTGATTCTGTCGGATCCGGGAGGAACTCCATCATGAGAAACCACTTTGGCTCTACTTTGGCGATCTTGGCTTTGGCCTCCGCAACGTTGGCTCTGGCCGCGCAGCCAGCCGTTGCAGCAGGTCCGTTTGCCGATGCCAACCTGGAAACCGCCGTCCGGGCGATGCTGTTCGACAAAAAAGATCCCAGCACCATGCTGACCGATGAAGATTTGCGCAAGGTCTTCATCCTGGAAGCCAAAGGCAAAGGGATCAAAGATCTGAGCGGTCTGGATAAGTGCACCAACCTGCAACTGATCAACCTGGCGAACAACGAAGTCGCCGATGTCACGCCGCTGAAAGGCCTCGCCAACCTGCAATCGCTCGATTTGTCGAAGAACAAGATCGCCGACATTGCACCGCTGGCCGGACTGGCCGGCATGCAATACCTGGAGTTGTCGGGCAATCAACTCACTGCGCTGCCGCCGCTCGATGCCATGACCAAGCTTTCGGCGCTATACCTGGCCGAGAATAAGCTGACCGACCTGGCGCCGCTGGCCAAGTTAACCAAGCTCTCGTCGCTCGACCTGGCCAAGAACCAGATTACCAACCTGGCGCCGCTGGCCGAGATCAAGCGATTGTCGCTGTTGAAGCTCAGCGACAATCAGTTGGAGAACCTCAACGGCATCGGCGCCTTCACGCAACTGAGCATGCTGTTTTTGGAGCGCAACAAGATCACCGACTTGCAGCCGCTCGTCGATGCGGCCAAGGCGGATGCCGAAGGCGAAAAACGATTCACTCCCTACCTGCGGCTTTACCTGGCCGACAATCCGCTCAGCGACAAAGCCAAGAACGAACAGTTGCCC
>JAICIG010000276.1 GCA_025924495.1 Pirellulales bacterium | reverse complement strand
ATCCCGACGACGATATAGCGACCGATGAGGTAACCGAGCGCCAGTTGCAAGAACGAGAGATCGCGGCGGTAGCCGACGCCCGGAATACTCAAGAACGTCGCCGTGCTGGTTTCGGTCGCCACAATTGAAAGCAGCAGCACCCACCAGGGCAGATTGCGATCACCGAGCAGGTAATCACTGATGCCTCGCTGGCCGCGGCCGATCCAAAGTCCGAAAACCACGACCCCCGCCAGGTAAATGGCGACGATGGCCAGATCGATCGGACTGACGGCAAGCTGCATGGGAGAGGAAGTCGGAACTCGTGAGGATTGAATGGAGAGGGTCAGCAGGCAGATAGGAAGCGGCTCGCTGACTTCGGGCTCGACGCTCATTACAATGGACGACTTATGATAATCCATCATCTCGGCCCATGCACAATCCGTTAACCACCGAAGCCAGTAATCCGGCGTCCGCGGAAATCGACCGCCTTTCGGCGCTGGAGATCGTGCGTCTGATGAACGCCGAAGACGCGCGCGTCGCGGCGGCAGTCGCAGACCAAGCCGAGCCGATCGCGCAAGCCATCGAGGCTATCGCCGAACGATTTCGCCAGGGCGGGCGGCTGATTTATCTTGGCGCTGGAACTTCCGGTCGGTTGGGCGTGCTGGATGCAAGCGAATGCCCGCCCACGTTTAATTCGCCGCCGGAGCAAGTCGTCGGGCTGATCGCCGGCGGGCCGGCGGCACTGACGCGAGCCATCGAGGGCGCCGAGGATCGGCCGGAATTGGCCGCCGAGGAACTCGAACGGCTCAAGGTAGATGCTTGCGACGTCGTCCTTGGTATCGCCACCAGCGGTCGAACGCCTTATGTCATCGGCGGATTGCGTTACGCTCGCCAGCACGGCGCCTTCACGATCTCCTTGACATGCAATTCTGATTCAGAGGCGGCGGCTGAAGCCGAGTTGGCGATCACGCCGATTGTCGGTCCCGAGGTCATTAGCGGTTCTACGCGACTTAAGGCCGGCACGGCGACCAAGCTGGTGCTGAACATGCTGACGACGGGCGCCATGGTCCGTAGCGGCAAGACGTATGGAAACCTGATGGTCGATCTGCGCGCGACCAACAGTAAGTTGCGAGCGCGTACGGCGCGCATCGCTGCAGCCCTCACGGGGCTGGACGACGCAGCGACGCAGGCCTTGCTGACGCGTTGCGACGGCGAACTTAAAACTGCGATTGTCGTCGAGCGCTGCGCGACGACGCCTCAAGAGGCGCGCCGGCGTCTTCAAGCAGTTGGCGGGCAGTTGCGCGAAGCTTTGGAAATGGATGCATCGCCACACGCCCTTCCGCCATCCATAGGCAATGCCAGCGAGGTCCGTCCTGCGGCCGCTTGCGGCAGTCCGTTATTGTTGGGCATCGATGGCGGCGGCTCCGCGACGGTCGCGGTCGTTGCAACATTAGAGAACGAGCGGCTGGGACGGGTGCTTGGCCGCGGAGAAGCGGGACCTTCGAACCCACAGGTTGTGGGCTATGCCGCGTCGGTGGCGGCGCTCGACTCGGCTGTGCGTGATGCATTTCGCGACGCGGGCTTCTCCCCTTACCCCGCGGCTTCCGCATGTTTGGCGCTCGCTGGCGCAGGGCGCGATCGCGAGCGGAGCGAATACGAACGGTGGGCCGCCTCTCGAAATCTGGCTGCTCATTTTTTACAGGTCCACGACGCACTGCCGGTGCTGGCTGCGGGAACCGATGAAGGCTGGGGCGTTGCCGTCATCTCAGGCACCGGCTCGCTGATCTACGGCGCCGATCGAGCGGGCCGCACAGCGCGCGCTGGCGGTTGGGGATACTTGGTCGGCGACGAGGGCAGCGGTTATTGGATCGCTCTCGAGTCGCTTCGCGCTGCGGCGCGCGCCGCCGACGGACGCGGCCCCGCGACAGTTCTCCAGGCACGGATGCTAGCCGCGCTGGACTGCAAGCAACCGTCGGATCTTGTCGCGGCTGTCTATGGCAGTGCGCGCGATCGTCGCGAACTGGCCGCATTGGCATCGGTAACGAGCGAAGCGGCCGCAGCAGACGACGCAGTGGCTCGGAATATTCTCGGCCGTGCGGCCGAAGAACTTTCATTGGGCATCGCCGCCGTGGCGCGACAGCTTGACCTGGTTGATCAACCTTTTCCGTTGGCCCTGGCTGGCGGCGTGCTGTCAGGATGCGTCTTGATGCGCGACCTTGTGAGTTCGCAATTGCAACAGGCGAAGCTGTTGACGTCCAGCATTCGGCTGGTCGAGGAACCCGCTCTGGGCGCTGCCGCCCTAGCAGCTAAGGCGATCGTCGCTCGCGCCGCCAATTGATCGTCGCCCAACGCGGGAACACTTGGAGGATTGGAAAGGCCTGCATTAACGCAAGGCGAACGGCGAGACTTCAATCGCCTTGTAGACAGTGCGGGCTTTGCTGAACCCGAGGCGACGGTAGAGCTTGATGGCGCCGTCGTTTTGAGCAGTAACCTCCAAGAATGCACGCCGCAAACCGGCGCGCCGGAAGCCAAACAAGGCCTTTTTCATCAGCACGCTGCCCAGACCGCGATTGCGATGGTCGGGGACAATGCCCAGATTTTGAATGGCGCCCATGCCGTTGCGGTCGCGAATGCCCTGTACCGTGCCGCAGAACTCGCCCGGTCCCTCCTCGCTGACAACCAGCCAGGTCGCCTCAGGCAAGAATCCGTCTTTGCGGCTGATCTCCTGCATCAGACGCACACAGCCGTCATATTCCCCCAAGCAAGGAAAAACGTTTGCGTCGATCTCGGAACGGAAGCTCAGGTACTTTGTTTCCGCATGTGCGGGCAAGAGACTCACATCCCAGGCTGCCAGGCGATAACCGGCTGGCACAACGGGCTCCCAAGAATCGAGGCCCGTCAGATCGATCTCCATCCGGAATCGCTTAAAGTACGTCAGAGCCATGAACGGAAGCCGATTCTGACTGTCGCGAAGGGCGCCTTTTTCACACTGCCGCAAGTTAATCCTATCCGGCTAGCGGCGGCCGGTCAACTTGGCGGCGCATCAGACTTGATCGGCTGCCGGCAACAGGCGCGATGGCGGTTTTCCGAGCGACGATACAACTGCTAGAACCCGACTCTTGGCTGCGGAAATGCAGCCGCGCGCAAGCGGAGGCCATCGCCATTGCAGCTCTCGGCAATCGCTTACTCGCGGATTAGTTCGCGCAACGTTCGCAGATTGGCGACGTCCCACTCTTCTCCATCCGTCTGGCCTTTGGGCGTTTCCAGATACATTGGCGTCTGCCGAAACCTTGGATCGTTGAGCAGCAAACGAAACGGTTCCAGCCCTAGGCAGCCTTTGCCGATATGTTCGTGCCGGTCGACGCGCGACCCGAACCCTTTTTTAGAGTCGTTCAGGTGAAAAGCTTTGATTTGCTCTAGACCGACAATTGCATCGAAGCTCTGCATGGTGGCTTCGTACTCGGCCGGCCCGCAGAGCGGATAACCGGCGGCAAACACGTGGCACGTATCGAGGCAGACTCCCAGCCTCTCCGGAGCCTTCACCTTGAGTTTGATTTCCGCGAGCTGTTCGAACCGCCAACCTAGCGTTGTTCCCTGGCCAGCCGTAGTTTCCAGCAAGGTGCACGCTCTCAAACCCGGCGTTTGGCCATGAATTTCGTCGAGAGCCGCCGCGACGCGAGCCAATCCGGCCGCCTCTGTGCTGGAAACGTAGGCCCCCGGGTGCATCACCACGTACGGTATGCCCAATAGTTCCGCCCGCTCGAGTTCGATCACGTAGGCGTCAATGCTTTTGCGCCACAAATCATCGTCGGGACTGGCCAGATTGATCAGGTAAGAATCATGCGAGATGGGGTGCGACACGCCCGCGGTCGACAAGGCCGCGAGGAATTTCTCCACTTCCTCGGCGGCAATCGGCTTTGCGCGCCATTGATTGTTGTTTTTAGTGAATAACTGCACGCAATCGCAGCCGCAGCGCTGGGCGAATTCGACGGCCTTATAATAGCCGCCGGCAATTGACATGTGGGCTCCGAGAATGGCCATGGCGAAACCGAATCATAAAGGATCAAGGGCAATGAATGCGGTAAGCATACGGTGAAAAGTCCAGAAGCAAAGGCTTCTGTTGTTCGGATCGTCGTTTATTCATCCGTCCCGAACCTCGCGCCAAAATACTTGCCAGCGATTGCGGGCAAACTCTACAATGCGAGGTTAGCCGCTCATCGCTTTCATCGAGCGGCGCCTGTCGAGGAGCGGGAAGCCATGGGCGAATGGGCCTGGATTGCGGTCGGCATGGCGGCTGCAGCGGGGATTGTGGCTGCCCTCATTTGGAAACCGATTCGGTCGGCCATGCGCGCTGCGCGTTACGAGCGGGCGCGAAAAGACTTCCACCGTCAACGAGAGCGTCTGGAAGCCAAATTCTTCCAATTGGCCGCGGCCAGCGGAAAACCTCGAGGCTTACGCTGGACGACCTGCGACTTTGACAATGACGTATCTTACGCTCGCGATCGTCACAATGGAGATCTCTGTGCGTTTGTCGCCGTGACGATCTCATTCGAGGCCGTCGAAGGCGGACTCATGGAAGATGTGGAGGCGGTCGGCGATTTGAAGGCGGCAACCGCCATGTTCCGTACGCAAGGGGAACGCTGGCAAACCGATGGCCGTGCCTTTTTCAATGTAAACCCGTCTGAAGCCATTGAGCGTTTCCGCGAAGACCTTGAGATTCTCGGTCACGAACTCGCCGTGCGCCATTAGGCGAGTTCGTTCCATGCAGACAGCCTAGGTTGCTGACTCATTTACTTCGCCCCCAATTTCCCGCGTTCCGCGCGCGTAGACAGCTGGGAACACTCAAGTCGGAGCCTTCACAGAGCCGATAACTTGGCCGTTATCCGCCCCTACGGAAGGGGCGCGGCGCCTACCACCTCGTCGCGGATGGGTTCTGTGGTTCCCTTGAGAATCTACCCGGGACGAGCGTGCGGCGATTGCACGGCATGCTGCGTCTATCTGCCGATCGCTGCCGGAGTCGTCTCGCAAGCTGCGAAGCCAGCAGGCGAACCATGCGAGAAGCTGTGTCACTCAGGCTGCGCGATCTACGAGCAGCGCCCTGCGGCGTGCTCGCAATTTCGCTGTGCCTGGCTGGCCGACGACGACTGGCTGGATGAATGGCGTCCCGACCGGGCAGGGCTGCTCTGTCTGCGAGAACTGCTCGATGGCCGCCTGCCCGCAGCGCTCGTCGTGGAAACCCGTCAAGGAGCGCTGCTCGAACCCCAGGCTGAGTCGATCTTGCTCCATCTGCTCTCGAAAACTGCCCTGGTCGTAGTCGTCGGTCCGGATGGCAAACGGCGGCTGATGTGCGGCCAATACAGGCGGGACCAAGGCGGCGCGGCTTTGCCAGATGAACAGACGCCAAATAGCCGCGTCGCCGCTTAAAGCGTCGTAGACGGCTGCGGTAGCATGCACTGATCTTGTAGCTGCTTCAACATCTTCCGACTCAGGCCAGCAGTTTCCGCAAGACCGTCGGCAAAATGCCGCCATGGCGATAGTAATCTCGCTCGACTGGCGAATCGATCCGCACCGTGGCCTGGAACTCGCGGACCTTGCCGTCGGGTGCAGTGACGCGAACCGTCAACTTGCCGCGCGGCGTGACGTTGTCGTCAAGGCCCAGGATGTCGTAGGTCTCTTCGCCCGTGAGGCCGAGAGACTGCCAGGTCTCGCCTTTGGGGAACTCCAAAGGCAGAATGCCCATGCCGACCAGGTTGCTGCGGTGGATGCGTTCATAGCTAACGGCAATGACCGCGCGCACGCCGAGCAACTGCGTGCCCTTGGCCGCCCAGTCGCGGCTGCTGCCGCTGCCATATTCGGCGCCGGCGAGCACTAACAGCGGTACGCCATCTGCTTTGTACTTGACGGATGCATCATAGATGCTCATCGCCTGGCCGTCGGGCAAATGGCGCGTCACGCCCCCTTCGGTTCCTGGAGCGAGCTGATTGCGAATGCGAATATTGGCAAAGGTGCCGCGAGTCATGACCCGATCGTTGCCGCGGCGAGAGCCATAGCTATTGAAGTCGCTGGGCTTGACGCCGTGCGCCTGCAGGTACTGTCCGGCGGGACCTGTGGCGGCGATCGATCCGGCGGGCGAGATGTGGTCGGTCGTGATAGAATCGCCGAGCAGAACCAATACGCGGGCGCCCTCGATCGGCTGAATCGGGCCTGGGGCGGGCGGTAAATCGAGCAAGAACGGCGGCTCTTGGATGTACGTGCTGTCTTCGTCCCAATTGTAGAGATCGCCGCCAGCAAGCTTGATCTTGTTCCACCGGTCATTCGCGTCGAACACGTTGTCGTACCGCGAGCGGAACATCTCGGGCAGCACGCAGCTATCGACGACCTTCGCGACTTCTTCCTGCGACGGCCAAATATCGCGCAGATATACCGGCTTGCCATCTTTGCCGGCGCCAAGCGGTTCATTCACCAGATCGATATCGGTCGTTCCCGCTAGCGCGTATGCTACGACCAGCGGCGGGCTGGCCAGATAGTTGGCCTTCACCAACGGATGAATCCGGCCCTCGAAATTGCGGTTGCCTGACAGCACCGCCGCAGCCACCAGCGAACCTTCGGTGACGGCTTTCGCCACCGGCTCCGGCAATGGGCCGCTGTTGCCAATACAGGTCGTGCAGCCATAGCCGACCGTCTGAAAGCCGAGCGCGTCGAGATCCTTGGCCAGGCCGGCCTTTTCCAGATAGTCCGTAACAACTCGCGATCCCGGCGCGAGACTCGTTTTGACGTAAGGCTTGACCTTCAGCCCTTTCGCCACGGCATTCCGGGCCAACAGTCCGGCGCCAAGCATCACGGCGGGATTGCTCGTGTTGGTGCAACTGGTGATCGCCGCAATGACCACGGCGCCATGGCCGATTTCGGTGCTATGGCCGTTGTCGCGGACCGCGCCCTTGCGATTGAGCGCCGCCGCATCCAGGGCGAAGCCGCGCTCGTTGACCGGCGCCTGCAGGGCTTTTTCGAAGGTCTGTTTCATCGCCGCCAGGGTCACGCGATCTTGCGGACGCTTAGGACCGGCCAGGCTGGGTTCGACCGTGCTCAAATCGAGCGACAACTGGCTGCTGTATTTTGGCGTCGGCATGTCGTCGGTACGGAACAGGCCTTGCTCTTTGCAGTACCGCTCGACCAGTTGCACTTCGGCGTCGGTGCGACCGGTGCGGCGCAGATAGTTGAGCGTTTCGGCGTCCACCGGAAAGAAGCCGATCGTTGCGCCGTACTCGGGCGCCATATTGCCGATCGTGGCACGGTCGGCCAATGGCATGTGCGACAAACCGGCGCCATGGAATTCGACGAATTTTCCCACCACGCCGTGCTTACGAAGCATCTGGGTGACGGTGAGCACCAGATCGGTGGCAGTCGCTCCAGGGCGCAGCTTGCCGGTTAATTCAAAGCCGACTACTTCCGGCAAGAGCATGAACAGCGCTTGACCGAGCATCACGGCTTCGGCTTCGATGCCGCCCACGCCCCAGCCAACGACGCCCAATCCGTTGATCATCGTCGTATGGCTGTCGGTGCCGACCAGGGTATCAGGCAGGGCCACGGGGCCGCGCGCGTCGTTTCGCACGAAGACCCCCTTGGCCAGGTATTCCAAGTTCACCTGATGGACGATGCCGACCGACGGAGGCACCACGCGAAAATTGTTAAATGCCTTCTGACCCCAGCGCAGAAATTCATATCGCTCGCCGTTGCGCTCGAATTCGAGATCGACGTTCTGCTCCAGCGCCGAGCGCTCTGCGAAGTGATCGACCTGGACGGAGTGGTCGATGACCAGATCGACCGGAATCAACGGATTGATCTTCTTCGGGTCGCCGCCGAGACGTTGCATCGCGCTGCGCATCGCCGCCAGATCGACGACGCAGGGAACGCCGGTGAAATCTTGCAGGACCACGCGCGCCGGCTTGAACGGGACTTCCACTTCGGGAAGTCCGACGGGCTTCCAGGCGGCAAGATTCTTGACGTTCTCCTCGGTCACCTCGTACCGATCGCAGTGCCGCAAGGCCGATTCCAATAACACGCGGATCGAGACCGGCAATTCGGCGATCCGGCAAAGTCCCAATTCCTCCAGCTTCGAAAGCCGGTAAATGCCGACTTTGCCGGCTCCCGATTTGAACGTGTCGCGAGCACCGAAAACATCGTGGGCGGGCGTGCCTGAACTCATGCGAATTTCCCTGAAAAGCTGCCTGCGGTCGGGACCAACGGTCTTTGCTTCCTCCCCAAGCGGGTCAGTGTAACGAATTCATCCCGGATTGTCTGGGGGCCGGACTGGCAGGATCGGTTCAGCCGCGGGCGGTCGGATTTACGGACTTTGACGCTTGCGCTCGCAGGCCGCTTGGGTTCGGACGACGGTTTTGACGGAGCCGAAGCCGCACGGATGAGAAAAGCTAATGGCGACTTGCCTATGATTTGACCCGATCGCCTGAAAAAGTAGAGTTCCTATGCACTTAACTGCATCCCCGTCGAGCGCCGCTCGGCGACGGCAGGGGCAGCCGTCCTCCGATCACGGGGATGGTTGCCAGGCGCGCCCCAGGGCGCGCTCGCGTCGCCGCGGACTTGTCGGCCAATTCAAATAATTCCCGGCGGCGGAGCGACCAACATCATGCCCGACCTTTCCCAACACACGCTTCTGGCTCGTTTGGCAGGCCTTGGCGATCCCGCGGCCGCAGACAATGCCTGGGCCGCGCTGGCGGCTACGGAACCCGAGCACAACAGCCCAGGCGCCCCGGTCGAAACGCCGCCCGCAGACAACGGCGATAAGAAGCCCGCGCCAGAAAACGAAAAAAAGCTCGACGAATTACTGGGTCGTGTCAAACAACTGGTCGGAAACAAGGCCGCGCCGAGCGCCGCCGCCCCACGCAATGAAACCGATTTCACGCCTTACGAACCCTCCTCGCTGCGCGAGGCGGAGTTGTCGGAAGCGCTGATCGAGGAATTAATCCTCAAATACCTGTTGTCCGCGGGCAACGCCACCGGCCGCGCAGCCGCCGATCAGGTCAAGCTGCCCTTCAAGCTGGTCGAAGAGCGACTCCGCCAGATCAAAAACGATCAATTGGTCGTCTATCGCGGCGCCGCTCCGATGAACGACTATGAATACCAATTGACCGACATGGGCCGCGAACGGGCCCGGCGTTACGTCGAGCATTGCACCTACTTCGGCGCAGCGCCGGTTTCGCTCAAGGACTACGTCGCCAGCGTCGCCGCCCAATCTCTGACCCAGCAGCATCCGACCGCCGCGGATCTGGAACGGGCGTTCGACGATCTGCTGCTCAGCAAACGAATGATGCGTCGCTTGGGGCCCGCCGTCAATTCGGGGCGAGGCTTGTTCTTATACGGTGCTCCGGGCAATGGCAAGTCGAGCATCGCCGAGCGCGTGACGCGCGCCTTTGGTGATTACATCTGGATCCCACGCGCCATCGGCATCGACGGCGAAATCCTGCGGCTCTTCGATCCGAGCAATCACGAAGAAGCTCCGCTTGAGCAAAGCGAAAGCCTGCTTGACAACCGCATCGACAAACGCTGGGTGCGCATTCGTCGTCCGACGATCGTCGTCGGCGGCGAATTGACGATGGCTTCGCTCGAAGTGGCGCTCAATTCGTCGACCGGCATTAGTGAAGCGCCGTTGCAATTGAAAAGCAACTGCGGCACGCTCGTGATCGACGACTTCGGCCGCCAGCGGATGAGCACCGACGAATTGCTCAATCGCTGGATCGTGCCGCTGGAAAAGCGCTACGACTTCTTGAACCTGCCGAATGGAAAAAAGATTCAGGTTCCCTTCGATCAATTGATCGTATTTTCCACGAACCTGGAGCCCAAGGACCTGGTCGACGATGCGTTCCTGCGGCGCATTCCTTACAAAATCGACGTGGTCGATCCATCCGAACAGGAATTCCGCGAGTTATTCAAGAACATGGCCCCCAAGCTCGGCTTCGAATACAACGAAGACGCCGTCGACTACCTGATCAAGACGCATTACGCGGGACGCCCGTTCCGCTGCTGCCAGCCGCGCGACTTGTTGCTGCAAATTCGCAACTTCTGCCATTTCCAAAAGCAGCCGCCGGTGATGACGCCCGAGTACTTCGACTTTGCCGTCGAAAACTACTTCGCCGTCATGTAATCGTGCGACCGAGAGCTGCGCTCAAGCGGGCCCGCGATCCTATATGCGTGCCTGGTTCACCCGTACCGGCGCTCGATGCCGAAGTTCAATTGCATCTGCGGATCCTGCTCGCGCGGAGCGCCGAGTTCTTTGAACAGCAGGCTGGGCTGGATATCGCGGTTGTGTTGATACTTGTCGCTGTCGTAGGCGCTGAACTCGCCGGCAATCTGATGATAGAAGATCTGGCAGATCGAAACGCCGGCATAAATTCGCACGGGCTGGACGGCGAACATTTCCAGCGTCCAATAACCGCAGAAGCCCACGTCGCCAAATCCGGCGGTGACGTGGACGAACAACCCCAGGCGGCCAATCGACGATCGCCCTTCGATCATCGGCACCAGATTGTGCGTTTCCGTGCGCTCGACCGTCCGGCCCAGGTAGAGCTGGTTTGGGGAAAGCACCAGTCCGTCGGCAGGGATCGGCACGCGTCGCACGCGATTGGCCTTGCGCATGTCGAGCACCAGCTCTTCGTAGGTGAGCAGCTCGTCGTGCAGCGACAAATTGTAGCTGTTGGGGTTCAAGCGGGCCTCATCGAACGGGTCGATGATGATGTTGCGGCCCAACTGATTGCGTATCTCGTGGCCTGACAGAATCATAGTTTCATCTCGACAAGCCGAACCGCTTGATCTCGTAGT
>JAICIG010000275.1 GCA_025924495.1 Pirellulales bacterium | reverse complement strand
CGATTTCGCCCTGCTTGGCCACGCGAAGTCCTTGCCACTTTGCTTCCTGCACGGCTACCCTGTCGCGACCGTCCAGACAAGATCGTGCTCAGGATCGCCCCCCTGGTCGATGCCATCATCTCCGACGCTCCACAAGATGCCACGTTCGCGCGCGTAGTGCAACGGCTTTCCGGAGAAGGGGTCGAGCGGCGCATCCGCCAGCACTAAATCTTCCAGGCGATCGGGCAGCCGGCTGCGCTGGGCGAAGTAAAGGCGAATCGCTAGTACTGCCTGGGTCGCAGCATACTCGGCCCGCATGCGGAATGCGTGAGCGACGTAGGCGGGCAGATTAGCCGACTCGCTCTCCACGATGATCAGACCGACGGGATTGCTGAACTGCCGGAGCCGGGCTCGAGCTGTGGCGAACGTCGCTTCGTCGGGCAATTGCATATGCCGCGCAATTTGCTCCGCCATCGCGCCATCGTTCATTTCGGCGCGAAAGAAATCAACGGCCGCGGCGACCGCGATCGCAGCTTCCGGACCGGGACCAAGACAGTCGTAATCAAAACTCGGACGGAGTTGTTGCGGCCACGAATCATCGGGCAGCTCGCTTGGCGCCGAACGCGGCATCTCAGCGTTCCACGCAGAGCGGACTTGGCTGATTATGTCGACCACCCGCGAGGTGAAACTAGAAATCGTTTCCGCGGGATCAAAGGGCTGCGGATGTGCGGCTAAGAGTTCTACCAATCGTTGCCGGCGCCACTCCGAACGTCCGTCCGGATGCGGCGCCGGAGGGTCGGACGAAAGCGCGATGTACTCGGAGTAGAAACCCTTGAGCGCGGCATCCACAAGTTCGGTGACGCTTTTGCACTCGCACAGCTGCACGAATTGAGCAAGAAAGTAACCATGAAACTCCATGCGCAAGCTCTGAGCAAGCGATTCCGCCTGGATGGATTCGCGTTGCACCGCCGCACGCAAGTGCTCGATGGCGCTGATCGGCGCTCCAGGCAACCTGGCGAATCCCCGGATCTCGTCAAGGCATCTGGCCCGGCAAGCAGATGTAAGCAGGTAGCTAACGATCAGCCCTTCGCCCTGCAATGCCATCTCGGCCATTCGTAGCGCACGACTCAGCTCTCGCGTTGCTGCGTTGAACTCTCCGCAAGAAACGTGCAAGCGCACTTGAAACGAGCGAATCCGCGTGATGTGGCGGAAGAATTGATCGAGCGACGTATCCTCGGCAAAATGCTCCGGCCCTCGCGGCCGTCGAAAGCGAAAGCGGCCCAGCGACAGTCCCAAGTTGGCGGTTTCGAGCGCCCGCCGATTCCGTTCGAGGAGATTGCGGACGTCGTTTCGAACCTCGCCTTGCGGCAGCCAGTACGGCGGGTCCACTTTATCGGCTAACGCACGCGTCTCAAATTCTTCAAACTCGGCGACCTCGATCGGCTGCAGGTAACTCGCCGCTTCCTCCCAGAGAAATCGGGCGTTTTCCTGGTCCGGCAGCGGTTCGCTCGACAGCCGTACGTCGGGATGGACGCAATCGAGCAGTTCGGAAAGCATCGCGCGCTCCAAGGCAAAAGAGCGATAGGCTTGAAACCACGCGCTGACGGCAGAGCGGCTACCGCCGGCGTTTGTGATTTTAAGATGACGGCGCGCGTAGGGAAAGCGTTCGATTCGGCGGCGAGGTCGTCCGTTGCCTCCCGCGAAACGAATTAACCGGCGGCGGCCGAAGGCTCCGATCCGGGCGGTTTGAGCTGCAAGAACAAATGCGGGCGCGGACGCGAGTGGGCGGCGTCGAACAGCCGTCGCAGAATCAATCGGCCGGCAGTGCGCGGCCGTGCACGAACAATAGGAGCTGTCATGATTGACATCCTTTATCGCCAGTAACGCGGGCGCAGCGTGAGCGGATCATTTTCCCGGGACGGGAAAGGACCGATCAGGATCCGGGTAAGCAATCGGGCAGGGTACGAGGCGGGTTCCCTGCGCGAGGCGCCGCGATCAGGATGGCGCGGTCGCCTCGCACGAGGGAATGTCCTGGCAGATTATTTCGCCTGGCGGCGAAAGCTATTGGGCGTACACGGGAGCCGGCAAGGCGCCGTCGCTGATCGCGGCCGGAGCGCCCATGCACGGATCGGCACACACCGGAGCAGCCGCCGGGTAGGTGTTGCAAGCGCTGCCGCGGTTGAACAAATGTCCGCAGCCGGCTGCACCCGCCGTCAAAATCGCCGCCGCCGTCAAAATCATTAGCCGTTTCATGGCTCTCCTCTCCACAGTCAAAGGACCTCGACACTTTCTGGCGAAACTGCGGGTCAAGCAACTCTACAACACGACCTACGATGTGCAAACGCAACGACCGGTTTTTTTTCGTCAACCCGCGTGGCTTTTTTTCCGCCGCGTCGCAGAACAGGAGTTACATTTGAGAAACCATTCCATCTGCCGACTGAGGCCAAAACGCCACAACGTCGATGCGCTGCTTTTGTCCCGGATTGACTACTCAAGGCCACGGTTGGCTCGCCGCAGCAATGCTCTGGCTGGCTATTGCCGCGGGCGTTTCACGCGCCGCCGAACCGGCAGGCGCTGCCGACGAGCAGTTCGCAACCGATGAACTGCTCTTTCCCCCGCCGCCGTTGCCAGCCGCCCCGCGCTCGGCCGAAGGACCGGCGATCGAGACGGAGCCTCCCGTCTCGGCATCGACAACGGATGCGCCGACAAGTACCGATGGTCACCAGCTCTGGCTTGTCAGCACGCGATCATTGCCGCACGATGCGCGAGCAACCGGCCTGAGTTTTCCGGAGGTGCGACGCTATGAATCTAATTCGAACTGGAAACCATCGACCCTGGAAGAACTGGTAGCCAGCAACGAACCGCGATTGACGACCAGCGTGCTGGTTCACGGTAACGACACCGACAGCCCGTTGGCGATTTCGAAGGGCTTCGAGGTCTATCGCAATCTTACTCGCAGCGCTCCGCCCGGGCAGCGCGTGCGATTGATCGTCTGGTCGTGGCCCAGCGATCACATTCCCGGCCCCTTCCGCGACGATGCGCGCATCAAAGCCCAGCGGACGAATATCGAGGCGTTTTACCTGGCGAAGTTTCTCGATCGCCAGCGAGGCGATGCGCCAATCAGCCTGATCGGCTATAGCTTCGGCGCTCGCATTATTACCGGCGCGTTGCATCTGCTCGGCGGCGGCATTTTGGAAGGCCGACGCATCGGCCCGCGCGAGCAGTACCCGCGTCCGCCGTTGCACGCCGTGCTGATGGCGGCCGCCGTCGATCGGGATTGGTTGTTGCCGGGGCGGCCGCATGGCCGCGCCCTGAGTTCGGTCGATCGTATGGTGTTGCTCATCAACCCGCAGGATCGGGTCTTGAAGTGGTATCGCTTCCTGTCTCCCAGCGAAGGGAATGAAGCGCTAGGGTCGACCGGATTGACGGCCGACGCACGATTAGGCGCCGAGCGCAGCAAACTCGTGCAGGTCAATGTGGGGCAGGCCGTCGGCAACCGCCATGGCTGGACGAGCTACATCGGCTCTCCCGCCGTGATTCAGCGGCTCCAACAAGAGACGCTGGTCGAAACCAGACGCCGGGCCGCCAATCGCTCGCAGGCCGGCGGCGGCTGAAAGAAGATTCACTTTCAGTTTCCCATTCCAGGTTTGCCAACAGAGAAACCTGGCTGCTGCCCTCGCCTGTCATTTCTCGCTGTTTTTACTTCATCGTTGTCAAAGAGGCCGGTGGGAGTCGAACCCACTTAGACCGGGTTGCAGCCGGTTGCCTGGCCGTCTGGCTCCAGCCTCACTGCCCCCGGCATGACCTGCTGCACGCCGGATGCAACAGTTACATCGGTCGCAGGTGCTGGCAGGCTTCAGTGGCGCGAGGCGAATTTGTCGCTGTAAGCGATGGAATTCGGCCGTTTTTCCTTGAAGTCCCCGCGCCTAATGGGGTGCCGGCGCGATTGTAAAACTTGCAAACCAAGGGTAGCAAAACGGCGGGACTTGAAGCCGGCAGACTTGCGCGCCGCTCCAGTATGCATAGCTTCCTGATATTACGAACTCAGGCGCACGATTTGCTAACTGGTCCCTTCTTCCGACCATTCTCACGAGACACGGAGGTTTCGCATGTCACGCCGCCTGTTTGCCGTCGCCTGCCTGTTCGGATCAGTCATGCCGGCGTCCGTCTGCCGCGCCGCGACTCCGATCGAGGTCAGCTTTGAACTCAACGCTGACGGCGTGAAAGTCAAGGCAAGCTCCCTCGAAGCCACGGCCGACGCCATTCAGGTCAACCGACGCAAGGACAAGTCGCATCAGCTCGCACTGCACGGAAATGTGCGAGTTTCCACGCGCGAATTTCGGGCAATGGCAAACTCGGCGGACATTACGTTTGCCGCTGATGAAACCGTTACTCAACGGTTTGAGGGCAACGTCAAAGTCTGGGTCAATGACGTAAAAGCCGTTGCCCAAAGCGCGTCGTTTGAGGCGTCCTCCGGCAAACTTATCTTGCAAGGCGCTGATGGCAAGCCCGCCACATTGTGGCGGAGCAAAGATGGCGCTGGACGACCTATCGAAGCCGAACGAATTTGGTGCGACCTTCCGTCCAATACATTGAAAGTGGACGCAGATTCTCCCGTCGGCGGCCAGAGCACCGATTGAGCTCGCTTCAGCGTTTATCCACTTCCTGGCTTCGCGGCAAAGCGACAAAACTTTCCAATCCGAACAAATCGAGAAAGCGCGCTGTCGTGAAATACCGTGGAGTGCGTGGCGAACTCGGATGACGTTCGACGCGCAGCAACTGCCGGCGGACGAGTTGCGAGAGGATCGCTCCGCTGGAGGCGCCGCGCAAGCGATTGACCTCGTCGCTGGTTTGGCCTCCCTGGTAGGCGATGATTGAAAGCACTTCGATCGCGGCGGGCGACAGCCGCGCCTGGCGAACGCGGCCATAGAACTTGTCGCGGATGCGCGAAAACTCTTCGCGCAATTTCAACCGGTACCCATCTCCTTCGCTGTAGATGCGATAAGGGCAGCCATTGTCGTCGTATTGCTGGTTCAGCTCTTTGACTAGGTCGTCGATTTCGGCCGGGCGCACGCCGCGCATCATGCTTGCCACGCGCTGGCTCGAAAGCGGTTGGTTGTCGGCGCTTCCGACGAATAACATCGCCTCCAAGATGCTTTTAGGCGTCACGGCGCAGGCGTCATCGACCGTCGGCGCCGCCGCGGGTTTGCGAACGGTCAGCGTCGGATCAAGGCCGGCCGCCTCGGCGACTGCTTGCGCGTCTTCGTTTTCGTCCGGCTCGGGCTCCGCGTAAGGGTCCTGTCCCGAGCCGAGCATCCCGGCGAAGGCCTGGCTCAACTCATCGAGCGACAGCCCCTGATCTGCCGGACCTGGCGGTTGCGGGCTCGGACTTGCCGATTGGGGATTAACAGATGAGGGCAAGGAACTAAGTTCTCGTGCCAATCGATCGTCTGCTTTCTGTTCCCTACCTACCACATGCCACCTACCACATGCCACCTACCGCCTGCCGCCTACTTCCGCTTCGCCCACTCGCCTTTCATGAACGCCAGGCCTTCGCGCGCCAGTAGTTCTTCGCTTTCGAACATGCGGCGCCAGATCTTCGTGGCGGCGGCTAAGGCGGGCAGCGCCAACCCAAAGGCTTCGATGACGAACCAGCCCTCGTAGCCCGTCTCCTTGAGCGTGTCGAACGATTCTTTCCAGTGGACATGCCCTTGGCCGGGCGTGCCGCGGTCGTTTTCTGAGATGTGAACGTGGACCGTGTATTCGGCGCAGCTCTTGATCGCTTGCGGAATGTTCTTTTCTTCGATGTTGGCATGGAATGTGTCGTACATCATCCTGCAGTTCGGATGTCCGACGTCTTTGATGAATCGCACCGTATCGGCCGCCGTGTTGAGCAGGTAGCACTCGAAACGGTTGAGATATTCGACTGCCAGCGTCACCCCGCACTTCTGGGCCGTTTCAGCGTTGCGCCGCATGCATTCCGCGCCCCACTTCCATTCGTCCGCCGTCGGGCTGGCCCCCGTGAAACCGCCAAGCGCCGAGTGGAATGGCCCGGCCATAATTTTGGCGCCGACGGCCTGGCAGCATTCGAGCACGCCCTTGAGTTGATCGACGCCGGCGGCGCGAACCTTCGCGTCGGGGCTGATCGGGTTCTTATCGTCGAGCACGCACGTCACGACCGTTCGCTCCAAACCGACGTCGTCGAGCCAGCGGCCGAGCGCTTCGTACTTCTTCAAGTCGTGATCGAAGATCGTAAACTCGACGCCGTCGAAGCCCATTTTCTTGAGCCGCTCCATCAACGGACGATGCTCGTCGGTGATGTTGTCGGTCCATAGAAGCATATTCATGCCGAATTTCATGCCAGTCTCCTGAGGTCGGACGGTGTCAGCAGTTCGCTCTTGCGCTCTTCGACGAGCCGCCGCGCCTCGGGCAGCAACTCGCAGAAGGCCGCGGGCAGCGGCGGCAGGTTAACCCGCCGCATCACCTGGTTCAGCCGAAACCACAGTTTGCCATCGTCGCGGTAATCCCACAAGAATCCCTCCCGGATAAACAGCGGCAGGAACTCTGCCAGCCGCTCGGGGACGCCCGTCGCCATCCGGCCGACGGCATGCTGGACGAAGGCCGGATCGACCGCCGCCAAGGCCGCATAATAGGCCTCGAGCCGCTCGGGCTCCTCGGCAATCAAGGTTGCATCGAGCAGCAACTCGACGAGGATATGCCCCAAGAAACTCGGCCGCAGGCCATCGTCCGGCGGCAGTGCATCGCGCACCCGGGCCGTCAATTGCCACGACAGTTCGGCGAAGGACGTCGTCTCATGGAACCAGCCATCGTCGGCATGGTGCTGCATGACGCCTTGGGCTAACGCCGCCAGCCGCGGGTCGGCATCATTCACAAACTCCTGCGCATGCTTCGAGCGGGCCTTCACCCGGCGGGCCACTACATTCAGCCAATCAGGCACGGCGGTGCCCGCCAGGAAGTACGGATCGTCAACAAACGCGCGACCGTGGGTGAAGTAGTTCATCGCATCCGTACGTTACTCAGCGCTGCCGCTGATGGAAGTGACCATGTAGACGGAAACGAGCCTGTCCGGTGGCGAGATGTCGAAATAGATAAGGCCTGCGGTTTCCAAGCATCGAATGCCAGGCGCCACCTCATCGCCCCACTCGGTCGGATTCTCTGCCAGCCGGCGATCCGCTTCGTCAGACGCGGCAGCAACTGCTGCTCGATCGAGCAGCCACAGCTTCGCCAACTCGTCGAGGGCCGCGGGCCACCAAACGACGGTGTAGCGGTTCATCACTGCCCCAGTGATCTCAAGTGATCGAGGACTTGCGCCGTGGTATAAGTCTGCCCTCCAGGTCCAGAGGCCAGGCGCTCTTTGGCTTTGGCGATTTCCTGATCCGAGGGCGCCAACTTAATGAAACCAATAAGTCGGCCCTGAGGATCGCGGACCTGAACATTGCTCCCTGCTTGGGCGATGATCGCAGCTTGCTCTTCGCTCACCATGATGTGTGTCATTCAATCATCTCGTTACGGCGGTACCGTTCGGATATGCCGAGTCTTTATTGTACGGCATGCGCGCCGTCCGCGTCCAATCCGGAGCGGTAGCGGCGCCAGCGGCCCCTTTTCGCAAGGGCAGCCCCTGCGAGCGAACCTATGGAACGAGATCAGTTGTCGGCCGACGGAATCGCAAGCAGCGATTCATCTTCTTCCTGGATCTCAATATGAGCGGTGAACGGCCTCAGAAGCTAAGGTCTCGACAACCACTCTAGCCGCGTTATTGTGCCTTGGCGTCTGCAGGCCGCGCAGTACGCCATTCGAATGTGGCCTGGGCGGCCAGTGATGTAGCGGCTGTCCCAGTCGGCGACAACCCCGCACCAAAAACACCAGTCATCGGTGAAGTACTGGCAACCGTCGCCAAGCCGGCACCGTCCGTTTTCGTCTACGTTATCGCCATGGCAGACTGGGCACTCCATTGCCGAAACAAGCCATCCGCAAATGCCGCTGAACACCAGCAGACAGAAAAATAGCATCCCCAAGCTGAACTGAAATCGGCGGCGACGGGCGGTTTGTTGCAGCTCGGTCAGCGCCATTTCGACGCCTCGTCGAGCGGGAACCAAGCTTCCACGGCCTAACCGATTCTAAGAGCGACAGCAGCGCCACCTCCATTGCGACTGTACCGCACGGCTCCCCGCCACCCTTCCCCGTTCCGAATTCCGACTTCCGAATTCCTACTTTATCTCCACCCACTGCCCGCTCTTCGCGCTCGCCAACACGCCATCGCAAACTTTCTGCGTGTGCAATGCGCTGCGGAAGTCGGGCTGGACGGGCTTGCCGGTCTCAAGGCTTTCCAAAAAATCGGCCAGGGCGTTGATGAACGTGTGCTCATAGCCAATCGTGCAGCCGGGCACCCACCAGTTCTTCATATAGGGGTGCTCGCCATTGGTGACGTGAATCTTCTGCCAGCCGGTCAGGTGGCTCTCGATCTTGGCGCCCGTGGCCGGGTCGGAGTATTTGAAGTATTGCAAGTACTGCGGATCTTCCAGGTCGAAGAACACGCTGCCGGCGGCGCCGTTCAGTTCGAAGGTGTTGTAGTTCTTGCGGCCGCGCGCGTAACGAGTGCTCTCGAACGTGCCGATCGAGCCGTTGGCGAATTGAGCCAAAAACATGCAGGCGTCGTCGATTTTGACCGGCTGCTTCTTGCCGGTCTCTTGGTGCACGCGCTCTTTAACGAACGTCTCGGTGGCGGCAGTCACTCGCTTGATCGGGCCATTGAGCCATTCGGCGGTGTCGATGGAGTGGGCCAACAGGTCGCCCGTCACGCCCGAGCCGGCTACGTCGGCGTCGAGCCGCCACAGCGCGGCCCCCCCTTGCGGCACGTCTTCGGCGATCGTCCAGTCTTGCAGGTAGGTCGCCCGGTAGTGGAACGGCCGACCGATGCGGCCTTCATCGACGAGTTGCTTGGCGAGCGAAATGGCGGGCACGCGGCGATAATTGAACCAGACCATGTTCGGCACACCCGCCTTCTCGACGGCGGCGCACATCTCTTCGCCTTCGGCCACGTTCATCGCCAGCGGCTTTTCGCAGAGGATCATCTTGCCCGCCTTGGCGGCGGCCAGCACGATCTCGCGATGCGTATTGTTCGGCGAACCGATATCGACCACGTCGATATCGTCGCGGGCGATCAGCTTCTTCCAGTCGGTCTCGTACGACTCATAGCCCCAGTTCTCGGCGAAGGCTTTGATCTTGCCCTCGTTGCGGGCGCAGCAGGCCTTGAGCACCGGCCGGTGCTTGCGCGGAAAGAACTGGCTCACCTGGCGGTAAGCGTTCGAGTGGGCCCGGCCCATAAAACCGTAGCCGATCATGCCGATGTTCAAAGGCGTGGACATGATGAGAAATCCTGGGGGCAAAGTCGGAAGTCGGAGATCGGAAAAAAGACGATAATGCGTAAGCTTATGGAACGATACCAAATTCGCCGGGCAATTCTAGCCTCGGCCCTGTTCCGACCTCCGACTTCCGACCTCCGACCTGGGCTTCAGCCCCAACA
This sequence comes from Pirellulales bacterium, assembly GCA_025924495.1. Next base: position 1,316 of record JAICIG010000275.1, on the reverse strand, counting down.
GGCTCAAACTATCCCGGCGGATCATCGCCTCGATCTCCGCCTCATTCAACCGCGGCAGGGCCGTGCCTTCGAGCATGCGGTTCAAGCTGCGCAGTCCGTCGATGGAGGCATTGACGGTGGTGAACGGGTAATCGCTGCCGAAGAGCAGCTTTTGCCAGACGCCGTATTCCTGCACCAGCATCAGGCTCTGGTAAAGCTGGAATGGACGATAGTGCAAGGCGCTGATGTCGACATACACGTTCGGATGCTTGCGGGCGGTGACAATGGCCTCGCCTTCGTACGGGTGCCCGAGATGGGCCATGATGATCTTCACTTCGGGAAAACGCGTGGCCACCGGGTCGAGATGTCGCGGCAACGTGCATTCCAGCGGCGCCTGGGCGATGAATGTCGTGCCGGTGTGCAGCAGCACGGGCAATTGCTGCTTCGTGGCATACTCCCACAGCGGGTCGAGCAACGAGTCGTCGGGGCGGAAGCCGGCATACATCGGCATTAGCTTGATGCCTTGCAGGCCGAGTTCCTCGCGACCGAAGCGCATTTCGTCTTGCCAGCCCGGCTGTAACGGATCGACCGACAAGTAGCCGATCAATTTATCCGGATGCGCCCGCACATAGTCGGCGACATACTGGTCATCGACCCACAATCCGCTCAGCCGCGCCTTGCCCCCGAACACGATCGTCACCGTATCTTCGGTCGTCGTCCGGCGATATTCCTCATACTGCACCGTCAAATCGACTTCGACGCCTGCCCTCGCCCTTTTCGCCTGTTCGCGAAAATCATCGCTAAAATGAGCCGGGTACTGCCAGGCGTGACTGTGAACGTCGATGATCATCGGCGATTCGGGCCGTTGAGGCGGGGTTGGGTTTTGAGGTTGGGCAAGGTCGGAAGTCGGAAGTCGGAGTTCGGAAGTCAGGCAGAGTCACGCGTCATTTCCGGCGTTTGGCGGTGCGGAGGCAGGCGACGATGATTTTGAGGAGTTCTTCGGCTTCCTGGTTAAGTGCAGACATTTTCTGCATGGGGACTAATTTTGCCTCGACAAGCAACTCAAGCCAAAGCAACGTCTCGTCGAGTTCCTGTTCTACGATCCCGAGTTTTGAAATGAACTCCGCATCGAAGCGCGCTCGAGAAGCTTCTCGAAAGTTTGCAGCTACGCTCGTGCCTGCTCTCAAGGCTTGCTTTCCGAGCACCTGCGCCGCCGTGGTCTTCGGCAAGCTCGAAAACATCCGAACCGTCCGCAACGCAAACTTCTTCGTCCGGTCCCTCAGCCCCTCCATTTTCATATAGTCGCCCCTTCTGAATTCCTAGTCTTCCGCCTTTCT
>JAICIG010000274.1 GCA_025924495.1 Pirellulales bacterium | reverse complement strand
GGACCGGCGCCGATCAAGCCCAGCGTTTTGCCGCGAAGATAAATGTTCTGCATGCCGGTCCAGCGGCCTTGCTTGAGCTCGTTGGTCTGGAACCAGGCTCGCTTCGAGATAGCCAAGAGCAGGCCGAGGGCGTGTTCGGCCACGATCGGCGCCGTGCGGCCGGGCAGGTTGCGAACGTCGATGCCTTGCTCGCGCGCCACATTCAAGTCGATGGCGTCGGTTCCGATGCCGCAGATGGCGAACATCTTCAACTTCGGCAATTGCTTGAGAACTTCGGCCGGCCAAAGGACCGAACTGCGCGAGTTGATCAAGCAGGTGGCGTCGCAAGCCCGGCGAACTTTCTCGGCGTTATCGCGCGGCCGGTCGGGATACAGAATCACCTCGCCGTACGGCTCGAGGCGGGCCAGGTGACGCGAGCTTTGAATCTGGATCGGATCGTCGCCGGGAATTACGATCAGCGGTCGGTCTGTCATGCGGTGATGCTTTCTGGATAGCGGAATTCTCAGGGATTCCGCTACGGCGGAGTGATCGAAACTCGCAGCCAGTGTAACAACCTATTCCACGCTGTCACGCTGCGCCGGACGATGGTTCCCTTGTCGGGGAAGGGAGCGCAAAGCATAACGCGCTCGATGCCGCGAGAATGCCTGCCAGCGCGTAAAATGCCGCAGCGGGTTGGCCCAGGCGGTCGAACAATTCGATCGCGCCGGCAGCGACCGGGCTCGCGAGGCCCCAGGTGGCGCCCATCGTCAAGCCGCTCGCAATTCGCTGGCCGTCGGGCAGCAGTTGCTGGCCAAGACTGACCAACACCGGCAACGCGACGCCCATCGCAAAGCCGCTGCCCACGATGCACAGCCTCAGCAACGCGGGGGATGCTGTGGGACAAACGAGTAGCAGCGCCGACGCCGCCAGCGGCAACGACCAGAACGCCAAACGCTCGTTCTCGTGATGAATGAAGAATGCGCAGCCGATGCTGCCGGCCCCGATCGCTCCCATGAACAGCGACTGTGCGAAGCCGATATCGGCATTCGTGCCGCCGGCTTCTTTGATGGCAAAGGCCAAGGCCAGCGGCACGCCCGCCATCGGCGCCACGCGCAACACCCCCAACCCGACGAGCAACGCGAGCGACTTCTTTTTGCCTTGCAATAACCGCCTGAGCGGTAGGTCAGGCCTGTCTGCATGAGCTGCTGGCGGCGGCGGCGCTCTTCGCAAGGCGAACGCGATGGCGGCGAAAGCGGCCCACCCCCAAGCCAGCGTCCAGACGATGGCTGGCAGACCATACGCCGCAGTCAGTTTGCCGGCATACAGCGGCCCGAGGGCTTGCCCCAGATAACCGCCGATGGCAAAGATCGACAAGGCCCGACTGCGGTTTTCCGGTGCGCACGATGCGGCGAGCGCCGCCGCCTCGGGATGAAACGCTGCGATGCCCACGCCCGCAAAACAGAGCAGCAGACAGAGTGCGAAGAACGAGTCGACGAGGCCCACCGCGCTGATGCAGGCCACGCCCAAGGCGGGCCCGGCCCAAATCAGCCACTTCGCCGCATGGCGTTCGGCCCAATAGCCAATCGGCAACTGCAGCAGCGAGTTCGCCAGGTTCCACAATACAAACGCGATTTGGAACTGCGCGTCGTCCAGCGCCAGCCTGCTGCGCAAATCAGGCCACAGCGGTTGGACCGCCAGCGCAACCGTATCGACCGCCACATGGGCAATCGCCAGCAACAGCAGCAGCTTGAATTGAGGCACGAGCGGGAGCAGGGGTCGTCTTCAAGGAGGGAGGCTCCTTTGTAAGCTGCGTGCAACAGGTCGACAAGCGTCGAGTTTTGCTTATGGCGGGCAATGCCCATCGTACAAGAGATGCAAGCCGGCTTACTTCGCCGGTACGGCGATCATGTCGAGCGTGACAGTTTCGCCGGGCTGGCCGACGGCGCGAACCACGGCTTTGCTGGCGGCGGGCGGACGCTTGGGATCGTAATACTTGGGACGCAGATCGTTGAGTGCGCGGCTGGCCTCGTCGTTGGAGACGTAATAGGTGGCTTTAGCCAGGTGATGCAAGTCGCTGCCGGTTGAATCGAGCGTCTCGGTCAACTCCTGAAAGATCGCTTCCACCTGTCCGGCGCCTGAAGCCTCGCTGCCGCCATACAGCCCGCCAACGTAAATGATCGGCCCAGGCGCTACGCGAGCCAGTCGGCTGAAGACCGGCGAGGCCGTCATGCCGGGCGGCGTGAGGTATTCGATGCGATCAGACGTTTTGCCTTTTTCGCGAACCGATTGCTTGCCGCCGGCGGCGACCAGTTCGATTTCGATCGGCAACGTCGATTCCCATTCGACCAGCGAATAAGGCGGCACGGGCAGATCGCCAAAGAACGCCGCCATTTCCTGCTTCACGTCTTCCGCCGACGCGATGGGCGTTACGAAGGCTTTCAACTCGATAATGTCGACATCCGAGCGGCCCAGAAACTTGAGCGTAGCGCGAAGACTTTCCAGCGTCTTACGCGTCGCGGTCTTCAGGTCGCCGGGTTCCGCCTGCCCCGAGATATAAATCCGTTCGCCCGCCGGTAACACGGCCGCGGAAGCGTAACGTTCCGCGGCCCCCTTTTTCTTGCTCGTCGCCGGCGATTGAGAATCTTTGACCAGCGCCACGGCATCGGCCGCGATCAATGCGCCTTCCACCGGCAGTCGCGTCACCACCAAGCTGACGGCCGGGCGCAGCTCATCGCGCAGACGATTGTCGACCAGGTCTTCGGTCTGTCTCGCGAGCTCTGCGGAGGCAATATATAAGTTGAGCTTGACGATCTGATCGAATGACGAACCGACGGTCGCCAGGGCCTGGCCCAAGTTATTGAACGTCTGTTCCGCTTGCTCTTCCAGCTTCTTGCCGCCGATCAGTTTGCCTTGCGGGTCGACGGGGAACATTTGCGTGGTGTGGGCCAGCGGCAGATCGTCGACGATCACGGCTCGTGCGGCGCCTCCCTCGGGCGCCGCTTCCAACAGCCGGACTTTACCGCCGGCGACCGGCGTCAATTTCATAGGTTCTTTAGCCATTGCCGCGCAGGCAAGCCAGGAGGCGAAAACCGCAAACATGGCCGTCGAGCGATTCATTGTTTCATTCCTCAGCAAGTTTCCTTCGTCAAGCCATGCGAGCATTGTAATCGCTGGCGCTCCGCCCTGCATTCGCCGGTTAAGCAAGGGGCGGATCTGCCGCGCTGTTGTCACTCGCTGGCGACGAGTTGCGCAGGCGGCACGGAGCCGAGCTGAAACGGCGCTTCGGCAAACAATTCTTTGCCGCGAGGCAGAAAAACCCGCACCCGAACGCACCACTGAATCTTGACGATAATGCCCTGATAGCTGAGCGGACTGCGCGGCAATTTCACGCTGAACCGCTGCGGGCGGCGGAGGTCGACCTCGGGTCGTTGTTCCGGATCGAAACGCTCGAAGTGGTGCACGGCCAGATCTTCGTCTCCCTGGCCTTCGGTGTACCACACGACCGAAACCTCGACGGCGGCCGGTTCGGCGATCGACAACGATTCCAAATAATACTCGCCCGATAACGTGTCGCCGGGCTGGTAACTGCGGCGATGGCCGTCGAGCGAGACGACGATTTCGGCGGAGTTCATGCCGCGTTGCCCCCGGGATGCGGATAGACGCACAGTTTGAAGCTGCGCTCGAACTCGGGGCGTCGCGACGTTTTGCCTTTGGCGATCAGCCGCCAATGAATGCGATTGTGGTCGGAGCGAAAGGAGTGCATGGCGCCGGGCGGAACGGTGAATGCCGTCTTTGCTTCGAACGGTTCATCGCGGCCCATCGCGATGGAATCGCGTCGAAACACGCGCTGCTCGCAAACTCGCCTGGTCGCAGTGCGCGTGTCGGTGCCCTGGCGATAGGTGGCTTCTTCCTCGCAGACGAGCAGCATCTCAAATCGTTCGAGTTTGCTGCGGGCCGCCTGCGAGATAAACAGCTCGTAACTCTGGCCGGGATACAGCGGGTGGCCGGAGATCTCGACGATCGTCGGCCCCACGACGGTATCGACGAGGATTCGACGCACCAGCACCAGCACCAAGGCGGAGCCAATCAACAAGAATGGAAGGAGAAAAATCGTCAACAGCCAGTCGGGATTGCCTTGAAGAAGCAGCTCGACGGCTTCCCAAGTCCACCAGGCCACGATCAAATTCCAGACCAGCGTGATACCGCCCAGGATTGCCAGGCTCCAGCCGCGCGACGCGACGGGCAGGCGAAACATCAGCCGCGTACCGGGACTGTCGGTCAGGTCGGCATCGCTCGGCACATAGGGGCACTGCGGCTCGACGCCGCCTGTGTGGTCGAACAAGTCGAGTCGGGCCGGAACTTGCGCCAACATCGCGCGGCGCTCGGCCGATTTGCCCCAGCTCCAGACGACATAGAACAGCCCGGCCCCGCCGATCGCCAGAAACGGTACGGGGAAGAACAGCATCAGCCAGGCGAACCAGGTGTAACCGCGTTTCAGCACCACGCGCGAAGGATCGCGAGGGTCGTACCAGCAAGGGTATTCCTTGCCGAGTTCGAATTGCTTGAAGATGGCTTCGCTGCGCGAGCGATCGCTGGTATGGACGTCGGTGATTTCGTAGTTCGCCCACAGCGCGTACGTCTTGCCGTTAACCGTATATTCCAGGCGGAATTCCGGCGCGTACAAGGACCCGTCTTCGTGCGGCACTTCATCGATGCGGCGGTCGATGACGCGGCAGGTATGTTCAACATAGTCGCGGTTGACGCGCAGCTCGGGAATAGTGAACTGCGCCAGGATCATGGCCATTGCAAAGCAGCCGGCCAGAAAGAATAGACCCCAGAAGCAACCGGCGCCGGCGCTGCGCAATTGGCTCGACCCGGTCCGGCGGTCGCCGCGTTTTTTGCCGTAAAATCTGATCCAATAACGAGCCAAGGGGCCAACTCTTGAGCAGTGGCGAGGAAACGTGAGAGTAATGAGTTATGCGTTATGGAGCGGGCCTAGGCAAGCCCGTCAGCGGCGTCCGTTGGGCGCTCTTTCCGCCTGGGCTGCATGGTATATTCAAACTGGCTTGATGCGTTCGCGCCGGAGCGCGGAGTCATCGGCCCGGACGGCAGAGGCGCTATCGCCCGTCGTCCGCGGGCGTGAAATGCAAACTGGCAGAGACAAGCTGATGATCATCCACCGCCGGCGCATCGGGCGCGCCGTGTTTGCGCTTTTTGCCATCGTCTTGCTGTTAGACGCCGGTTGCGGACAGAGCCGCGCCGAACCAGACGCACAGAGTGAAACCGCCGCGCCGCCCAAGACGGCTCTGACAGCCAGCGAGACGTGGCCGCGCTGGCGCGGAGCCACAGGGCAGGGAATCGCTGAGAGCGCCCGCTTGCCCGAGGATTGGCCTGCTGCTCCCGCGGCGCCGTTCTGGCGCGCTGCGTTGGGCACGGGTTGGTCGTCCCCCGTCGTGGCGAGCGGCCGAGTCGTGATTACCGACCGGAGCGGGGCGAAAGAACGCACCGTCGCCTTCGATGCCGAAACCGGGAAACTGCTGTGGGAGCGCTCGCATGCAGTCGATTTCGATCCGCACGACGTTGGTCGCCGGCATGGCAATGGGCCGAAGTCGACGCCGCTCGTTCAGAAGGGGCGCGTTTACAGCTTGGGCATTGCCGGCTCGCTGGAATGTTTGGATCTCAAAACGGGCGAGGTCGTGTGGCAGGTCAACCTGCCCGAGCAATTTGGCGAGAGACAGCGCTTGCCCGGCGGGCGTGCTTACGTCAACGGCGAGCGAAACGTCATCGTGCCGATCGGCGGCGGCCAAGGCGCGCCCGTTCCGCTGTTCGGCTACACCGGCTCGCCGACGTTTGTCGACGATCTGCTCGTGCTCAGCGTGGGCGGCGAGCGCGGCGGCACGATTATGGCTTTCCATGCCGAGACGGGCGAGCCGGCATGGAAGGCGCTCGAGGAAAACGTTTCTTACTCTTCGCCCATCGTCGCCTCCATCGCCGGCAAGGAACAGGTCATCGTCATGACCGGGCCGCACGTGGTCGGCGTCGATCCGCGCGACGGCCGCGTGTTGTGGGAATATCCATTTCAGATTCAATACGACGAGAGCATCGGCACGCCCGTCGCCGCGGGAGACACGGTTGTGTTTACAGCGACGGGGCGTCCTTTGACCGCGCTGAAAATCTCGCGAGATGGCGAAGAGTTCCGAGCGAAGCGCGCCTGGGAAAACCGCGATCTGACGAGCTATCTGTCGTCGATGCTGATTCACGACGGGTACGTGTACGGCATGAACGACGGCGGCGAGTTCGCCTGCGTCCGCCTCAGCGACGGCAAGACCGCATGGATCGACGGTCATCATGGCTACTATTGCACGCCAGTGCTCGCCGACACGCGGTTGTTATGTCTCAATGAGCGCGGCGATCTGCTGGTGCTGGCTGCCAGCGAGCAAGGTTACCGCAAGCTAGGCGAGAGCCAACTGGCCGACGATGAAACATGGACATCGCCGGCCGTTGCCGGCAGCAGACTTTATATTCGCAGCAAGCAAGGCCTGCGCGCATTCGATTTTGGCCGCTGAGCCAACGGCTCGGCATGATCGCCGAGCCGATCGCCATAAGGTTCTATCTCAACGCGGCGAAATTCGGGAGAATTTCGTGAGAAGGATTGCTTCCCGGATCAACGCTTACGAATTAAGCCACGGCTGCGTCCTCAGACTCCGACCGTTTGCCGTTTGGGCTGGCGGCGGAAGCCGATGCTCTCGAGCGCCTTGTAAACCTCGTCGAGAGTTTTCTCGCCGAAGTTCGAGATGCTGAGCAGATCTTCGCGCGTGCAGTGCAACAGATCGTTGACCGTAAAAATGCCGCGCTCTTCCAGACAGTTGGTAGTCCGCACGGAAAGGCCGATTTCCGCCGTGCTCATCTCCAGCCGTTCGTTGAGTCCCTTGGCTTGCTCGTCGTCCTTGCGCAACGGGATGCGGGTCATGGGTTCCCTCCCAATCTTTTGAAGTGCGTGATGTCCAATCCTTTGGCCATACGGGCGGCCTGAGCGGCAAGTCGTCAGGGACGCCGCTCGAGCGAAGAGTATACCCTAGGCCTGTCGGGTGCGAAGTAGTTTTTTTACGGCCGCAAGAATTTTTTTGCGGCGATGCTAGCAGTGCTAGCAATAGGTGTCGATTACAGCGCCACGCAGATTTCTATTTACCATTCGCTCTGTTGGCGGAGATCGTCCGCTCCGGTTACACGCTGATAGGCGGAGCTTAGCGAAGTGGAGGCGTCTGTTTGGTTTGCGGATATTTCCCTGACAACAACCTGGCACAATTGGACGAAGCATTCAATCAAGCTTGTGCAGGCGCCCCTCGTCGCCGTTGATGGTAGTCAGCGCTTTGAGCACGTCGGGATCAATCGAGTCAGACAAAGTTGTCGTGTGGCCGTCGGCAAACAAGACGCTCGCACGGCCAGGATGGGGGCTTGAGATGCTGGGCCGGGCGGGCGCGTTGAGTTGAGCGCTCATGCTGCTCACGTTCAAATCGCGAGGTTCGGTCCAATAAATATCGGTATCGGCGATTTCGGCGACCGCGATCGCATTCGAGGTTCCGTCAACGATTGCCGTCCGCTTCACGCCGCTCGCGCCCGGAGAGAAGGAGTTCGGACCGACTAGCATCACGTAATTTGCGAGCGCCGATCCTTGCGAGGCTGGCGCGCTGGGGCAGCGATACATCGGGCGCCTGGCGGCCACCTCGTCGGCCAGATGGAGATTGAAATCGCTGTCCCAGCGTTCGTTGTGATGATAGCGATCGTATTCCGCTCGCAAATCCAGGTTTGGAATGAGTTCCAGCCGCCAACTGGAACTCGGCCGGCCATCGAGCAGTTGATAGGCGGGCGGGAAGACGCCGTACTTACCTTCGTAGTTTTGCATCGCCAGCCCGATTTGCGTCAGACGGCAATGGCACGTGCTGATTCTCCCCGCCTCTCGCGCCTGTCGAACGCCCGCAGTCAACGCCACAGCACAACCGCCGACGGCCGCCAACGTCAGCAGCATGGCGACTTTGGAGAATCGGCGCTTTGAATTTGCTGGCGCAGGGAGGGGTTCGGGAGCGGTATTCATTTGAACTTTCTCGTCAGTTCGGACTTGAACGGCTCTGACATGATCCCGCCTTCCGTAGCGCTCGCGGCGACGTCTGCGGCCGAGATGTGATCTTGGCACGATCCGCATCGCGCGACTTACCGCTACTGATTATGGGGCCGGGAGGACAGCAAAGTCACGTGCATTCTTCTGCTTTGTGCAAGGAGTTGAGAGAGGTTTTGAGGATGTCTCAAAACGGCAGGGAATGGTCTCGATGGCCCTTTGCGCGGAATGTGCCATAGCGTGGATGAGACGGTCGCAGTCAAAAATCAGACAGTCCTTCGTTCGCCCCGGCCCTGGAAACCTCCGGCCGCCGGCACAAGCCGCTGATGCTGGTAGCATCCGAAGTTCAACCCGTTCCCGCAGAATCGCTCATTGCTGTACGGCGGCGCGTTAGATCGTGCAAGGCGTCCAGTAGCGGGCGCGGAGCGGCTGCGAGGTCGCGCGAGCGTATGATGCGATCGTAGTCATCGCGAATGCGGCGGCCAATTCGGTTGTGCACGTCGCGGACTTTGACGAGCATCATCAATAAATCGAGCGGCGGCACGGGTTTCACTGCACAGCGGATAAAGCCGACCAACCTGGCTTGCCGCTTCTCCGATTCGTTCAGCAACTTCGTTAGCCCAATGAACCTTGTCGCCTCGAAGCCGGGCCGGCGCTGCACGGCGCGAATGACTTGAAACCCGTCCATGACAGGCAGCGCAAGATCGATGAGGGCGAGCTGGGGCGTCGCCGCAATTGCATTACGCACGGCTTCAGCGCCATCGCGGGCCAGGTAGGGCGTATGCCCCCACCAGCGAAACAACTCTGCCATTCTGCGCGCGATGGCGTCGTCTTGTTCTGCGATCAAGATCCGCATTGCGGCCGTCTTCCACACGGAATTCATCGCCTGGTCGCTCCATGACTTACTGGAATTGCTCTTTCGTCAACAAGTCCTCTGCGTGTTCGAGCAATTCGAATGCAGCCCATTCCTGCTGGATGGTTGTACGGAGAAAACTGCAGTCTGGCAACATTGCGCAACTGGCGATTGAATCAGTTTCGTCGGCTTGGTGCATAGGCGCGCCAGAACTATCGCTCGGATTGTCATGGCGAGGTCGCGCATCGCTGCCGGTTGAAAACGACGCTGCCTTTCACATCGCGGCGATTGCGGCGGGAGCAGCAGGCTTGTTTCTCCTAAGCGCGAGATGATGCGCACGCGGTGCGATTCGTGGAGACGACGATCTTTGTCGCATTGCATGGAAAGTCGATAGGTGAAATGCGCGCGGCGCACTTGTGGATGCAATCAAGTGGATGGATGGCCTTCAGTTCGCCGCCAAAGAACAACGCCCTAGAAAGAAGTGTTGAAGATGATTCGCGCGTGAGCGCTCCCAGCGGGGGAGTATGGCGGCACAATTCGGCGACGAAAGATTTATTCGTTAAACTCCTTGTCAAAAAGTGCAACCCGTGGTAGCCTCACACTCAACTTGCTTTCCCCACATTCCGGCAGGTAGCCAAGACGGCGGGAAAGACTCTCTCTGGCAAACCTTCGATCTGGTTTGCGATCGGCCTCGCTGGCCATCACCGATTGGTTAGTGCAGGCTCCGCCCGCTTGCACGGTTTATTGATTCATGCCGTTAAAGCGTGTAGTGCGAGTGCTCCGCACTTAGCGCACACGTTTCTAGGGTCGTTCGCGACCGCCGTTATTGCAATGCGCGCCGAACCGAGAAGAGGCGCCGCGTTGGAAATCGCCGAATGGCTGTTCGGCGGCGTCGCCGCCGTTTTATGGGATCATTTCATACGGAGATATAGCATGCGCCTCTGGACTACTTCTTTGCCCCGTCATAAGCGACAAGTAAAAGCAACCAAGGCGCGTGTCTCGCGTCAACCCTCGGGGGCGAAGCTTTATTCGCTCGGATTTGAATCGCTAGAATATCGTGTTCTACTTGCAGCCGACTTGACGGTTTTAAAGACGGGAGTTCCGCCGGCCGCCGTGCCTGGCGAACTGCTGACCTACAACATCACGGTGGCGAACGCGGCCGGAACGACCGCTGCGACGAACACCGTCTTGACGGACGCCCTGCCCGCGGGCGAGACTTTCGTTTCGGCCACGACGACGCAAGGCACGGTAAGCACTTCGGGCAATACGGTTACCGTCGACCTCGGCACGCTGGCGGCTCTGACCGGCACGGCCAATGTCACCATCGAGGCCTTCGTGAATTCGAGCGCCACCGGAACCCTGAGCAATACGGCGAGCGTTACGAGCCCCGACGACCCCGGCAGCCCCAAGACTTCAACCGCCGTTGTCACGACCGTTAACAGCCTGCCGGCAGCGGCTACCGACGTATCGGTCACGGCGACCTCGTCGCCGACCACTGGAACGGTCGGCTCGCCAGAGACTTACACGCTGACGATCACCAATAATGATCCGACGAATACGGCGACCAACGTCACGTTGACAGACGTTTTGCCGGCCGGATCGACCTTCGGCACGGGGACGGCCACCGGAGGCGGCACGGTGACGCAGGCTCTAGGCGTGGCCACGGTCACCTATCCCACCCTGGCGCCGGGCGCATCGCAGACCGTAACTTTGACCGCGACCCCGACGACCCCGGGCGTGGCCGTGAATAGCGCCGCCGTTACGACGACCTCGGGCGACCCGAACCTGGCGAATAATGTGGCCGTGACGGCGAATCCGATCGCCGGCACGCTGACTCCGGGAGTCGATCTGTCGATCACCAAGACGGGTTCTCCGACCTCGGGCACGGTCGGCTCCAATGAGACGTACACCCTGACCG
>JAICIG010000273.1 GCA_025924495.1 Pirellulales bacterium | reverse complement strand
CCGAACTGAAATTCCTCGCGGACCGGCTAGAGACGCCTGGCGGCATCACGAAATTGAAACGGCTGCTCCGCGAGAGCTTCCCCCCGGAATACCGAGCCGCCGGCTAAAATCCGTGTCAAAACGCGCAACACCAAAAAGCGCTAGCGAGGGCGAATGGCCTCGAAGGGTCGCCTGCCGGCGACCCACATCCCTCGCTGGCGCGTCGGGTTAGTGTCAACGCACTCCATGAGGCTATCGCGGGGGCCGGTGAATAATCCGGTTACGAGAAGTAAGCAGACCGCCAGGTCGCGACCTGTCATGCCCCAACTGCCACGCAGCGATTGAATAAAGGCAGGCGCGATGGGTGCGATCATTCGCAGACGATTTCAAAAAACCGTGGGCGCACTCGCAGCGTCTCAGCGCAGGCGCCTTAAGCCAGCACGGCCCTAATCGGCTCGCCACCTGGGGCGATTTTGTGCGGATGATTGACCCGGTCGTAGAAGACCATGTCGGGGCATGTGAACTGCAAGCGGAACGATGCGGCGGAAATCTGCAATGCGAAGCTTGACCACGTTCAATTGAACGCTATGATACGTTCAATTGAACGTGCAAAGTCGGCAATGCGGCCGTGGCTGGCTTCTCGGCGGCCGCTCTTGCGTTCCCTTTCTCTGCGGCGAGCTTTGCTCATGGCGAAGCGTCCTTCTCTGGCCAAGTCGGAACTGGAAATCGCGCGGATCGTCTGGCGGCTGGGCGAAGCCACGGTGCGGCAGGTACTCGACGCTTTGCCGGCGAAACGAGGACTCGACTTCGCGACGGTCCAAACCTATCTGCGACGGCTGGAATCGAAGGGCTACTTGCGGGTCCGCCAGCAGGGGCGGACGAACGTCTATAGGTCGTGCGTCGAACCGGGCCGCGTGCTCCGCGAGGTCGTCGACGATTTCATTACTCGTGTCTTCGACGGCGAAAGCATGCCGCTCGTCCAGCATCTGATTCAAGACGGCGACCTGTCGGACGACGAGATCGATCAACTGCAACGCACGCTCGACCAACTCAAGGAGCGGAAGCAATGACCTGGGAATTCTCCGGCGCTTGGAGTCTGGCTTGGACCCAACTTTGGCAGGTAACCGTAGTCATCGCCGTGGCGGCAATCATCACGCGGCTGTGCTGTCGCGATCGTCCGCACCTGGCGTATCTCTTGTGGCTGATCGTCCTGCTGAAGTGCTGGGTTCCGCCCCTTTGGAGCAGCCCGAGCGGAGTCTTTTGCTGGTTCCGCGGCGCTCCGTCCGCTGCGGCGCTCCCAACGGCGCCCCCAACAGCGAACGTCGAGAAGCAGCGTTTCGCCGTCGACGGTTCCGCGGCTCTGGCCGCTAAGCAACCGGCCGAATCGCCGCAGCGTTCGCACAATCATCAACCGCGAGAGCAGTCGGTATCGCTACGAACGGCGCCGATCGAAGCCTCGACCTTGGCTGTCCCAATAGCTTCCCATTGGCCCTTCGCCCTCGGCGCCATCTGGCTGGCAGGCGTCATGACCTTGGTCGCCATCACCTGGTTGCGTTGGCTTGCCTGGCGGCGGCGAGTGCAGATATCCGCAGAACCTCCTGATGCGATTCTGGAGGCAATGATCGCAGACATGGCGGCTCGGGTGCAGTTGCGCCGACCGGTCAATGTCTTGGTCACTTCCGCAGCGATCGGGCCAGCCGTATTTGGAATCGTCCGCCCGACGTTAGTGTTTCCTCGAGTGTTGCTGAGAGGCAAAGATCTCAAGCAAATCGAGTCGATCATTGCGCACGAACTGGTCCATGTGCGTCGAGGCGATCTGTTGGTCGGCTGGCTGCAACTGGCGACTCAGTTCACGTGGTGGTTTCATCCGCTCGTGTGGCGGGCGGGGTTGCAACTGGCTCGCGAGCGCGAGCGCTGCTGCGATGAAGAAGTCGTCGCCAGCTTGCGTTGCGACCCGGCCGCTTACGCCCAAAGTCTGCTCGACGTATTGAAACTGCGGCGCCGGCTGCGTCCGATGCTGGCCTGCCCCGGCATTCGTCCGGTCGAAGTGACGGCGCGGCGGATCGAGCACATTGTCCGCTATGGAGACCGTGCTCGCAGCCGCGCCCCATGGACTTATTGGCTGGCTGCGGCCGCGCTCTTCTGCCTGCTTGCGCCCGGAGCCGCCCTCCACACGACTGGTTTCGCGGCGCAAGGAAACGGCGACCATGACGGGACGCCTCAGCCAGTACAAGTCGCTACGCAGACCACGAGGCTGCAAGATCGCGACAAACAACAGGCGGCCGATCCCCAACCGGCCGATCCCCAACCGGCCGACGAAAAGAATCAGTCTGCGGCGCAAGCTGAAACGGCAGCGAAGATCTCGCAGGCGGTCGATCGCGCAGCGGCCTATTTGAAGCAGCATCAGTTTCAAAACGGCGACTGGCCCGACCCCGTCGGTTACCCCGGCGGAATTACCGCGCTTTGTACGCTCGCTCTGTTGCGATCAGGCGTCGCGGCAAATGACCCTGCCATCGTGCGCGCTCGTGAATTCTTGCGCAGGTTGGAACCATCGATGACCTATAGCACGGCGCTTATTACGTTGGTCTTCTGCGAAACGGGCGACGAATCGGAGCTGAGAATCATTAATCGCAATGTGAGATGGTTTACAAAGCAGCAAAAGGTAGCGGGCGTCATGCAAGGCGCCTGGGCTTATCCGCAGGCGGAAGGAGATAATTCCAATACCGGCTTTGCCATGATGGCGCTGCATGGAGCGCTTCGTGCCGGCGTTCCCGTCGAGGAGAAAGTCTGGCGCCGGGCATCGAAGTATTGGCTCAGCGCTCAAAACCCTAATGGCTCGTGGGGCTATAAGCCGGGGCTGCCCGGTACGGGAAGCATGACCTGTGAAGGGATGTTCAGCGTTGCCGCCGCGGCCAAGGCGCTCGACGATCCAAACCAAACGGAGGCCGCCCGCAAGGCGCTCGCCGGTGCTCAGCAATGGTTAGCGGAAGACTTTTCCGTCGCGGAGAATCGCGGCACACACAGCGCCCAAGGATGGATATTCTATTATCGCTTCGCTCTGGCCGAGGCGGCACGACTCAATGAGATTGACGCCTTCGGCGAACATGATTGGTATCGAGAGGGCGCCGAGCAATTACTCCGTGAACAACAACAGGACGGCTCGTGGGTCGGCAAGGGGCATGCCGAGGATCATCCGCATGTCGCCACTTCCTTCGCGCTGTTGTTCTTGCGCGCGGCGGATGCTCGAAAGAAATGACCTGTCGCCTGACCTCGGTATGGAATTCTTTCATGGGCTAAGTCGCGGCAGGCGACTCAGGCTTTTATATCTGCCGGTTGGAATAGCTCGAGCGTGTAGCCGTCGGGATCGTAGAAGTAAACGACCAGTCCGCCCGCATTGGGGCCGGCGGTGATCGTGACGGGTTCGGACTTGAAACGCACGCCTTGCGCTTGAAGCGAGGCATAGCAACCATGCAGGTCGTTCACTGTCAGGCAGAGATGGCTGCTGCCCGGCCGGTTCGTCGCCGTTTCAATCGGCGGCCCGGCATGATTCATGTACTGGACGAGTTCCAGCGTTTGGCGGCTCTCGGACGAGACTTTGAACGACGCCACATTCAGCACCACATCGGCGTAGCCCGTTTGTAAAGCGACATAGTCGTTATCGACATGCGGCCGGCGGCGATGGAGCGTCATGCCGAGTACGTCGCGGTAGAATGTGATCGACCGTTCGATGTCGGAGACCGTCAGGCCGACATGGTGCAGATCCTCAAGTCGCCAGGCTTCAGGCGCCGGTTCGCCAGACATCTTGTCGCTCCAGGGCGGAAAGCCGAAGTTTACCTGCGAGCGTTGATCTCGTCGATTTGTCTGTCGCTCAGCCAACTGCAGAACTTCGTGATCGTGCCCGAACGTGCGACGCAGCTAAGGCCGCTCGCGAGTGCAAAAAAAGCGGCGGCCAGCGCGGGAAATCTCGCTGACCGCCGCTTCATGAACTTCAGCCTGTCTTCAAGGCAGGGAGCGCTGGCAAGCACCCAGCCAAATCGAACGGCGTTCTACTGGCCGCCAGCTTGCGGTTGCGCCATGGCGTTCGCCCGTGCTTGCTCGAAATGAGCGCGCTCTTCTTCCTGAACTCGCTTGTCCTGCTCGGCCAATTGCGCTTCGGTCATCGGCTCCGAGATCGAGGCCTTCTGGCTGCAGCCCGGCGCCGCCGCTCCGCTCAGACCGATGAGCAATACAAAAATGCTGAAACGTTGCATCTGACTAAGGTTCCTTCTCAATAAACTAGGGAAATTCGATGGTCAACTTGTCGTTCCGCACGCACATCCTTCGGAACATTTCGGGCGTCACGCTGTAGCTGATGGACCGGACGGAACCATCGGCGAACGCGGCATTGAACGCCGCCGGATGAGATGCGCCAAAGCGATCGCTCCAGTACGTGGGCGGTTCGTGGGGATAGTCCGAGTCGGGCGCGGGGGGCAGCGTCAGCCGGCCCCAGCGGATGTCGTCCTGGTCCCAGCCGGCATTCACCCAAGGTTCGTTGTCGCCGCCGCTGGCGCCGAAGTTGTCCACGTTCTGCTGTTTCTCGCCCACAATCAGCGTGTTGGACGTGCCGTCGAAGAGATCGGAAATCCGCACGGGCGGAGCGACCCTGCGCTCCACGATCGCGCCGTTCATCGAGGCGCCATCCCCGGCGCAGCCCGCATAATCGGTTTTTGCATAGCCGTGATAGATCGTCGCAGCGCGACGAGTGGGGCAGTAAAACGTGGGGACCGGCGTCGTGTAGATTTTGGTGTCGCTGGGCTGCTGGTAGAGATTGAGCTGCTCAGCGAACGGCAAAATCTGGTACGCCCAGTTCCATTCGCCTCGCGAGCAGCCGTTGTAGGGATGCGAACTGCAGTTAGGAGTCGCCGTATCCATCGGCGCCGTGGCGCCATCCTTGCCCCCATCGGGCAGCACGCGAAACGTATCGCTGTAATTTTGGCAGCCCAGCCCAGTCTGCTTGAGGTTGGTGCTGCATTGCGTGCGTCGCGCTGCCTCGCGCGCCGCCTGCACGGCGGGCAGTAGGAGGGCGATCAGAATGCCAATGATGGCGATGACCACCAAGAGTTCCACGAGCGTAAAGCCTCGCCGCATCGACATCATCTCTCGCGAGCGATTGCTGCTGCTTACTTTCATCATTTCTCCTTAAAACGAACCTGCGATAAAACGGACACTGCGGCGGATGCGCCAGCGCAAGGGCGCAACGCTGCGGAATGCCCGGGGTGAGGAACGGACGAAACGCAAGTTCGTCCTCAGGTTTCTTCTCTCGAGGAAGACGATGCTCGTCCCTCGAGAAAGAAACGGCCGCTCCCTGTTTGGAGGAGACGGTTCGCGGCAATAAGAGAATGCTGAATTGCTTCTTCGCCCGTTCCCTAAGAGATCGCCGATGATCTCTGTGACGCAGGGATTGTTACAGAAGAATGTTAGCGCGGCATGAAGGCGCCGTGAGACGATCGTGAATCTTCGCGGAGAAACGTTGAAACACGTCAACGCACGTTGACAAACCGCCGCTACTGAGCTGGGTGACATCGCCTCGCTAGAGTGGCCTTCCTCGACTGCCGCTGTCGCACGGAAGATCGTCGAGACGTCAATTTACGCTGCGCACTATCTCGTCATCGTGCGGAGCGAACGCAATGGGCCGTCATTCATTAGCGATTGCGCTTGCCGGGCGGAAAGGGCGCGCCGGCGGGGCTGGGTTTGATTTGTTCGATCGCCAGCTTGTGCGACCTGGCAAACGGGTTGTAAAGCGGGTCGCCGACCAGCACGGTCATCCAACTGACGAACATCTCGGTCCGCCAGTAGGTTTCCACCAGAGTATATTGCCCGGTGAGGAGCGTACCGAAAAATTCGGCCGGCTTGGGAAAGCCGATCGTGTATGGTTCGGCCACGGGGCCAAGCGTTGCAGCCGCGCCGCGCTCGAGCAAGTTCTTGCACCACAGCTTTGAATTCGCATCGCGCAGCGATACAGCCTCGGAACTGGCCAGGTGCCAGGCCACGGCGCCCGGCACGAACTTGCAGCAGTCGACGAAGTTGGCATGCGAGTACCAGCCGCAGTACAGAGCACAGTCGCTGCACGAGCCGGGCGCGAACAGCTCCGATTGATCGTCGAGCGTCACCGCCATCCCGCCGGCATCTGCCAACAGTCTCGCCATCTCGCGCATCGATTCATCGTAGCCGCCGTAGCCATAGCCCCCTTCCGACGGATCGTATTTGATGCCGCGTGCATCGACGTGCACATTGCCCATCAAACCGCGAGCCTCAGTCGCGACCGAGTCGTCGACCAGCCGCTTGATCAGTTCGACGCTCGGTCCATCGAGCCGGCAGGTCATGACGATCTGCTGCTCCTGGCGATCTTCGTCTGCGGCCTGAAAGTAGAGCGGATTGGGCAAAAAGCCGCGCAGCTCGTAATCCTGTCGCCAGAGCATAACCAGCTCGCTATCGACGGCGGCATGGCTTTCGCTATGTGAGAGGAATCGCCGCCGCCTTTCGAGCGGGCGAATCTGGTTTTCGAGCTGCTCGCGCTCCTTCCGCCGCTCGGCGACTTGTTCCGCAGACTTAGCTTCCGGCTTTTCCTTCGCTTGCGCCTCCAGTTCTCGGATCGCCTCGTCAAGCTCCTTCCGCTTGGCTTCCAGCGGCGCCAGCTCCTTGCCAAGCGTATTCAGTGCGGCACGCTCCTCGCTGCTGGGTTCCTGTCCGCCCACGCGCAGCGGCACGCCATAAGTCGTCAGCAGCACCTTGACCTGCTCGCGTTTCTCCGCGAGCCGCTCTCGCAACGGTCCGGCCAGCCGGGCATCGTAGTCCGTTCGGCTGATGTCTTCGCTCGACGGCAGATCGAGAGCGAGGACATGATCCGCGGGCACTTTGCGCGCCATGCAATAATGGCCGGCCACGCCTTGCGATTCGGCGACGTTCTGATTGACGACAATGTAGATGTCGTCCGGCCCTAACGCATAGCCCGACGTCTGCAAACTCAGAGTCAATAAACAGGTCGCTAACCAAAACGACAAACGCATGGGCGAGTTCTCAAAGAAAATCGGCGCTGGCCAACCGGCAATGGGGGAGCAAGTTTCGTTTGTAGCAGCCAGCCCAGGCGCCGTAAACCAGCGAGAATTGCCAGAAGGCGAGCCGGATAGCGTAAGCCTTCGTTTCGCGCTGAAGACGGTCGGATGAAGAATGGCAAGACTGGATCCGACGCGGAAGCAATGTAGCCGAGATCAGGCGTGGCGCCGGCGCTCGATGAACAGTGGGCTGACGGCCACCGCTCGCCAGAAGGCGAGCGACCTTTCCTGCGCCAAGCCAGCCAGTTTTTAAGCTTGGCGGCAATCTGTGGCCCGGAAGCGGCGTTTTTTTAGGGCCTGGCGTTGTTGGAACGCGGGGCGCCGCTGCCGGAGCGTAGAGAATCAGCCGAGGTTCAGAAACATGTCGAAAACGAATGGCAAATCGCAGGCGGAAACGCAATCGCAGGTCAATGCTCAGGCGCAGAACTAAGGGACATCGGAACCGAATCAAAACGGCATTTGAGGGGCCGTGGCAGTGGGAAATGTCGGGAGAGGTCGGAAGTCGGAGGTCGGAGAGGAGGAGGAAGGGAGCAAAGCGCGGAATTGGGAACGCGGGGCGGCAAGCAAGATGAGCGATGAGATCGATTTGGATGTCGACGCTTATGGGTTCCGCGTTCCGCATATGCAAGTTGGCGGGGTGACAATTTGAGGGTGGAAGATGGTCATAGATGCGAAGATGGCCAGGCGAGCGCGGGAAAGTTGGGAGCGGATCGCATGCGCCGGGAAAGTCGCAGAGCGTCGAGAGCGCATTCCCTCGCGGGAGCGTGGGAATGAGGGAACTCTTGACCCCAACGGGGTCGCATTCAACAGCCTTGGGCAACGCCCAGGGAAATCGAGATGCATCACCAACCAAAAACCCCAACGGGGCGAAACAAAAGCGCGCGATCGATCGCATAACGCCCGCCGAATTGCCGCGCATTGTGCGACCCCCTTGGGGTCGACGACGGATTGTGCGCGATATGGCTTCCCAGTGCTGCGCACTGGGCTGGTGAATCTTGCACCTTCGGTGCAGCCGAAGGGATGTAGAGCGTCGGGGAATTCGCGTGGGAACGAGCGAACCTTGCCAAGGTGGCCGACTACGAGGGGGAAAGTTCGCAAGAAACCGCTTGCGAAAATCCGACCTCCGACCTTTCCAAGGCGCCAATCGCGAGCGGGAAAGTTCGACAGGAAGCATGGGGCGGCTGCGTTGTGGCATCCATCGAAAGCGGCTAATATGATGGCTAGTCAGGACGAGCGGCGGTTGTCGGGCGGCGGCCCGCGAACCGGCTCGTTCGAGCTCGCCTCAAGACCTTAATTCCTCACAGCTAACGGCGGACGCTTCGGGGGCGGCGTTGTGCTTTGCGGGAATCTCACCTGACGATAGAACGGCTTGCCTATGCGTTTGGCCCGCTGCCTCTTCGCCGCTGCTTGGCTCGTCGGTTGCATGGCTATTTCCGCGCGGGCCGACGATGCGGCCATCGCGAACGCGGACGAGGCAGGAGTCGAATTCTTCGAGCGCAAGATCCGGCCGCTGCTCGCCCAGCATTGCTACTCGTGCCACGGCCGCGGACAAAACAAGGGCGGGCTGAGTCTCGCTAGCCGCGAGGCGATGTTGGCCGGGGGCGATAGCGGCACGGCCGTCGCCTTAGGCAAGCCCGAGGAAAGCCTGCTAATCGCAGCGATCCGTTATGACGGCGACGTACAAATGCCGCCCGCCGGCAAGCTGGCTGACGATGAGATTGCCGCGCTCTCGCAGTGGCTGTCGCTTGGCGCTCCCTGGCCGGCGGAGCCAAGCAGCGGCGGAACGATTCGCGCCGACGGCACGATCACCGAGGCCGACCGGCAGTTCTGGTCGTTTCAACCGATCGCCGATCCGGCGCTCCCGATCGTGCAGCAAACCGCGTGGCCGCGTAAACCGCTCGATGCCTTCGTGCTAGCCCGTCTGGAAGCTGAAGGCTTGCAGCCGGTGGGCGAAGCCGACCGGCGGACGTATATCCGTCGCGCCGCATTCGATCTCGTCGGCCTGCCGCCGACCGCGGAGGAAGTGGAAGCGTTTGTGGCGGACGAGCGGCCTGACGCGTACGAACGATTGATCGAACGCCTGCTCGAGTCGCCCCATTACGGCGAGCGCTGGGCGCGGCATTGGCTCGACGTGGCCCGGTACGGCGAAGACCAGGCACATACCTTCCAGGCGCGACTCTACCCGAGCGGTTATCGCTATCGCGATTGGGTCATCGACGCGTTCAACCGCGACTTGCCGTTCGATCGTTTCGTGATCGAGCAGATTGCCGGCGACCTGGTTGACGCCGATGCGCCTGAAGCCGAACGGAGAAACCGAATGCCCGCGCTGGGCTTCTTCGCGCTGGGGCCGGTTTACTATGCCGATGCGGGCTGCGCCATGAAGGCCAAGACGGACGAGTACGACGATCGCGTCGATACGCTCTGCCGCGGATTCTTAGGGCTGACGGTTTCGTGTGCTCGCTGCCACGATCACAAGTTTGACCCGATCTCGACGCGCGACTATTACGCGCTGGCCGGCGTGTTCGCCAGCAGCGACTACCGCGAAGCGCCGCTGGCGCCCTCCGATGTGGTCGAACGTTACGACGCCGCGATGGCCAAAGTCAAACAGGCCGAAGAGCGGCTGAAGGAAGCCACGACGCTCGAAGCGCGGAAGCTGGGCGAGTCGTTTGCGCCGCAGACGGCCAAGTATTTGGTTGCCGTCTGGAAATTGGAAAATCGACGGAAGACTCAACCCGAGAGCAAACTCGCCGATGCCGCCAAGGAGGCCGAACTGCAGGAGCCGGTGCTCGAACGCTGGCAGCGGCATCTGACAGGCGATCGCGACGCCAAACATCCGTTGCTATCCGCCTGGCGCGAGATGTTGGCTAAGCAGGATGCGGCGAAAGATCTGTCGGCCGATCCGGCCGCCTTGGCCGAAGCGGAGCAGGCCGCGGCGGCGGTGCAAGTGACGATTGTGGCGGCCGTCGACCAGCGGCGCATGCTGGAAGAACAGTTTGCCGCCGCGTTGGCGGCAGTCAAAGCAGGGGAGCCGCAGCCCAAGAAGCCGGACCTGGAAAAGCCGGCGGCCAACGTCCTTAAATACTTCATCGACGATCGCAACGCGCCGCTTTCCTTGTCGAAGGAGCAAGTCGATAAATTGCTGCCGGAAGACCGCCGGCAATTCTTGGCTGGCATCCAGACGGAAATCGACGAGTTGAAAAAAGCGGCGGGCGAGAAATATCCGATCGCGCACAGCCTGACCGAGGGACAAGTCGCCAATCTGAAGATCCACTTGCGCGGCAGCCACACCGACCTGGGCGACGAAGCGCCACGCGGGTTTCCGGCGGTGCTCTCGCCGGCTGGCGCCAAACCGTTCGCGCAAGGCAGCGGCCGGCTGGAACTGGCTCGCGCCGTGGCCGACCGCAACAACCCGCTGACGGCGCGCGTGTTCGTCAATCGCGTCTGGCAGCAACACTTCGGCCGGGGCATCGTCGGCACGCCGAGTAACTTCGGCCTGCTTGGCGAACGGCCGACGCATCCGGAACTGCTCGATCACCTGGCCAGCCGGTTCATCGCGTCGGGCTGGTCGGTCAAGCAACTACATCGCGAGATCATGCTCTCGGCGACTTACCGTCTGGCTTCCACGTTTCAGCCGGCGAACGACGAGCGAGATCCCGACAATCGCTTGCTGTGGCGCATGAATCGCCGGCGGCTCGATGTGGAGGCGTGGCGAGACGCCGTGCTGGCCGCTTGCGGCAACATTGATCTGACGATCGGCGGACCTTCGCTGAAACTGGAAGACGCCAACAACCGGCGCCGGACCCTGTATGCCGCCGTGAGCCGGCACGAGCTAAACCCGATGCTGCGGCTGTTCGACTTCCCCGACCCCAACCTGACCAGCGAGCGGCGCGTGATCACCACCGTGCCGATGCAGCAGTTGTTCGTGCTCAACAGCGAGTTCATG
>JAICIG010000272.1 GCA_025924495.1 Pirellulales bacterium | reverse complement strand
GGATGAACTCATCAATGGTCATGCCGTCGATCAATAGTTCGCGTGGCACTTGTTTTTGCTTGCCGTTGATAAAGATCGTTCGGTAGTTCCTTTTCCGATCTCGCCTTGCTCGGCGCCCGGCGGGGGCCGACGCCTCTTTCCGTCGCTCTTTCTGGCGTTTTCGCTCGCGATTGTCGGCCTCTTTTCGTGCTGACATGGATGGCTTTCTTTCTCAATCCACAGTCCGATCGGATCCAATCATAACGCGCCGCAACTCGCTGGATAGCGACGGCCAACGGTGATTCAACCAACGGTTGCCGGGCGAAAAGCGATACGCCTGGCCTCGATCAGTTCGCGTGAGGCCGCGGCGGCATCGCACTGTGGACGCATGGAATTACGACGGGGTGATTGGTCATCCGCGGCGCCCTGTTTGGCGATCTTAAGTGGCATCGACGCACGACGTAGCAAATTGGCCTGCAATCGGCGTGGAAGTCGCGCGGTCAGCCCGGCGCTGGGCCGCGGCCAGGGCAACAAAACGCCCACGAATCGTTGAGTCCCTTAACTTTCGCGGGCCGCAGTCGTCCGAGCATGGAAGCGGGGGCCAACCTCTGTAAAATGGCCAGAGCGGAAGGTGATTGCATTCGTGCTGTCGGAAATCGATGGCCAAGCCGAAATGCAAGCGCCGTAGAGGTCCGAGAGATACTGCGAGGTTCTCCTGCCCCAAATGAAAGCGTTTGCCTCGATCATCAGGCAGTGGGTGTTGCTCGTCGCGGTCGGCTCGGCTGTGCCATGCGTTGCCGAGCAGCCCGCCGCGGCTCTGAAAACGTTCGCCGATTCGTTTTGTCTCAATTGCCACGATCAGGCGACTCGCCAGGCGGGGCTGGATTTGGGCGAGTTGCTCAAACGCGACATCGACAAGAACGCAGAAGCATGGGAAAAGGTTGTCCGCAAGCTGACCGCGAGGCAGATGCCGCCGGACGACGCGTCGCGGCCGAAAGAGCCTGAATACGACGCTGCGGTTTCATGGCTGAATGCGGCGCTGGACGCCGCCGCCGCCCGGTCGCCCAATCCGGGCCGCACCGAGACCTTCCGCCGGCTGAACCGCACTGAGTATCAAAACGTCATACGCGACCTGCTGGCCTTGGAAATCGATGCGGCTGCGTTGTTGCCGCCCGACGAGTCGAGTCAAGGATTCGACAATATCACCGTCACGGACCTTTCCCCAACGCTCTTGAACCGCTACGTCGCGGCGGCGGAGAAAATCAGCCGATTGGCGGTCGGCGACGTCGAGCAATCTCCCGGCGGTGAAACGTTCCGGATTCGACCCGATGTCACGCAGGACGTGCACATCGAGGGCTTGCCGATCGGTACGCGAGGCGGCGCGCTGTTCCCGTATAACTTTCCGGCGGACGGCGAATATGAGATTCAAGTCCATCTGATGCGGGATCGCAACGAGGGAATCGAAGGGCTTCGCGAGCGGCACGAACTGGAAATCCTGATTGATCGGGAGCAAATTGAGCGGTTCACCGTGAAGCCGCCGGGACGGGGAGAGGGAGATCGGGAAGTCGATGCGAATCTTAAGGCGCGCGTGCGGGTGAAGGCCGGCCCGCACAAGGTGGGCGCCACGTTCGTCAAAAAGCCGTCGTCGCTGCTGGAAACCGTCCGGCAGCCGCTGAATGTGCACTTCAATTACTATCGCCATCCCCGCATCGGCCCGGCCGTGTACGAAGTCTCCATCATCGGTCCGTTCGAGGCGGACGGCCCGGGCGATACGCCCAGCCGCCGCCGTATCTTCACCGCATCGCCGACCGGCCCCGACGATGAAGAGGCCTGCGCCCGGCGCATCCTGGCCGAGTTGGCCCGGCGGGCGTGCCGGCGACCGGTCGGCGATGATGATTTGCGAGCGCCGCTGGCGATGTATCGGCAGGGCCGCGCGCAAGGCGATTTCGAAGCCGGCATCGAGCTGGCGCTGGCTTCGCTGTTGGTGAAGCCCGAGTTCCTGTTTCGCATCGAACGCGATCCCGCCGACGCGAAGCCGGGCGTCGCATATCGCATCAGTGACCTCGAATTGGCATCGCGACTGTCGTTTTTTCTTTGGAGCAGTGCGCCCGACGAGGAATTGCTCGATCTCGCCTCTCGCAGTCAGCTCAGCCGGCCCGACGCGCTCGAACGCCAGGTCCGGCGGATGCTGGCCGACGAGCGTTCGCAGTCGTTAGTGAAGAACTTCGGGGGGCAGTGGCTTCATCTGCGGAATTTGGATGCCGCAAATCCCGATATGCGCTTGTTCCCGGATTTCGACGACAACCTGCGGCAATCTCTACGACGGGAAACGGAACTGTTCTTCGCCAGCATCGTGCGCGAAGACCAAAGCGTGCTCGAGCTGGTCGAGGCGGACTGGACGTATCTTGATGAGCGGCTGGCCAGGCACTACGGCATTCCGTACGTTTACGGCAGCCGCTTCCGCCGCGTAATGTTGGATGGGCAAACGCATCGCGGCGGGCTGCTCCGTCAGGGCAGCATATTGACGGTGGGTTCGTATGCCACGCGCACGTCGCCGGTCGTTCGCGGCCGCTGGGTGCTGGAAAATCTCCTGGGGGCACCTCCCCCGGCGCCGCCGCCCGACGTGCCGGCGCTTGCCGACAACACGGTTTCCAAGTCGCTGCCGATGCGCGAGCGGCTCGCCCAGCATCGGGCGAACGCGGCCTGCGCGAGCTGCCATCGGCAGATGGATCCTCTGGGGCTGGCGCTGGAGAATTTCGATGCCGTGGGCCGCTGGCGAACTACCGAGGCCGGCCAGCCGATCGACGCCTCCGGGGCGTTTATCGACGGCCGCGAACTCGAGGGCGCCGCCGGATTGGAGCAAGCCTTGCTGCGCCGGCCGGAGTTGTTCGCGCGCACGGTCGTCGAAAAATTGCTGACCTTTGCCCTGGGGCGAGGCGTCGAGTATTACGACGCGCCGGCCGTTCGTCGGATCGTGCGCGACGCCAAGGTGGACGACTATCGTTTCTCGCGGCTGATTCTCGGCATCGTCAATAGCACGCCGTTTCAGATGAGGAAGTCTCGATGATCGTGACAAAAAGAGCCTTGCCCCGGCGGACGTTCCTGCGCGGAGCGGGAACGGCTTTAGGGCTGCCGCTGTTGGACGCGATGATCCCTTCGCTGACAGCCCTGGCCGAGACGCCCGCCAATCCGACCCGGTTGCGGCGGTTGGGCTTCGTCTACATGCCGATGGGCTGCGACGCGAGCCGCTGGACCCCGCCCGACGACGACAAGCTCGACGAATTGTCGCCGTCGCTCGGCCCCTTGGCGCCGGTTAAGCGAAAGATTGCGGTGGTTTCCAACCTGGAATTGCGCAACGCCTATCCGGGGACCCATGCCACGTCTAACGCCTCGTTCCTGAGCGCGGCGAAAGCCAAGCGGACGGAAAGCACCGACTACCATCTGGGCACGACGGTCGATCAGGTCGCTGCGCAGCAGCTTGGCCGCGACACACAACTGCCTTCGCTGGAACTGGCGATGGATCTGCTCTCGGTCGTCGGGCAGTGCGACAACGGCTACGCCTGCGTCTATCAGAACAACCTCTCCTGGTCGTCTCCCACGACGCCGCTGCCGGCCGAGGCGCATCCACGGATTGTGTTCGAGAATCTGTTCGGCGAACAAGGCTCGGGCGACCGTCGCGCGGCCCTCAGGAAGCGGGCCAGCCTGCTCGATTCGGTGGGCGACGACTTCGTCCGCTTGCAGAAGACGCTGGGGCCGGACGATCGCCGGCGAATCGACGAATATCTGCAGTCGGTTCGCGACGTCGAACGGCGAATCGAGCGGGCCGAAGCGGCCGCGGCCGAAAATCCGCTGCCCGATTGCGAGCGGCCGATCGGCGTGCCGGCGTCCTACGCTGATCATGCGCGCTTGATGTTCGACTTGCAATTGCTGGCCCTGCAAGGGGACGTCACGCGCGTGATTACCTTCCAGTTGGCGCGAGAAACAAGCAACCGGAGCTATACCGAGATCGGCGTCTCCGAACCGCACCACCCGCTGACGCATCACGGCAACGATCCCGAAAAGATCGCCAAGGTCGCCAAGATCAACCGTTTCCACGTTTCGCTGTTCGCCGAGTTTCTCGAAAAGCTGGATGCGATTCGCGAAGGTGACGGCTCGCTGCTCGACCACTCGCTCTACTTGTATGGCAGCGGGATGGGCAACCCCAACGTTCACGACCACATCAACTTGCCGATCATCGTCGCGGGCGGCGCGGCCGGAAAGATGAAGGGCGGCCGCCATATCCGTTACTCGGAGCCAAAGCCGCTGGCCAATTTGCACCTGACGTTGCTCGACAAGGTCGGCGTGCGGCTCGACTCGTTCGCCGACAGCGACGGCAAGCTGGACGCCTTCTTCGAGCCGCTTTCCTTATGAACTCTGCGCTACGATTCGCCATGAAGCCGATACGATTTGCCATGCTCGGCGGCATCGCCGTGTCGCTCCTCGTCCGTGCGGTGCGCGCGGCCGAGGCGCCGCTGGCAGACGCCGCCGAAAGCGCCAGCAGCGCGGCGGTACGCCGGCTGCTCGACGAGCGTGCCGATGTCAACGCGCCGCAGGCCGACGGCATGACCGCGCTGCATTGGGCCGCTTACCACGACGACTTGCAGTTGGCGAAACGATTACTCGCCGCAGGCGCCGACGCGAAGGCGGCGAACCGCTACGGCGTAACGCCGCTTTCGCTGGCCGCAACGAATGGCAACGCCGAGTTGGTCGAATTGCTGCTCGACGCCGGCGCGGACGCCAACACGGCGCTTGCCGGAGGAGAAACCGCGCTGATGACTGCCTCTCGCACCGGACGCCTGGGGCCGGTCAAGACGCTCCTCGCGCGAGGCGCCGACGTCGACGCTCGCGAAGATAGGGGACAAACCGCGCTGATGTGGGCCGCGGCCGAGGGGCACGTCGGGGTCGTCGATGCGCTGCTTGAGGCCGGCGCCGACTTCCGAACTCCGCTGGCCTCCGGATTCACCCCACTCTTCTTCGCTGTTCGGGAGGGGCGTTCGGCGGTAGTCTTCCGGCTGCTCGAAGCCGGCTGCCAGGTCAACGACCTCCTGCGGCCCGAGCGCGGCGGCAAAGCCTTCAGCCCGCTGCTGTTGGCGGTCGAGAACGGACACTTTGAGCTTGCCGCGGCCTTGCTCGTATTGGGCGCCGACCCGAACGCGCAGCCCGCCGGTTACGCGGCGTTACACGCCATCACTTGGGTTCGCAAGCCCATTCGCGGCGACGGCGACCCGCCACCGCTTGGCTCGGGAGAACTAGGCAGCCTCGACCTCGTGCGGGAATTGGCAAAGCACGGCGCGGAGCTCGATGCTCTATTGAAAAAGGGCGCATCGGGGCGGGGCCGCTTCACCACCACCGGCTCGACTCCCTTCCTGCTGGCCGCGCGCTGCGGGGATGTGCCGTTGATGCGGCTCTTACTAGAACTGAAGGCCGACCCGAAAGTGACCAACGCCGACCATAGCACGCCAATGCTGGCGGCCGCGGGCGTCGGGGCGCTCGGCGACGGAGACGAAGCGGCGGCCACCGAAGACGAGGCCATCGATGCGGTGAAACTGCTGTTGGAACTGGGCGCCGACATCAACGCCGTCGACGATAACGGCGAAACCGCCATGCACGGCGCCGCCTACCAAAGCCTGCCCAGGTTCGTCGCGCTGTTGGCCGACCGCGGCGCCGACATTCAAGTCTGGAACCGCAAAAACAAATGGGGTTGGACGCCGCTGATGATCGCGGAAGGGCATCGTCCCGGCAATTTCCGGCCGTCGCCCGAGACGATCGCCGCCATCGAGCGCGTCTTCCAGGCCGCCGGAGTCCCGCGACCTCCGCGAGTGAAGGCGGACAACCGGCCGGACTATGGCGGCTGACACTGTCGCTTGCCTCCGCATCCTCACCGCCCCTGCACGACCGACTGTCAAAGCAGAGCGTGGGCAGATGCTATGCCGCCTGTTTTGAGGCAACGCCAGCCAATTTCAGTTGCCGGGGTGCCGTTAGACGTGCGAATCGTGCGCGCGGAGGTCGATGCGCCCGGCGTAGGAAACCGAACCGTGACGCTGGAAGGAACGGCTGTCACCCGCACCGAAGGACGGCTCTTGCCTACAGCGAATACATCCCGACTGTCAAAAGTCCGGGTTGTACCGCTGCAACATTTCGCGGCCGGCAATCTCCGGGCGGTCGCCGCGCGACCAAGGTCCGACGACATCGTCGTGTTCGCAGAAGCAATGGCTATGCCGACGTCACGCTCACCTTCGAATGCCGCGCCGCGTCGCGAACCTCGGCCAGCGTGCTGGGCCGAACGGTGCCGCAGTTCATCACTAGAGAATCACCTGCGACCCAAACTTGCCGATCTAGTTATTACTGCAGAGAATTCAGATTGTTCCGATAGCACCGCATAATTCGTCAACTGAAAACCTTCAATGCCATTTTGGATGCTCATTCTGCTCATCGCCGCAACTTGGCTGTCGTACCCGGTTGTCGGTGCAATCGGTGTCGCAGCAGCAATTGCCGAAAAAACTCGTCCCAAGGATGCTGGATTCAGCTTCATGCCTGAGCTGCTCGTCTTTCCGCCATTGTTTCTCGGTTTCGCAATACTGATTGATTATTTTGCCATGCCATGGGGGCGATGGATCGTCGCCAGCCTGTGCGTAATAATGATGGCGCTTGGCATCGTCGCCTCTGTCCGCAACTTGGTCGTCATGCGTCGTATCAAAAAGGCCAGCTAATCAAGCCGTGAACGGTGCCCGGAGCAAACGGCCTTGCGCCCATCTCGAACGTCCGACTTTCGGCGAGGCCCAGCGAGTTGCGCTTCAAGCTGCAATCGTCGACTTGCTCCCAGCTTGGTGCTTGCAACTTCAGCCATCGATTACGGCGCACCCAATAGAAGCGAACTCGTAGAAACAGATCGACCACTTCATCGGAGATTAGCAGGCCGCCGAGTACCGGCAGCGCCATAGGAGCTAGGATTTCACCGCCGACACCATTTGCGAAGACCATGGGAAAGATGGCAATAATCGCCACGCCCTCGGTAAGATGGACCGCGCCCTCAATGACGGCCTGTCGCAACTCGGCCAACGATTGGATCTGCTCTAGCCGGCCGCGCATTTCGATGGCTTCGCGCAGATGCGGGCATCACGACAGGTTTAGGCTTGGCCACTTAGCCAATATTAAACACACGATAACCGGCGAGCCGCGCATTCAGTTTGCCCGTTGGCCATCGAACCAACATTTGGTGATTGAGCTTCGGTTTGCCGCAGCGAACAAGTTGCAGGCGTCTTTCCTCCATTGGCGGAAGCGGCCTGAAGTCGAGGCTCTGCCCGCCGGCGCTGAGTTACCGCCTAATTGCCGGCGGATAACGCCGATATGCCCGCGGATCAGTCAGGCCACGGTGCAATCGGCAATTGCCGAGTTCAAACTATTGGCCCGCCAAAACCGGCCAAATGCAGTGCGACATTTTGACACGCCATCCATGGCTGATCGGCGAAACGGGCGAAAACTTGCCTTGTGAATGACCTGCCCCGAATCTACTATTCGCCGACTGCCGGCATGGAGTTGGTCGCATCGTGGAGTAAGCGTGAAAAGACTATTTCTTCTTGCGCTTACGGCCGCCATTGCCTGCCCGGCGGTGGCCCCTGCCGAGGACAACGGCGGGTTTCCCGTCTCCCGGAATTCTGGCCAGAGCCCTTCGGCGTCTGAGAATGTGGCGCCCGCAGCTCCCTCGCCTTCGCGACTACCGGAAAGTCCCTCCTTGCACTTCGCCGAATTCGTCAACCGTGGGCCTGCCGCCAAGCCGGCTAGCGCCAGTCAACCTAAAACTCGGCTGGCCTACTGGCAGGAAGACGTCAATGAAGGCGAAGAAATCAGCGTAGAGCAACTCGACCGACGACTGCAAGGATTAGAGGCAGAGAGCGCCGCGCGAAAGCGAAGTGTCTCAAAGGGCTTCAGCCATCGCCTGTTCGGGCGCATTCAGGCAGACGCAGTGACCTTCAGCCAGGATGCCGCCAATCGCGAGCAACTGGGCAATATTCCTAACGGGACCGATTTTCGCCGAGTGCGCATCGGGGTGCAAGGCGAAGGGCACGACATTTATTACTACCGATTCGAAGTCGATTTCGCCCGGCCCAACTATGAATCGAATCAACGTCCCAGAATCACCGACGCCTACTTTGAAATCCGCGACTTGCCTTGGCTAGGCGTGTTCCGGCTCGGTCAGTTTCGCGAACCGATCAGCATCGAGCGTAGCACCAGCGGCAACGACATCACTTTTATCGAACGCGGTTTGCCCCAGGCATTTAATCCAGCCCGACGGCTGGGAATCATGGCGTTCGACCACTCCGCGAACGACAAATGGTATTGGTGGAACGGCATCTTCGGCCAGAACAGCGATCTGTTCGGCGAGCAATTCGGCGATGCGCCGCGTCTAGCCTGGGCCGACCGGCTTATCTGGCTGCCGTGGCACGACAAGCCGTCGAACGGCCGCTATTTGCTGCAGTTCGGAGTCTCGTATTCCTATCAAAGCGTCCAAAACCAAACCAGAAAATTCTCGTCAACGCCGGAAGTGCGATTGCAGTACGATGCCGAGTCGGTAATTCCCAATTTCGTGAACACCGGCAATCTTTTGATGAACGACTATCAGATTTTGCAGTGCGAGACGTCTGCCGTGCTAGGGCCGCTCTCTTTTCAGGCCGAGTACTATGGCACGCTCGTCGACCAACCCGGCCAGCCGACCGTGTTTCTGCACGGCGCCTATGCATACGTCAGCTACTTCCTGACCGGCGAGAATCGTGTCTACGACCCAATCCAAGGGATTTACGTGGCGACTAGGCCGTACTCCGAGTTTTTCCGCGTGCGCATGAATCGCGGCATCGCCACGGGCCCCGGCGCATGGGAGATCGCGGCCCGCTTCTCGACCATCAATCTGAGCGATGGGAACGTCCAAGGCGGCCGCCTCAACGACGTCACGCTGGGAGTGAATTGGTATCTGAATTTTCAGGCCCGAATTATGGTCAACTATATTCATGCCTTTCTGAACCGGTACAACCAGCCGAGCGGCGCCGACGTCTTCGCAACGCGCGCCCAGGTCGTTTGGTAACGCTGCACCGCGGAGATTCATTCTTCTCCGAGGTGCCGGACGATATCGCCGTTGACCATGTAAATCACGTCCGCGGCGATGCTGGTCGCCATATCGCCAATGCGCTCCAGGTGCTTGGCGACGGCATACAGCTTGAGCAGCGGCTCGGTCTGCTCAGGCATTCGCCGAACGGCCGACCGAATCCGCTGGTGAAGCTGGCGACGCATGTCATCCAGAATGTCGTCGCTCCGGCGCACCTCGTAGGCCAGGTTGATATCGGCTTGCACCAGGGCTTCCAGGCTGTCTTTGATCATCGATTGGGCGCGGGCGGCCATCGCTCGGAAATCGACCTCCACAATAGGAGCCGGATTCTCGACGAGAAACAACACGCGCTTCGCGATGTTGGCCGCCAGATCGCCGGTGCGCTCCAGGTCGTTGTTGATTTTCAGCACCGCGATCACGAACCGCAGATCGCCCGCCGCGGGCTGGTAGAGCGTGAGGATTTTGAGGCACTCCTCCTCGACTTCGATCTCGAGCTGGTCAATCTGACTGTCTCGCTCGACGACCCTCCGCGCCGCCGACGCGTCCCCCGTGGAAAACGCACTTACCGCCTCGGAGATTGCGGCTTCTACAAGCGCGCCCACCGAAAGGATTCTCTCTTTCAGCAGCTCAATCTGTCGCAGTACGTGTTTTGCCATTCGCGCCATCCTCCTGTGACGAACCGACTGCGCAGGAGACAGTCGTTCGGCCACAGGGATGAGTCAGGTTGCCAGGGCCGGAAGCCCGCTCAAGGAAGCCGGATTGGGACGGGAGACGGGCTTGAACCGGATTTCAGCTCGTTCGCTCCGTCGGGCGCGGGGCGCAAAGCGCCTTCATCTGTCACTGCAAAGCGGTCCTGCGGGGTCACGATGACGTTCAAGATCCGCCCCTTGCGGTTCAAGCAAAGCTCGATTGAGGGCCAATCTCCGGCGGTCAGCGCTCGTCTGACTTCAAACAGGTCACCGCCGCACACGGGCCGCCGACCCGCCAGCAGAATGATATCGCCGGCTTCAACCCCCGCCATTGCCGCGGGGCCGCCCGGCGTAACCGATTTCACGAGCACCTGGCCTGCTTCAATCATCAGAGTAAAGCCGATAATCCTCGGATCGTCGGGCGACTCGTGGCGCTTGCCCGGGGATAGAAACGCCGTCTGGCGAGGGAAATCGAGCGTCAGCAAATAGCGGTTGAGGTAGTCGATTCCGAGCGAACTGACGCGGGCATCTCGAGCAACGATCATTCCGTCGTGCATGAACGAGCCGATGCGGAGGCGTGTCAACTTGCCCGTGGCGGTCGTGACGTCCCCGGATACCGTCGCCGCCGTCGATTGCATTCCAACTGCAAGCTGCCGCTGGTCGGCGAGTTGGTCGAAGACCGCGGCCCGCAGCGTCTTGTCCGTGGCGCCGGTATCCAGCAAAAACCATTCGCGAGGAACGCCGGGAAGGCCGCAGCACAGGTAGGGACGATTGCCGGCGTCGCACTCGAGAGCGTGCGGCTCGCCGTACCGGCCCAACTGCTTTGACTCGTTCAAAAAGCGGAGCTTGCCGGCATCGAAATCGATCTGAACGATTTGCGATCTCAAGAAGTCCATTCCCAGCACTCCTTGGATAGGCAAGCCCGTGGCGCTTCGGATCGGCCGCAAATCACAGCAGGCTACCGGCCCTGGTAGCTTCACGGCAATTGACCCAATGGTCAGCTCCGGACAGGCATACAGTTGCGCGGGGGCGATGCCTGCGGCAGCGTCCAACTCGGCGGCGTCGACGGGCGAAGTCACCTTGCCGCGAAGCGACTGGTCCAGCAACGTCAACGAGGCGCCGGTGTCGACTACAAATTGGCACTCTTTGTCCGCCACGCAAACGGGTACAAGCAACAGCCGGCCATCGGTCCCGACGTCGAATTCGGCAAGGATATGCGGACTCGCTTCCT
>JAICIG010000271.1 GCA_025924495.1 Pirellulales bacterium | reverse complement strand
TTGAGCTTTCCGTCCTGCCCCACCGCAAACACATTGAGAGATGTGCCGTCGTTATAGACTGTCAGCTTCGTGCCGACATTGAACTTCGTAACCGGATCGATTACGGATTGGCCCGTCGCCTGGCCGCTTCCATAAAAGTACTTGTCTTCGCGGACCAGGCCGTCGCTGCCTACCACAAACACGTCCTGCTCGTTGAGATTGCCGGAGCTGGCCACCTGCGATGCAGGTATCGAACTCTGCAGCGACTGCGGCGACATTGTCCTTGGCGCAAGGTTATTGGCGACTAAGTTCGCCATCGGCGTGCCGCGTCCCGTTACTTCGTCGTAGCCTGGTCCTGCAGAGTAGGCGCCATTGCTGCCGGAAGTGATGTCGTAGAGGTGATTTGAGGGCACTTGATAAATTGACGGCAAGGTTTGCGTTTGCCCGTCCATCGAAGCATAGCCCAGATTCGTCCGAGCTTGATTGGCAATGGCCGTTGTCGCTCCCCAAACCAACACAGAGAAGCTTGTGCCTTCAACGCTTTCCATCGTCCCGGTCCCGTTGTCATAGGAGTCGTAGATCAACACGCCGCTGCCGGCGTTCGCAGAGACGTCGGGGATGGTGCGTTTCCCTGTACTCTGAACGCTCGATTGGAAACTTGGCTCTGGTTCATATTGGCTAACGCCGCCGCCACTTCCGCTCCAACCGCTCTCGCCGAGATAGTTTCCGGCAACGGACTCGATGCTCAAGTTGGTGCCGCCTACCGCGACAACATTCGGCGAATAGGCCGGGTACTCGCCAGGCGCTCCTGCGTCGCCGGTCGCGGCCAGGAACGTAATGTTGTATTGCTGCGGCCCGGAAGGCGTTGTGAAATGAGAATCATCGCTTGTCTCGCCGGAGAACTCCTGAACTCCCCAACTCATAGACACGATGGAAACGCCGGTCGTATATCGAGCAGAGTCGACCGCGTTAAGCAGATCAGTCAATGAGCTCGACAGCGCTTCATAAAGCTGAATGTGCGCCTTGGGCGCCAGGGCGTGCATCCACTCGACATCCAGGCTTTCTTCCATAGCCCACTCGCCTAGAGGTGCATTGGGCGGAGTTCCTTGCGGCTGCTGGACCGTGAAGAAGCTACTCGCTGCGCCATACTGCTGATACAAGGACTGCGACCCGCCGTTGATGCTAAAAGACTGATCAAATGTGTCCAAGTCGCTTTGGATATTCGGATCGTTATACGCATCAATAATTGCAATTGTCTGCCCAGTTCCATCTCCCGCGATCGCCCCATTCAACACTGTCGAGTCAAACCCATACGCATGCCGAATGTCTGCGGGCGAAAACGGCCCATTTGGCGAGTCCAGATTGATGGACGGGCTTACATTCGTGGCAAGCACGCGCACGTTTGGAGACGTTTCGTGCGGGGCAGAACGAGGCGGCGCTAATGCGCCACCGGCAAGTCCGCTTGTGACTGGCAGCCCCGACAAGAGTTGCCGGGTCTCGAGATTTTCTAGCGTCAGCCTTCGCCGACCAATAGCACTGCGCGACTTGCGAATACGTCGAAACAACATCGCGAACCTCCTTGGGTCTTGGGAAGTGCGCGGAAGTGGATGTGCGGGCGTCGCTACGGAACTAATACCTCATGTCCCACTGCTCGGATCCTGTCCATCCGCCTGCCGCTTTGCAAAAAAGTGTCGCCGGGCGCAAAAACCTACTTGCGCCGCGATAAGGGGACGACGACACAACCGAGGGTTGTACCGGCGAGAAAAACTGCTCCTTGATCTGCCCGCCGACGCACCTGAGAATCGACGGAAATATAGCAGGACACCGTTCAGTGTCAATCATTTTTCATGTTGGCGAGCGATGCGAGCGCTCCACCATTCCGCGCGGCCGACCTCGCACGAGCTGATAGCCGCACGCACGCGCAACCCAAAAAACCGTCGACATCGACGTAAAGATGCCGCACAGGTAGACGAAAAGCCGCGGCGTTAAATCAATAGTTCGCGCGGGCCAATGCAGCACCATCGCCGCGACAACCAACGCCATCGCAAGCCCGATGATGCAAATGAAATTCGCCGCCAGGGCGACATCTGCTGGTCGATCGCCCAAGATGAGCGACGTTACGGGCAGCAGGAACGAGCCGGCGATCAAGGACAGGAACACGCAAAAGAACGTGGCGACCAAGGCGTCTTGGGGCCCATAGAAGCCTTTCGACGTCTCCGACATGTTGAAACGCCAAAATCCGAGGGCGATGGCCGCGCCCGCAGCGGCGGCGAGCAACTCGGAAAGACCGAACTTGAGCAGCTCGGCTTCCGACGACGGCGAATCCGTTCCGCGAAACACGATCCGCCAACCTCGATACGAGCGATTCCACGCCATAGGAAGCTGGCAGACTAACAACGATAACGGGAGGGCCAATGTGGCTTGCCATACGTTACGGCGGACCCTTTCGCTTCGCGAAAACTCTTGCCCCGCAGCACGGTCTCTTTGCGCCTCCCTGCGTTCCATCTCCGTTTCGGGCTTCGACTCGATGCCTGTGCTCAACGCGCCGGCGATGACGATTCCCAAGGCGACGACCGCAACATACCTGAAGAGCCAGCGTCCTGGCCCCAGCGCACACCACGCCACGCTCCACGAGAACTGCCCCGCAATCGCGCCCAAAATCAATCCTTCGTTCAGAAAGTAATGGTAGCGGCAATACAAGTTCGGGACAAAAAATGCGAAAATGCAAAAGCTAGCGGCCATCAGAAGAAAGACCAGCCAGTTGCCGAGGCCCGACAAGCGAATAGCGCGCTGCATAGAATGAGCCCCTCAAGCGTCGCGGAGGTGCGGGTGACCACACAAAACGCTCATGACGATAGCGAAGACGCCGCGGCCGCACAACGTGCGGTCGCGGCGTCAAGGGATGGGAGGACGCCTGAAATCTCCTTTCTCGCCTGCCGCCAGCTTTAGCTGGGGTCAGCAGTTCACCATCCCCCTTGTCTTATCTACCGGCTTTAGCCGGCTCGACATCGCGGTCAAGCAATCGCCGAGGAAGCTCGCTAAAAGCCATCTGAAAGGCGCACCCACTTTTTGTGTAATGATCTCCAGCAAATGCTGGACGCAAACAAACCGCCTGGCTGCTCGGCACACGCGGCCAGGTTGCGCGAGGCCACTTGCTTCTTCGCCTGCTACGAAAGACTGCGCTACCTTCTTTTAGCGGGGACGAAAAGCGACACTGGCTACGAACGCAGCGAGGCGACGATCTCGCGGAGTTCTTTGAGGTAGCCGCATGCTTCGAACTGGGCGCCTTTGCTTTGCATCATCCAGAGTTGTTCGGCAAGCGGGCAGGAGATGATGTGGCGAATTTCGTGTTGCGATATGTCCAGCTCGGCCAGCTGGCGGGCGATTTCGGCAATGCCCGCGGGTTCGTCGGCCGCGAGTTGCTGCTCGACGAAGGTGTGCATCGTTAAATGCAGCCGCGGGTTGATCAACTCGCCATTTGCGCCGAGGATTTACCTGCTAAGAAAGATATCCGCCAGTTTACGCCGACGCACCCACGCTTGCCGCGCTGGTTGTTAAGCGCGCCTCGCTCGCAGCACGTGCCAAGCGATTGCCGACTGCAATGTGCACGTTCCCCGGCCCACGTCGCCAACCTGGAAAAGAAGGGAGTCCGAAATCCGCGGGCTATCGCGGCGATTCGGGCGTCCGTTTGCCGTCACGAGGATTGAACCAATTGGCCAACACCTCTGGGCTGTAGGAATTGGGAATGAAGGCCACATGCCCGTCGGCGAATTGCGCCAAGAACCCGGTCGATCTGAACTGGCCTAAGCCGTTGAATGGCGAGTTGGGATCGACTTCGAAATCGTCGGGTTTGGTCCAGATCACAGCTCGATCCGCATTGCTCTCGACGAGCATAATCGTGGAAGTCGGCCCATCTTTTATCAGGAGCGGCCGGGGCGGCGGACTCTGGCCGAACAAGGCAAAATCCCCGGTCGGCTGCAAGTAATTGGTCATGCCCGCTTCGATGATCGCCGGATCCAAATCCGGATTTGCATAGACTGGCGGCATTCTGAGAATCAGACCACGATTGTGTTCACTGTCCCACGGTTCGTCTAAATGAAACTCTTGATACAAGTCCCCGAAGCGCTGAATCGGCTGCCCATCGACGCGGTATTCAAGATAGGGCAGCAGGTGAACTCTCCAGCTTAGAAGCGGTTGATGGTCCGTGCCGTAACTTGAAGACGCAAACGTTTGGTTGTCCGTGTTGTAGTTGCTGTTTGCCAGGAAGATTTCCAGCATATTGTTCCTTGATTTCGCGTACGTTGGATCCGGCTTATCCGGGACGAGCCCCGCGACGCCGCGCGGCGTCAACGCCCGCGAGAGCTGCGGCAGCACGCCTGCGATGCCGGGGATTAACTTGATGCGATTTTGCTCCGACACCACGCGTTCCAACGATGCTTTCAGCGTGCGTTCGTACTCGGCTGCCTTGCCGCCTTGGGGAGTGAAGCCTCGGAATTCGTTCAAACGCGCTTGCAGATCCACTCGCTCGGAAGAGATTTGGCGCAATTGAGGCAGGGCGGACTCCGCCGAGGGAACGTCTTTGATCGACTGCAGGACGGGTAGGAGGCGATTCGAAACATCCACGATATCCTTCAGCAGCGATTCCACTTTCTCCTGTTGATTTTCAAGGTCCGGTTTTGCAGCGGGAGGAATCGGCCCGTTCGGAATAACCTCGGGCGCCGGCGCGCTGGCGATCGGCGAGTTGGCGATCGGCGCGTTGGAGGCGGCCGGACTGGATGCAGCGACAGCAAGCTCTGCTTCTCTCGTGCGTCGGCCCGCCCACCCTATCAAGACGGCTGCGGTGACGCCACCGATAAGAACGGCCCCCAGCGCGCCCACGATCCACAATAGAACCGCGTTCGGGTTCCTGCCCCGCCGACGCTGATTGGACTTAAAGCCTTGAACGCCTTGCAATGCACCGGCGGGTTGCCGGGCAGCGGGCTCGACGGCCGACGCATCGTCTAGCAAATCTTCAATTCTCGGGACGGTGGGATGCGCCGAAAGCGGAGTGGGAACTTGGACCGGAGCTCCGCAGTCGCGGCATCGCACTGTTTGCCCGGCGTATCTTTCATTCAGGTTATATGACCGGCCGCAATTCATGCACGTGACAGCAAGACTCATTTGCTTTGTTCCGAACGGTTGAACCGTCGCCTATGGAATTAGACGCGGAAAGGCTAGTAGATGGCGAGGAACTTCAGCTTACGTGACGATTCATTCAATTCAAGGCTGCATCGCCAAGCCACGATCAAACCAGAAGGTGCGCGAATGCGGGGACATCCATCTTTTTGCCGGTGACGGCGGTTCCGATCGCCGAACCGCCTGCGGTGCGGGACGCAAGTCTGGGCGGCTGCATACTGTCCGGCTGCCCCGGAAGCCTGACCTAGCCTGCCGCTACCCGCCGTGGGATGGTTGCTGAATCCAAAGTCGGTATCGGTGATTGCATCTCGCGCTGCTCGGGCGGGCGATCCTCGGTGACCGGCGGTCAGCGCAAATGCGCGCTCCCGGTCCAATGGCCCGCAGACGATGTTGTGGGCAGCGAGGTGGTAATAGATGCTGCTTTTCGCGGGGAAGAGAAGCGACACTGGCTGCTAACACAGTGAGGCGACGATCTCGCGGAGGTCTTCGAGGTAGCCGGCGGTGTCGAAGGGGGCGCCTTCGCTCTGCATGGCCCACAGTTGTTCGGCAAGCGGACCGGAGATGAGGTGGCGAATTTCGTGCGGCGATACGCCTAGGTTTGCCAGTTGGCGGGCGATTTCGGCAATGCCCGCCGGTTCATCGCCCGCGAGTTGCTGCTCGACGATGGCGTGCATCGTTAAATGCAGGCGCGGGTTGATCAGCTCGCCGTTAGCGTCGAGGATTTCTTCGGGCAGAGAGCCGTCAAGGACGCCGTCGCGATATTCGGGGTGATCGTCGAGGGCTTTTTGCCAGGCTTGGTCTTCGGACATAGGTTTTGTCTCGGGGCTCGCGAACGGATGCCTGGAATTCGTTTCGGACATTGTAGGGTGGGCAATGCCCACCGGAATTCAGCGGCCGCCCGCTTCCGCCCTGCGGCGTGGGGCAGCGTTGATGCCCTGCACCGGGCGCCTGCGCCCGATGGTTTGATTCGGACTTTATCGTTGAGCATTGTCGCGAGCTAGTGCTGGTGGGCAGTGCCCACCCTACGGCTCTGGGAGATGCCAAAAAATAAAAATAGCAGTCACGGAGCGCTAGAGACGGCATTCCCTACCGATCAACCGTGCGGGGTTGGCCTAGGCAATCAGTGCGTTGACGATCTCGCCGTGCACGTCGGTAAGGCGGAAGTCGCGGCCGGCGTAGCGGTAAGTGAGACGAGTGTGGTCGAAGCCCATCAGCTTGAGGATGGTGGCGTGCAGGTCATGTACATGGACGCGGTTTTCGACGGCCTGGAAGCCGAACTCGTCGGTGGCGCCGTAGATCTGACCGCCCTTCACGCCGCCGCCGGCCATCCAGACGGTAAAGCCGTAATGGTTGTGGTCGCGGCCATTGATTTTGCCGGAGTTGGCGCCGGCCTGCGGCAATTCGACCGTGGGCGTGCGGCCGAATTCGCCGCCCCAAATGATCAGCGTTTCGTTGAGCAGCCCGCGCTGCTTGAGATCCTTCAGCAAAGCGCCAATCGCCTGGTCGCATTCTTTCGCCAACCGGCGGTGATTGACCTCCAGATCGTCGTGGTTGTCCCAAGGCTGGCCCGCGCCATGCCAGAGCTGCACGTAACGCACGCCGCGTTCGACCAACCGTCGGGCAATCAGAATCTGCCGAGCCTGCACGCCGGGGCCGTACATGTCGAGAATGTGCTTGGGTTCTTTGCTGACGTCGAAGGCGTCGCTGGCGTCGGCCTGCATGCGGTAGGCGAGTTCGAAACTGTGAATCCGCGCTTCGAGCGCCGCGTCGCGCTGGCGGCGTTCCATGTGGCGCTGGTTTAATTGCGCCAGCAAGTCGAGCTGCCGGCGCTGGTCGGCGGTTGTGACTTCGCTGTTCTTGATGTTCTCGATCAGTTTTTCGATTTCGGTGTGCTGGCTGTTGATGTACGTCCCCTGGTACACGCCGGGCAAGAAGGCCGATTGCCAGTTCTCGGCATCTTTGATCGGATAACCTCCCGGACACATCACCACGAAGCCGGGCAGATTCTGGTTTTCGGTCCCCAGCCCGTAAGTCAGCCAAGAGCCCATGCTGGGGCGCACCAGCCGCGCCTCGCCGCAGTTCATCAGCATCAGCGACGGTTCGTGGTTCGGCACGTCGGCATGCATCGAGCGGATCACCGCGATATCGTCGATCGATTCGGCGACATTCGAAAACAGCTCGCTGACTTCGATGCCGCTTTTGCCGTACTTCTGAAACTTGAACGGCGAGGGGAAAGCGGCGCCCGTCTTGCGCTCGGTCTTCAAGTTCTCGGTCGGCAGGCTCTGACCGGCATATTTTTGCAGCGAAGGTTTTGGATCAAACGTGTCGAGATGGCTCGGACCGCCATTCATGAACAGGTGAATAACGTGCTTCGCCTTGACCGGAAATTGCGGCGCTTTGGGCGCCATCGGGTTTTTATACCCGTTCGATTCCGCGGCCAGCAGGCCGTCGTCTGCCAACAGCCCCGCCAATCCCGCCATGCCAATGCCCATGCCCGAGCGAACCAGCAGCTCGCGACGAGAGAGAACTCCTGAACTCGCATCGCGTAGAACGGAGGCGTCACCTGCGTTGCGTCGTTTCATGAAGC
This sequence comes from Pirellulales bacterium, assembly GCA_025924495.1. The sequence continues at coordinate 3,363 of JAICIG010000271.1, read as the reverse complement.
AATTCTCCTCTCTTCAACTCCGACTTCCGAATTCCGAATTCCGAATTTGCCATCCGTCAGTCGACAAACACAAACTCGTTGGTGCTCAATAGCACTTGGGCATATTGCTGCCAGGCGGAAAGCTTCGAGGCCCCTTGGCCGGCTGTAGGCGCCTGGATGAATTTCAAAGCCAGCTCGAGCTCTTCCGGTTCAGCGGCGCGAGCCAGCGCGAGCCGATAAAGCGATTGAACGCGTTTGGCCGGGTCCCCTTCGCCGGCAATCTCGGGGCGCGCCATTAACTGCCGCACTTGCTCAAGGACGAACGGCGAGTTCATGGCGAACAACGCCTGCTGCGGGACCGTGGTTTTGGGCCGCTGATCGTTCGAGACGTCGGGATTGGCGAAATCGAAGACGCGAAACACGCCCGGCAGGTCCTGGCGATCGATGTAGCCATAGACGGCGCGGCGCGGCGAGAAAGGCGCCTTCCATAAGTCGACGGGGCGTCCGCCGACTGCCGGGTCGAGTTTGCCTGCCGTCGCCAGATAAGCGTCGCGAATGGCTTCGAATTCCAACCGCTGCCGATTCTGTCGCCAAAGCAGGCGATTTTCCGGATCGACCGCCGCGCACTCGGGCCGATCGTTGCTTGCTTGTTGATAAGTGCTGGAAAGCATGATCGCGCGGTGCAGCTTCTTGATCGACCAGCCCTGGTCCATGAACGTGGCGGCCAGCCAATCGAGCAACGCGGGATGCGTGGGCGGATCGCTGCGCGTGCCAAAGTCGCTGGGCGTCCGCACCAGCCCGGCGCCGAAATGGTGCAGCCACACGCGATTCGCCAGCACGCGAGCTGTCAGCGGATTGTCGCGGCTGACAATCGCCTCGGCTAGTTCCAAGCGACCGCTCCCATGGGTGAACGGTTTACGGTCGGCTGGCGAGAGCACTCCCAAAAACTGGCGCGGCACTTTCGCGCCCGCTCGGCCTGGATTGCCGCGTACGAAAATATGCGGCTCGTGCGGCTGCGGCAGGTCTTTCATCACCATCGCGCGCGGCGGAGCGGCCGGCGAATTGACCTGGAACTCGTCGACTTGTTTCTGCAAGTTCGTCAACTGATCGCGAACGTCGCGGCCTTGCACGCGGCGAAACAAATCGTCGCTGAGCACGGTCGGCGACTGGGGGCCGTACAGCACTTGTCGCACTTCCTCGGCGGCCGCGTCCGGCAGCTTCGCGGGCGGAGTCGCCGCATTGTTCGCGCCCAACCACTGCTGATCGACGTCGAACAGCAGCGTGCCATACAGCTTTGCCAAGTCAGCCATCGCTGCGGGCGGCTGCTTGATCAAAGCGTCCTTCACCAGCGCGTTGATCGGCTTGGCCGGGTCAGCGCCAGCTTGCAAACGGCCGACCAACTCCATTGCCTTGGCGGCGAAAGCTGCTTGATCCACAGCGGCGAGTTCATGCCAGGGGGCGAACACCGGATGGTGCGATGCGGCGGTTTGTTTGAGGAAATCGCGCCAGCGATCCATGATCGGGCGTTTCAGCTCATGTTTGCCATCGGCGCTCATGAGTTTGGCGTCTGCCGTCGGCGCAGTTTTGCCCGGGATGAGTTGTCCTAAATAATCGCCTGCGTGCGTATGCAACTCGTGCTCTATCTCGCGACGTTTGGCGTTTCCGTAATCGGCGACCGCCTGTTTGCGATTGTTCAACTCCTTCAAGAAGTCGTTGTAAGCGGGCGAAGGCGCCGGCTCGGCCACCAGCGGCAATTCATCTGGTTCAACGGAGCTGGCGAAGACGCCGTACAGCGAGTAGTAATCGGCAGTAGGGATCGGATCGAACTTGTGATCGTGGCAACGGGCGCAGGTAACAGTCATGCCCATCAGCCCGCGAGAAACGACGTCGATCCGGTCGTCGATGATGTCGTGCGGATTGAACATGAACCGCCGACCCACCGTCAAAAAGCCCATCGCGCCGAGCGCCCGCTTGTCATTGCCCAAATCGAGTTGATCGGCGGCCAGTTGCTCTTTAACGAACCGGTCGTAGGGGACGTCCTGGTTGAAGGCTTGCACGACGTAGTCGCGGTAGACGTACGAGAACGGATAACGTCGCTCCTGCGTGAAGACATAACCTTTGGTGTCGGCGTAGCGGGCGACGTCGAGCCAGTGCCGTCCCCATCGCTCGCCGTAATGGACGGAAGACAGCAGGCGATCGATGGCTCGGCCCCAGGCATCGGGTGCGTCGTCGCGTTCGAACTCTTCCACTTCGGCCGCCGTGGGCGGCAGGCCGGTCAGATCGAAGCTAGCGCGACGCAACAGCGTGCGGCGATCGGCTCGCGGCGAAGGAGCGAGCCCTTTCGCTTCCAGCTCGTGCAAAACGAATGCATCGACGGGCGTGGCGCACCAGGCCCCGTTCTTCACGGGCGGGAGCGCAGGCAGGTTCACCGGCTGGAATGCCCAATGCGATTTGCGAGCTTGAATGAATTTCTCGGCGAGCGGGGGCGAATCGCCGGGCATCGGTGATTTGGCGCCCGGGGCAACCGGCCAAGGAGCCCCCAGTTTGATCCACGTCGTCAAACTCGCCAGTTCCGCCTCCGGCAATTTGCCTTCCGGCGGCATCTGCACGTCGCCGTCATAGCGGATCACCTGAACCAGACGGCTTTTATCGGGCTCGCCCGGCACCATCACCGGCGAACCGTCGATGCCCGCTAGGATCGCCTCGCGCGAGTCGAGCCGCAGGCCGGCCTCTTGCTTCTCCGCGCCATGGCACGACTGGCACCGGTTGACCAGCATCGGGCGAATTTGCTTTTCGAAGAACTCGATCTGATCCGCCGGCGGTTGGGCCGCTCCCTCGGCTTGAACCGCGCGCACCAGCAAGGTCGCCAGGGCGATGGCCGCCAGGAATCTCAGCGGAATACGGGCGGGAGAAAGCATGCGAGGCTCCGGGCAGCCAAAGTCCGTCAGTGGGCAAGCGGTAACTTCAAGCGTCAGGCGGGCGACGCGCACTCTTCTGCGCGCCAAGGGCTCGATCTCAAAGGCGGGTGCGAGCCGGCAGCTCGTGTCTTAAATATACTCGGTCGCTCAGCTTAAAGTCAAAACCGAGGGTGCGGCCAGCTTGCCGCAGCGGCAGAACCCTTACATCTTCCCGCACGGCCGACTTGCGCAGCCGCCGCGTCGGGCGCCCCTGCTCTCTTGTTCGCATTCTTCAAGCAAAAGGCCGCCCGTTCGGCAAAGAACAGGCGGCCTGCTAGTTAACAACAACCAAGTCGCCAAGAACTGGGCTCCGCCCGCTTTCTTGGCCCCTAACTCCTGACGTGGCTTACAGTTTGCCGACACGGGAGATCAGGTCGACCGTGCGGCAGCTATAGCCCCACTCGTTATCGTACCAGCTCACCACCTT
>JAICIG010000270.1 GCA_025924495.1 Pirellulales bacterium | reverse complement strand
GCTGTTCCGTAGCGGCGACGGCGGCGAGAGCTGGGAGAAAGTGCCTGGCATCACGGATCATGCGCATGCGCGGCAGTGGATGCCCGGCAACGGCGGCCTGTGTCTGCACACCATCTTGCACCATGGCGGCGCCTTGCACCTGGGCATTTCGACGGGCGGACACTATACGAGCCGCGACGGCGCGCAGAGCTTTGCCGCGGAAAACTCCGGTGTCGGCGCCGGCTTCATGCCCGACAAGTTTCCCGAATATGGACAGTGCGTCCATAAGATCGCCGCACATCCGGATCGTCCTGAGCGGCTATACATGCAAAACCATGGCGGCTTCGAAGACCCGTCGCTGGGCGTGCTGCGCAGCGACGACGGCGGGCGAACCTGGACCAGCATCGCGAGGGGGCTGCCGAGCGACTTCGGCTTTCCAATTTCGGTGCATCCACACGACCCAGACGTCGTGTATGTCGCGCCGCTCGAACCAGCCACCCGCACCTGCCCTGCCGCAAGACCTGCGATTTGGCGCAGCGAGAACGCGGGCGGGAAATGGCAGCGGCTCGCTTCCGGGTTGCCGAAGAAAGACGCCTGGTTTACCGTCCTGCGCGACGGCATGGATCTCGACGACGCCCGCCGGCCCTCGGTCTGGTTTGGCACGACGACCGGGCAGCTCTGGCGCGGTCGCGACGGCGGCGAGTCGTTTGAATGCCTGACCTCATTGCTCCCGCCGATCTATTGCGTCAAAGCCGCCGTGGTGTGAGCAGTTTGCAGCAATTCCGATGCTGCCTTGCTATGCCGCGTTCGGCACGAACGGCCCGCCGCGGCACTCTGCAATCATGGCCTCCGACAATAGCAATGGCCACGATGACGTTTCACTCCGAACCTGCCGTGCGACATGAACTTCTTTTCGTTTGCGGACGCATCGGCATGGGCAGTTCCTCGCCAATGGTCGATTCAATGGCATCCTCGCCGAGCCGTGTATTCACAATCAAGGTTCCTTTTGGAGCGCCAAGCCCTTCGGGCGTGAAAAGCTTCTCGTCAAGGGGGCCGTTGACAGATTCCCACTCAAAAATGAGTTCCGCGCTCTGCTCACTGAGCGGCAATTGCCATCTGCACCCACGAGGAACCATAATTCCCTGCATCTCGGTCCATTCCGTCTCGACAATCGTGCTAATTTTGCTCCCGTCAACCGCTGGATCAGGCGAGGCGCCCGAAAAGAATGTTGCGCGTACTGGAGTAAAGCCCTTCTTTGAATCCACCCAGAACGAGTGCCCAAATCGCTCGCAGAATTTGCCATCGGGCGTATCAACGACTCGCATATCCCTCCAAGTGACGCAGAGCGTGCCGTCAGCCTCGGTGTGGAGAGTCGGTCGCCCGTCTCGTTCAAGCATCGCTAAGAAACGCGGCCACGTAGCTGCGTTACCCTTAATCGAGATCAGCGCCGCCAGCCCGGTTGTACGAACATCAAACACATACCCGTGTGCCACTGCCGGCGCTCCGGGCGGATGTCGTGAGATTACGCCTGAGACCGGCACATAGATTATTGACTCGTCGGGCGTGTCCACCCGAATGCTTCTGTGTCCGTTGTTGATGACGCGTCGATCGACGCGGGACAACCCCTTGTCATAATCGAAGTACAGGCGCCAGTCCGCGGTCTCCTTGTATTTCTTCGTGTTCCATGTCCAGTGTGCACGAGCTTCACCTGAATGAAGCTTTTCGCGCGAACTCGCGAGGGCGTCCACTGTCCCCTTCGGAGTCATGCGTCGAAGCTGGGTCGATTCTGTCGCCATCGGCCCCGCAGCGAGCAATACTGGCGCCGGCACGAATCGGATACCCGCCACCAGAATTACGACCCCGCATGTCGAGACAAACCGCCGGTAACTACCGAACCACATGAGTTGCGACTGCATCGTTACACCCGTCAACCTGGTCTTCGAGGGAAGGGAGATGCGTGCGCTCAATTCTATGGCAAGACAAAAGCCATCGCCATAGATCGAGGTTCTACTCTCGATCTTGTTAAATCGCACTCGAACTCCGCGCCCACTTCCTCAGGCAGGATTGGGCACGAACGGCCCGCCGCGGCACTCTTTCAAATAATTCAGCGCCCGCACCTGGCCGGTCATCTCTAGCGCGCCGCGGTAGACCGGGTCATGCCAGCCTTCGATGTCGATCGAGCCGCGGTACCCGGCCATCCGCAAGATGGTGATCACGTCATTCCAGTTCGTGTCGCCGAAGCCGGGAGTGCGATGATGCACGTACTGTTTGCCGCCGCGGATGCCGCAGGTGCGGATCACGTCCCACATAATCGTGGCGTCCTTGCCATGGACGTGGAATACCTTGTCGATCCACTTGCGCAATTGCGGCAGCGGATCGATCAAGCTCACCATCTGATGGCAAGGCTCCCACTCAAGGCCTAGCGCCGGACTTGGCACCTCGTTGAACATCATTTCCCAGGCGGTCGGGGCGTGGGCAATGTTCCAGTCGCCATAATCCCAGGTGCCTTTCATATCGCAATTCTCGAACGCAATTCGCACGCCGCGATCTTCAGCTCGTTTGGCCAGCGGCGTAAACACTCGCTTGAACTCAGGGATCGATTCGGGTACCGGCCGATTGACAATCCGACCAGTAAAGCCGCAGACCAACTTGCAGCCGAACTTCTCCGCTTCATCAATTAAGCGGCCAAAGTTATTGGCAATCTGCTCATCGACCAGCGCATTGCCGTAAATGCCAATCGAGCTGATGATGGCGCCCCCGCCATGTTCTTCCAGCGCGCGCCGCACGTCCGTGGCGATTTGATCGAGGTTCAAGCTTTCCAGCTTCGTCGGAAACGTCAGCTCGAAGCTTTCAAACCCGTACGGCAGAATCTGACGGATATAACTGGCCGGGTTGCGCTCGGCCTTGACCAGCGTGCCAATGCGAATGTCGTCGTGCATAGTCAACAAGTAACAGGCAAGGAAAAGAGTAGAGTGCAGCCACGGAACGTCGGCGAAAGCGATAAGCCGGACTCCGCATCCGGCTCGTTTGCGCCCCTCAGTCTACTCAACCGAGCTTTTTTCGTAAGGTGGCGCGGTGGATGCCGAGTAGATTTGCGGCGGCAACTCGATTGTGCGCAGTACGTTCCAGCACGGCGCTAAGCAGCGGCGGCTCCGCTTCATCAAGGAATTGCTGGTACAGATTCTCAGGCAGGCTTGTACCGGCGAGCCTCTCGAGCGTCCAGTTGCGCACGGCGCGGCCTAATTCTCCGGCGGCGGCGCTGGCCGCTGATTGCATAGCGACCTGCGGCGGCAGATGCTCCGGAGTGATCGCACCGGCTCGCGCCAAGAGCGCGGCGTGTTCCACTGCGTTGCGCAGCTCGCGCACATTGCCGGGCCACGGTCTTCGGCGCAACTCGTCGAGTGCCGCCTGGGTGAAATGGACCTTAGCCCCCCCGGTCTGCAGAAACTTCTGCAGGAACCGCTCGGCCAGCAAAACGATGTCTTCGCCTCGCTCGCGCAAGGGAGGCAAATGGATTTCGAACACGGCCAGGCGAAAAAAGAGATCTTCCCGAAAAGCGCCTTTGCGCACTTCTTCGCGCAGGTTGCGATGCGTGGCCGCAATCACGCGAAATGTGCTGTGGCGCGGCTTAGTGTCTCCCACCGGCACGATCTCGCGCTGTTCCAAAGCGCGCAGCAATTTCACCTGCACCGAGAGCGGAATATCGCCCGCCTCGTCAAAAAACACCGTTCCCCCGTCGGCCAGTTCCAGCAATCCTTGTCGGGCGAAATCGGCGCCGGTGAACGCGCCGCGCACATGGCCGAATAGTTCGCTTTCGACCAGCGTCGGGTTTAAAGCGGCCAGATTGACTGAGACGAGCGGCCCTCCAGCCTCGCGCGAGTGACGATGGATCGCCCGGGCTACAAGCTCCTTGCCCGTGCCGCTTTCGCCGGTAACCAACACCGCCGCGCTGGTCGGCGCTACCAGCGCGATCCGCTTGAACACCTCCTGCATCGCGGCGCTGGCGCCAATGAGTTCATCCTCCGCGACTGCCGTTGTCTGCGGCGTTTCTGGCCCCGAACTGATGCGCTGCTGCTGCTGACTCAGGGCGCGACCAATCACTTCCGCCGCCCGCTCGAGATCGAACGGCTTCGTCAGATAATCGAAGGCCCCGTTGCGGATCGCCTCGACCGCGGTCCCCAGGCTGCCGAATGCGGTCATCACGACAATCGGCGCGCCGGGCGCCAGCGTCTGCAACTGCGCCATGGCCGCCAATCCATCGACGCCCGGCAACCGGACGTCGAGTATCACCAGGTCGAACCGCCGCTGCCGCGCCAGTTCGAACGCATCCTCAGCCGACGAAGCGACACTGACTTCGTGTCCCTCTTCCTGTGCCAGCCGGCGCAACGCCCAGCAGATGCTCTCTTCATCGTCAACAATCAGGATCTGGGGCATGAAGAAGAATCGGGGATGGAGGTTAGGAATTGACGATAAGCGGGGGATCATCCGCGACGGCGTGCGTTTCAAGTTCGGCCACCAAGGGAAGTGAAAGCTCAAAGCAGGTAGCGCCGTTGCGGCGCGAGAATTCCAGTCGGCCGCCGTGCGACTCCGCCACTTGGCGCGCAACCGTCAGCCCCAAACCAACCCCTTCGGGTTTGGTAGTGGAAAACGGTTCGAACAGCCGTTCAACGAACTCATGCGGCGGCCCGGCGCCGCTGTCGAGCACGCGCAAGTAGCAATAACGATCGCCATGGCTGCCGTGCTCGATCCGCACCCAGCCGCCTGGGCCGGCGGCTTCGACCGCGTTCAGGATTAAATTCATTAGCAAATGCCGCAGTTGTTCCGGGTCGGCCTCTAATCGAGGCACGTGCGTTTCAGCGGCTCCGGCGCCGACGGGAACAATCGTCAGTTCGACCTTGCGATGCCGGCAGGCAGGCTCGACAAGCTGGGCCACGTTTGCCACGATGTCTTCGATCCGACACGCAACCCGCTTCAATTGCTCCTGCTGCCCCGCCGCCAGGAACCTCTGCAAATGTTCTTCGGTCAAGGCGAGCTGTCGCAGCGCCACATCGAGACTCTCATCGTCCCCTTGGCGACAAGCGCGCTTGTGCAACTGGACCGCCATGCGAGCGCCCGTCACGTCGTTACGCAAATCGTGTGCCAGGCCACCGCTCAGCTGGCCAAGCAACGTCAGACGTTCGGCGCGCTGAATCGCGCGGCGCATTTCCGCCAACTGTTCGGCCAGCGAGTTGATGCCTTGAGCAAGATCTCGGAGCTCATCGTTGCGGGCCGGTAGCGGACCGGTGCGAAAATCGCCTCGCGCCAGGCGCGCGACTTGCGCTCGCAACTGGTGAATCGGCCGGCTCAATCGGGAGGCGATGATTGCAGCCAACAGCGTGAACAACATCAACGCAACGGCGCCGATCGCCAGTGGCGGAAAGGCCGCCGCGCGTCGGCTTTCGCGCCAATGTTTTTCGGGGTAAAAAATGTATAGGAGCGACGATTGGGGCTCGGCGCCCCGAGCTCGCATTTGCAGGGCGGCCAGGAAGTATCGCTCGCCGCCGATCTCGGCCGTCGGGCCGAGCTTCACGTCTTGCCAACGTTCCACCGGCGCAGCGGCCTTCGGCAATTCGACGTCCCAGACCCGGCTGGAAGCGACTAACTTGCCCGCTCGATCACTGAGCGCGAACTCGGCGCCGCTCAGCCCTTCCATCTGCCGTAACACGACATCATTCAAAGGAAAGCTGGAATCCAGCAAGGTCCGCGCCACGCGGCGCAACTGCTCGTCGATGTCCTCTTCGGCGCGTTGCGCCGCCAAATAAGCGCTAAGCACGCTGACGCCCAGCACCGCCGCGAGCATAATGCCGGCCAGGGGCAACAGAATCTGATAGCGAATCGGCCAGCGCATTGAGCGGGTTATTCTCGGAGAAACTCGACGAAATGCGGAATCTGAGACACAAATCCATCCTAGGCTGCCAGGCAGGCAGGTTCAATTGCCGGCATGGATGATGGCGGTTCGCCAATCCATCGATTGCTCAGGCCCTGACGGATGGGTAGGGTGAACAAGTTCTTCATCATTCGACCGCCGGGATTGCCGCTCAAGAGCGCCAGGAAGTGAACGTCATGCCGCCGCAGCAAAGCAAGAACATCCTGATTACAGGGGTCAGTCGAGGTCTCGGTCGCGCCATGGCGGGGGGTTTTATCGCTCGCGGACACCGCATCTGGGGCTGCGCCCGCAACGCCCAAGCAATCGACGAGCTGCGCCGCCGATGGCCGGCGCCCCACGCCTTCGAAATTGTCGACGTCAGCAGTGACGAGCAGGTGAAGGCCTGGGCGAACAAAGCCGCAGCCGCGGGCTTTGTTCCCGATTTGCTGTTGAACAATGCGGCGCTCGTGAATCGCAATGCGCCGCTGTGGGAAATCACCGCGGAGGAATTCGATCGACTCCTGGCGGTCAATATTTCCGGCACGGCCAATGTGATTCGCCATTTTCTGCCGGCCATGGCGGCGCGCTCATCGGGCGTGATCGTCAATTTCAGTTCGGGTTGGGGACGCTCGACATCGCCCGAGGTGGCCCCTTACTGCACGACGAAGTGGGCCATTGAAGGCCTGTCGCAGGCGCTCGCAGAAGAATTGCCCTCCGGCATGGCCTGCGTGCCGCTCAATCCGGGGATTATCGATACCGAGATGCTGCGCAGTTGTTTCGGCCCTAGCGCCGGCGCCTATCCGGACCCAGCGGCTTGGGCCGAACGCGCCATTCCGTTCCTGCTCTCCTTGGGTCCGCAGCACAGCGGGCAAGCGCTCACCGTGCCGGGCGAAGAGGCGGACGAATGATCCGCTTCCTTCGCCCATAGACGCCGCCCGCGGCCATGCGGCATAATCCGCGGGATGAGAGACTTTCAGCTTGAGGGATTAAGCCACGATCCCGTCCACGGCTACATCGCCTTCACCAGCCAGGGAGGCGCCGCCACGGGCGAAGTGACGGAACGCGAGATCATCGATCATCCATGGGTCCAGCGGCTGCGACAGATCCACCAACTGCAGACCGCCTGGTGGGTCTTTCCCTCGGCGGAGCATACCCGTTTCCAGCACGTGCTGGGCGTCATGCATCTGGCCAGCCGCGCTGTCGCGTCGCTGTATGACGGTCTGGCCGAGGTCTGCCCCGACGTTCCCAGCCGCGCCTATGTCGAATCGCTGCTGCGCCTCGCCGGTTTGCTGCATGACGTCGGCCACGGTCCATTTGGCCATTTTTTCGATGAGCATTTTCTGATCAGCTTTGGACTCACGCACGAAACGCTGGGCGGCGCAATCATTCGTGACGAACTGGGCGAGTTGTTGCGAAGGGTTCGCCGCAATCCGCATGGCCAGCTTGACGACAGCGAACAACTCGACCCGGAGCAAATTGCCTTCTTGATCACGAGGCCCAAAGGCACCACCCAATCCGCCGCCCCGCGCTGGCTCTCTCACCTGCGCAGCCTGTTCTGCGGGCTCTACACCGTCGACAATATGGACTTCGTGCTCCGCGATGCCTACATGTCGGGCTTTAGCAATCGGGCCTTCGACCTGGAGCGATTGTTGCACTACAGTTTTTTCAGCCAGCGCGGGCTGACGATTCATGCCCGGGGACTGCCCGCGCTGGTGCGGTTCATCGGCGTGCGAGCGGAGCTGTTTCGCTCGATCTATTTCCATCGCACGGTGCGGGCGATCGACCTGCAGCTGGCCGACCTGTTCGCCGAGAGCAAGGAGCATCTGTTCCCTGGCAACCCGCTCGAGCGACTCGACGAATACCTGCGATTCACCGAGTGGTCATTGCTGGTCGACACGGTGCGTTGGGCGGCCAGCAACGACACCGCCAAACGCGAACTGGGTCGCCGCTGGGAGCGATTTGTCGGCCGCGAAGTGCGTTGGCGGATGGCCTGTGAACGGACTTTGTTCTTCTCGCCGGCGACCGCTGAGTCGAGCAGCATCTTCAGCCAACCGGAATTCGTCGAGCGAGCGCTGCGAGCACAACTGCCCGCTGAATTGCGAGATCTGCCGCTGCGCGTTGATCTGGCTCGCCACGTGCATCGGCCTGGCACGCGCGGCCCGACCAGCGGGCAGAACTTTTTGTTCGACCCGGCGCGCAACGAGATCCGCGAGCTCACCGCCAGCGAATTGTTCCGGCAGATTCCGCTGAGCTATCGGATTTGCCGCATCTACGCCGAGACCAACGAGCACGATCAGGCGCTCTCGGCGGCCCTTGATGCCCTGGTCGATCCCGGCGGCAGCGACGACCGCACGAACATGTGACGGTCGCAAGTCGCAGCCGGCGTTTACAACTCGCGGCGGCGTCGGTACTGGTAACGATCCGGATCGAGCTTCAGCTCGCGGTGATAATCCTGGATCGCATCGTAGATGCCGCCACGGCCCTGCTTGCCGTGAAACTGGTACTGCTTCAGCCGCGTGCCGGTGTAGGAATAATCGCCCCCTGGTCGCCCATGATGAGCCCGCGTGGCGATACTTTCTTGCCGGACCAACTCGTCTTTTTGGGCATCATAGCGTACGACTTTCGGACCATAGTTCAAATCCGAGCGCGATTTGACAATTCGGGCGTGGGCTGCCGCACCGGAAAAGATCGAGAAGGCGAAAGCGATTGCGACCAAAACGCCGCGCGAGTAGCGCATTTACAGTTCCTCAATTGACACGAAGCTGGGACTGCCACAAACCCGGGACGAGCCGTGTTTCTATCGTAACGCGACGGCGGGATCGGTGTCTACGAAAATGAATGCCGGTCGCCGGTGTTTCCAGGCGCCGACGGCTAGAATTACGGGCATGGACGAAAACCCGTACGAGACGCCAACTGGCCTGTCGAGCGACGAAACCAAGCGAGCGCCCGACGAGGCTCTGGGATTCGGTCTGACCGGCATCGTAACGATTTGGGCGCTGGTCTTTGCGGTCGCCTGGACTGCGGCGCGAATCATATTGTGGAGCCGGTAAGCTGACCCAACCCTCTGCCGATGCTCCGCAAGGCGCAGGCCGCGACATTGGCGAGGCGGCACTTAAGGGTTAAACTCGTAGTTTCGCTTACGCGTCTTGGCCATCGCCTATGTCTGACCAGCACGAACATTACGATAATCCCCTGATTGCCCGGTACGCCTCGCGCGAGATGAGCCGGCTGTGGAGTCCCGCGCGTAAGTTTCAGACATGGCGGCGGCTGTGGATCGCGCTGGCTGAAGCCGAGGCGGAGCTTGGCCTGCCGGTCTCGGACCAGCAGATTGCTGAGCTCAAAGCGCACGTCGAGGACATCGACTGGGAAGCCGCCGCCCGCTACGAACGCAAGCTGCGACACGACGTGATGGCGCACGTCCACGCTTATGGCGACGTTTGCCCCAGCGCACGGCCCATCATCCACTTGGGCGCCACCAGTTGCTATGTGACGGACAATACCGATTTGATTTTGATCCGCGAATCGCTGGAAATGGTCCGCAACGGCTTGGCACGCGTGATCGACCGCCTGGCCGATTTCGCCTCGAAGCAGCGGTCGCTGGCATGCCTGGGATACACGCACTTGCAGCCCGCGCAGCCCACGACCATTGGCAAGCGAGCATGCTTATGGATTTATGACCTGGTCCAGGATTTGGAAGAGGTCGAACAGCGGCTCGCGGGGCTGAAGGCACGCGGCGCCAAAGGAACGACGGGCACCCAGGCCAGCTTCTTGGAGCTGTTTCAGGGCGATCACGAGAAGGTCCGGCAGTTTGACGATCTGGTGAGCCGCAAGCTCGGCTTCTCGGCCAGCTATCCGGTGACCGGCCAGACCTACTCTCGCAAAGTCGACGCGCAAGTGCTCGCCACGCTGTCGGGCGTCGCCCAAAGCGCCGCCAAAGCGGCCGCCGACCTGCGCATTCTGCAAAGCCAGAAAGAACTGGAAGAACCATTCGAAGAGTCGCAGATCGGCTCCTCGGCGATGGCCTACAAGCGCAATCCGATGCGCGCTGAAAGGATCTGCGGGCTGGCGCGCTTTGTGATCAGTCTCGAATCGAGCGGCGCTCAGACGCTCGCCTCGCAATGGCTCGAACGGACGCTCGATGACAGCGCCAATCGCCGCTTGACCCTGCCCCAAGCGTTTTTGGCAGTCGATGCACTGTTGCTGCTGTACCAGAATATCGCGTCGGGATTGGTCGTTTATCCCAAAGTGATCGCCCAGCACTTGCAGGCCGAGCTGCCATTCATGGCGACGGAAAACATTCTAATGGCCGCAGTGGCCAAGGGCGGCGACCGGCAAGATCTGCACGAACGGATTCGCCAGCACAGTCAAGCGGCCGCAGCGGTCGTCAAGCAACAAGGCGGCGCGAACGATTTGATCAGCCGCTTGGAGCGCGACCCGGCCTTCGCCGGCATCGATCTGGCCGCCACGCTCGATCCGGCCAGGTTCGTCGGCCGGGCGCCCGAACAAGTCGACGAATTCGTGCGGGACGTCGTCGAACCGATCCGCAAGCGACATGCGAACGCCTTAGCGGGCGAGGCCGAGTTACGAGTGTAGAAATCGCTCGACGGCCTCACACTAAATGGCGTCAGATCAAATCGAGCGGACCGGTTCTCCGCTTGGAGCGGCTGCAGTCGGCGCAGATGCCGTTGATGATCAGCCGATGGCCGAGGACGCGAAACTGATGCTCGCGACCGACCGCTTCGCGGATTTCCTTGAGTGCATCGCTGCTGAATTCGATCAGCTTGTCGCACTTCTGGCAGTGCAGGTGATCGTGCTGCGGGTAGCCATAATCGTGTTCATAGACCTTGCGGCCTTTAAGGTCCATTTCGCGCAGCAACCCAGCCTCGACCAACTCGCCTAGAGTCCGGTAGACGGTCGCGCGGCTGACCTTTTGCTCGTCGGCCACCTCGCGGAGTTGGGCCAACAGATCGTCGGCGTCGAAATGGTCGTGGCGGCTGAAGACCTGTTCGACGATGATCCGTCTCTGCGACGATCTGCGTTTGCCGCGGCTCTGGACAAACTCTTCGAACCGCTCCAGCGGCGAAAGCGCAACCTCGACAGTCCCGAGAGAGAAATCGTGCGACATAGCCATGAAGAACCGCTAACTGACCTGAATCGAAGGGCCGCCCCGCCCCAGCCGCTCTGCAGACGCCAATGAGCGACAACCCTAGATTCTAAATCCTTTCACCGG
>JAICIG010000269.1 GCA_025924495.1 Pirellulales bacterium | reverse complement strand
TCCCTCCCGCTGTTGGATTTCGGCCAACGTCTGGGCGCACCGCTGGCTGAAACAGGCCGATTGCTGGCGCAGACTGTTTTGTTTCTGGCAGCCCTATTCGCCATTGGATTGCTGTTTTCGCCGCGTCGGCCCTTAGCCGCGCACGCGGCTCATCGACTGAAATATGGGATCGCTGCCGGGTTGCTGCTCATAGGTTTGCCGGCGATGGCCTGGTCGTCTCACCGGCTCCACGAAGCCCCGCTGGGAGAATTTCCTCAGCCCCCTGTGCACCTTCCGACTGAGGAAAATCTCGACGAAATTACTGAGGTCGATCTGCGGACCGATCAGGGCCAGAAAATACCCGTATTCCGGCTCGTGAATGTGACGCAATCCCTCGATACGCTCGTCGCCCAATTAGAGAACATTGAGCCGGATTATTCTTGGGTCGCGATGCGACGCAGCCCGGCCGAACTGCACACGAATTGCCATGGCTGGGTCTTTACGGACGGCAAGTACATCATTCGGGGATCGTCCGTGGAACGCATCCTGAAAGACAATGCCTACCAGCAAGTCGCCGAGCCGGAACCGGGCGATTTGATCGTCTATCGAGACGTTGACAACAGCATCATGCACACTGGCGTGGTCAAGGCGGTCGGCAAGGATGGTTTTTCATTGATCGAGAGCAAGTGGGGTTTTCACGGCCGGTTTCTACACGAGTCGAAAGTGCAGGCTTATTCGGACAATTATGCGTTCTATCGCAGTCCGAGGAGTGGCCATCTGCTGAAGGTGCGGTTTAAACCTGCGCGTACGCCGGATTCTGCTCGCCTGCCGCGCACTAGGCATATTGGTTGACGGCGCCGCAATCAGAAAGCGACTGATCGGCCATAGTCCCGTGGCGGACTCGCGTCCCGAGGTCTGCTTCTGCGGCAGGTCGGACAATGATTTGGCCTTCTCGCCCCCGTGCGCTGCCGCCAGCGAGTATACTTACGGCAGCAATCAGCGGCGGGGCCTCAGGAATCGTCAGCGACCTCGCCTAGATTGCGATTTCGCAAGCGAGAGGCACGATCGATGTTGTGGACTCGTCGAAATTGGCTCTGGGCAGGAGTTGCAGGAATCTCGGCTGGCCGGTTCCCCCGCGCGTCTTACGCTGCCGAGTCGAAGCCTGTCGAGCCGTTAAAGATTACGGATCTGCGCGTCACGCCGATCGCCTTACCTGACCCGCCGCTGTTGGCGGCGAGCGGATGCCACGGACCCTACTTTCTGCGAAACATCGTTGAGCTCATCGTCGACGGCGGGTTGGTCGGCATTGGCGAGACGACAGGCGGCGCCGGCACGACCGACGCTTTGGAACAAGCTCGGCAACTTATCGTCGGCCAAGATGCTTTCGCTTACCGTCGCTTTGCCAGACGGCTGAGCAATGCCGCCTATGCGGGCATTGAACTGGCGTGTCTCGATGCATGCGGCAAAGCTACGGGTCGAAGACTGTGCGAACTCCTCGGCGGACCGGTTCGCAACGACGTGGAATTCGCCGCCTATTTGTTCTACCGGTATGCCGCCGATGATCCTCGGCTCTTGGCCGACCCTCGCATGAGCGACGATCGAGGTTCCGGCGAGCGAGCGCTCGACGCTTACGGCGAGATCCGCACGGCGGAATCCATGGCTCGCCTTGCCGAGCAGTTTCGCGACCAGTTCGGCTTTCGCGTGTTCAAGTTGAAAGGCGGCGTGCTGGCGCCCGACGTCGAGTTGCGAACCATGCGACTGCTGCGCGAGCAGTTAGGCAAAAATGCCTTGTTGCGCATCGATCCCAACGCTCGCTGGAAACCTGCTACCGCCGTGCGGATTGGCCAGCAACTAGTCGAAGTTTCCCTTGAGTACTTTGAGGATCCCGTAGCGGGACAAGCGGCGATGGCGGAAGTGCGCAAGCAAACCGCGCTGGCTACCAGCACGAACATGTGCGTTACGCAGTTTGAGCACATCCCGGCCGCGCTCGAGTTGCACCCCGTCGACGTCGTGCTTTGCGATCATCACTACTGGGGCGGCATGGCGGGTTGTCTGGCGCTGGGGCCGATCAGCGACGCGGCGGGCTGGCAACTGAGCCAACACAGCAACAGTCACTCGGGATTGACCATGGCGGCCATGATCCACCTGGCGGCGTCGCTGCCGCAGTTGACCCTGGCCAGCGACACTCATTACCCATGGCTCGTCGAAAAGGCGGACATCATTGTGGGCGGCAAATTGCCGATTCGCGACGGACGAATGCAAATCCCACAGTCGCCAGGGTTGGGCGTCGACCTCGATCGCGATCAACTATCGCGCGCCCATGAAACCTACCGCCGCTCGGGAATGATGCAGCGCGACGACGCCGGCACGATGCGGCTGGTCGAGCCGACATGGCGGCGTGAGCTGTTCTAGTCGCATGCTCCGATATTGATGCATGGGCCGAGCTAAGGTCTAATGGAATCAAGGAACTCGCACTCGCCTTCTTCGCTACCTGAAGAGAGAACGCTCGTTTGTTCACTGCGTCGTCGAATTCAGCCCTGACTCGCCGCAAATTGCTGGAAGTGGGCAGTTCGGCGTTCGCTGGCCTGTCGTTGCCCATGATCCTTTCCCGGCGGGCACAAGCGGCTGCGGAAGGCCCGATTGGCCGGCGGCCGAAATCAGTGATCCTTATTCTGCTGACCGGCGGAGCTGCGCACCAGGATACATTCGATCTAAAGCCCGAAGCGCCGGATGGCGTGCGCAGCGATTTCAAACCGATCGATACCCGCACGCCAGGCATGCAACTTTGCGAGCACTTGCCGCTGCTTGCCGCCCGTAGCGAGCGGCTGGCGATCGTGCGCTCGATGTCGCACGGCGACAACAGCCATTTGCCGGCGACCCACACCACGCTGACGGGCACGCAAATGCCCCTGCGCCGCGGCAGCGACCTCGACAACGTGCTCTCGCGGCGCGACTGGCCTTGCTATGGAGCCGCCCTCGACTATGTCCGCCCGCGGCACGATGGCGTGCCCAACGGCGTAACGCTGCCGCATCGACTGATTGAGGGCCCGCTTACCTGGCCCGGCCAGCACGCGGGCTTTCTCGGCCCAGCGCACGACCCTTGGGAAATCAATCACGATCCGAACCGGGACGATTTTCGCGTCGACACGCTCAGCCTGCCCGCCGAGATTGGTCTGGAACGCGTCGCCCTCCGACGGACGCTGCTAACACGGATGAACCGCGAGCGCAGTCAATTTGAGGCGCTGGCCGAGGCGGGCGCCTTCAGCGAGCAGCAGGAGATAGCGCTTACCCTGTTGACGTCGGGCAAGGTGACTGACGCGTTCCACATCGAACGCGAACCTGCCGAGGTTCGCGACCGTTATGGGCGGCACATGTTCGGCCAGTCGCTGCTATTGGCTCGGCGCCTGATTGAGGCAGGCGTGCCGATCGTGCAGGCGAATATGGGCATCGTGCAAAGCTGGGACACGCACGTCGACAATTTCGGCCGCTTGAAGAACGGCCTGCTGCCCCCTTTGGACCGCGGCGTGTCGGCTCTGCTCGACGACCTTGCCGCCACTGGCCGCCTGGAAGAAACGATGGTCGTATTGGCGGGCGAGTTCGGCCGTACCCCCAAGATTTCGTTGCTGCCGGGCAACACGGTTCCCGGCCGCGACCACTGGGCCCATGTATATTCGACGGTTTTTGCCGGCGGCGGCGTGCGCGGCGGCCAGGTGATCGGACGCTCCGACAACACGGCCGCTTTTCCCATTACGCGTTCTTATCGGCCGGAAGATCTCGGCGCGACGATCTACCAAGCCCTGGGCATCACTCCATCCGTCGAGATTCACGACCCGCTCGGCCGTCCAATGCCGCTCAACCGCGGCGAAGTCATCGAGCCGCTGTTCAGCGGCGCGGCGGTGTGAGCAACCGCCTCTACGCCCCGTCCATCATATGGCATCCGATGGTCTAAAGACTCGTTGCACACGGGTCTCAATTGGCTGCTACTCTGGCGCGACGACATTTCCGCAGCAAACAAGGGGCGCTCAAGTCGCAGAGTCGTATAGAACTAGCCCGCACTTAACCCAATCGTCAATTGCCGTTGGATTCCAGGGCAGCTTGCTCCGAAGGCGCGTGCGGGGCCGTTTGCACGAACTCGCTCAAGATATAAACTTCGACGCGAGAATTCTGGGCAGCCCAGTCGACTTCGTCCGGTTTGCCTTGCGGTTCGAAAGCGCCGCCTTGGCTGAGCCGGATGCGGTTGGGCTCGATTCCATGCTCGACAAAGAACTTCATCGTCGCCACAGAGCGTGCGTAGGAAAGTTGCCAGGCGTCGGCGTAACGGCTGCCGGCGGGCAAGGGCCGTCCGGTGGCATGGCCGCGAATTTCAATCCGGTTCGGTTTGCCTAGCAATCCAGGAATCATCGCCTGCAGATGCTCTCCGGCTTGTTCGTCGAGCTCGGCGGAGTCTTCGGCGAACTGGATAAGTGCACCCGTCCGTGAAGCGTTCTTGTCGTGCGCCGGCAGCATCGGCCCGAACGCTTTTGAGGCGCCGTGGGCCGACGCATCATCGTCCGTTTCGGACAACGAGCGTCCGTGTCCGCGCTGAGCAGGCGCTATCGAGCGGAAATTAGGCAACCCGCCTTCCAGCGCGATCCGCGCGGGCGGCCCTGAAGGCGGACCGGCCGAGGCCAAAGGGTGCTTGAAGTACTGGGCCACCGCTTCGCGCACTGGTTTATTCTGGGCCACGATCCACATGACCAGAAAAAAGGCCATCATCGCGGTCACAAAGTCCGCATAGGCTACTTTCCAAGCGCCGCCGCCTTTACCAGCCATGGAAGGAGTCCCTCGGCGGTTGCGATCCGTTCATGGTGCGCTGACTCATTATGCCGGCTCCGCGCTCTTGAAGAGCTCTTCCAGTTCCTGCCGACTGGGACGCACGTCGCTTCCTACTCCGCGTCGCGCTTGTTCGATCGCCACCTTGGGAGGCAGATTATTGACGAAGCCCAGAATTGCCGAGGAGATGCTGCGGAAGAAGGTTGTTTCGGCGGCCCCCAAAAACTCCATGCGTCCGACAAGCGGCCCGAAAAAGCCGTACGACGCCAGTATGCCCAGGAAGGTGCCTACCAGCGCGGCGCCTACCTTGTGGCCGATTTCTTCCACCGGGCCGTCGATTGCGCCCATCGTGATCACGATGCCGAGCACTGCGGCCACGATGCCGAACCCCGGCAAGGCATCGGCCGTTTTCGCCAACACGCCCACGGGGGCATGGTGTTCTTCCTCGAGCACTTTAAGATCGATTTCCAACAGCGTCGCCAACTGCTCGGCGTTGGCGGTGCCCTCGATCACCGGCGAAAATGCGCCGCAAATGAACTCGACAACGTGATGATTCTTGGCGATAGCAGGATACTTATTGAAGATCGGACTTTGGTGAGGCTCAGAGATGTGCGATTCCAACCCCAACATGCCGTCGCGCCGCGCCAGGGAAAGCAGGTCGTAGAGCAGCGCGAACATATCGCTGTACGTTCTTTTGTTAAAGGGCGAGCCCTTCACCGCTTGGACGACGCCGCGCATCAGATCGCCCAGCACTTTCTTGGGCGACATCGTCATCAGGGCCCCCAGCGCGGCGCCGCCAATCGTGACGACCTCGGCCGGATGAATCAGCGCGCCAACATGGCCGCCGGACCAGACGAATCCAGCCAGCACACAGCCGAGGACGACGACGCAGCCCGCAATGACGATCATGTGCGACCCGTGTTAAATCAGTTTCTACTTGCATCGTGTGCTGCGGCGTCGGAGCGTACCCAGGATTTGACAAGCCGCTGCACGTTTCTATGGATATGTAGCACGCGAAAGCTTAGCGCGACGGCGGCGAATCTGCCGGAGTTTCCGACGGTAGCGAATGCGCCGGCGCGCGGCCGTCCGAACAGTCTGGCGAAGAGCGCTGGCGATACTTAGACGTTGGCGCTCTTCATTCTGACGAAATTCGAATTTGGTTGGTTGGCGCTCTGGCGGTTGGTATCTTTGATCTCGCAGAACGCTTCCCGTGAGGCGTTTTCCGCCCTAAGTCAGAGGGTGTCGTCCGATCGCGCCGTAAAAACGCGTTCGATACCACCGCTCCCCGCATGGGATCAATGGCGGCCCAAGACACAATTGGCAAGCGCCGGCAAGTCAAGAAGGGAAGGTGCGGCGATGTTGGTCGATCGACGCGGTTTTCTGCATGGCGCTGCCGTCGGACTCGCGGGCGCCAGCTCGCTCGCAGCAGCAGCGGACGCGGCGGAAGCCGGGAATAAACAACCGGCGCCGCGTAACCGGATCGCGGTTTCGACATATTCGTTCTGGCATTTCCGCGAGGAAAAGACGCCGATCGAGATCTGCCTGGACAAGGCGGCGGCGATGGGCTTTGACGGCGTCGAAATCCTGCATGTGCAAATGACTGACGAGTCGAACGGTTATCTGCAGCGTCTTAAGCGGCAGGCATTCGTCAATGGCCTCGATCTGTGCGGTTTCTCAACCCACCAGAGCTTTCTTTTTCCAGAACGAGAGAAACGGCAACAGAATATCGACCATACGATTCATTGCATCGAGCTGGCCTACCGGCTAGGCATTCCGACGATGCGAGTCAACACGGGCCGCTGGGGGACGTCGAAGTCGTTCGATGAGTTGATGAAAAATCGCGGCATCGAGCCGCGGCTGGAAGGCTACACCGACGATGACGGCTTTGGCTGGGTGATTGACGGTCTGGAAAAGTGTCTGCCCAAGGCCGAAGAATGCGGCGTACTGCTGGGGCTGGAAAACCACTGGGGTCTCGGACGCACGCCCGAGGGCGTATTGCGCGTCGTTCAGGCCATCGATTCTCCTTGGCTGCAAGTCACGCTCGACACCGGCAATTTCTTAGAGGACCCTTACGAGCGACTGGATCAGCTTGCGCCGCATGCCATATTGTTGCAAGCCAAGACTTATTATGGCGGCGGCGAATGGTATTCGCTCGATCTCGATTATACGCGGATCGCCGCGATCATGCGTAAACATGATTACCGCGGCTATGTCTCTCTGGAGTTTGAAGGCAAGGAGGATCCTGAGACGGCCGTGCCGAAGAGCCTGTCGCTGCTGCGGGAAGCATTTACCGGGTAATTGTGTTATCCTGAAACCGTTCGGAAACTGGTCTTCCCAAGCGTTTACCGCCGCGCCGGTTCGTGGTCGTTTTACGCAGTCGAGGATTGCCAAGTCATGAATCGCGCGTGCGCGAGGTCGCTATCAGCCTGTTGCCTGATTGCGGTTGCCGCCTGGGGAACTGTAGCTTGCCTGGGCGACGAACCCTACGGCCGCTTCCAATTCTCGCCCGCAGAACTTGACCACTGGGCATATAAGCCGGTTCGCCGCTGCGAACCGCCGGCGGTGGTTGATATTGCCTGGGCGAGAAATCCGATTGATGCTTTTGTGCTCACGGAATTAGAGCACGCCGAATTAGAGCCGGCCCCGCCGGCTGATCGTCGCAGCTTATTGCGAAGAGTTTACTTCGACCTGATCGGGCTGCCGCCGGCGTTGGAAGAGCAACAACGGTTTTTGTCTGATCTCCGGCCCGATGCTTATGCCCGACTGGTTGACGAATTGCTCGCTCGGCCGGAGTACGGAGAGCGGTGGGGCCGCCACTGGCTCGATGTCGTACGGTACGCGGAATCGAACGGTTACGAGCGAGACGGCGCCAAGCCGAGCGTCTGGCGATACCGCGATTGGGTGATCGAAGCCTTCAATCGCGACATGCCGTACGATCAGTTCATTCGCGAGCAATTGGCAGGCGACGAGCTGCCGGACTCGAATGCCGAGAGGCAAATCGCCACGACGTTTTTGCGGCTTGGGCCCTGGGACGACGAACCCGCCGATCCGCTGGTTGATCGTTACGATCAACTCGACGATCTCGTTGGCGCGACGACGGCCGTGTTCATGTCGCAGACGGTGCGCTGCGCGCGCTGCCACGATCATAAGTTCGAGATGTTTTCGCAGCGAGATTATTCGCGATTGCTCGCCGTCTTCGAACCCCTGAAGCGCCCGCAGGACGGCCGCGCGGATCTCGACTGTCACGTGGGCACGGCCGACGAGTTGGCAGCCTATCGCGGCGTCGTCGAACGTCTTGAAACGCAACTAACCGCGTTGCGGAAACTGGAGAACGAGAGCGAGGTAGACATCTGTCGTCGTTTGACCGCAGCCGGCGTGTTGCCACCGCCGCCAACGCCGCTTGCAGCAACTTCGCGCTGGGAACCGCAGAATTGGCATTACACGGTCGTCGAGCCCGGCGATGATTGGTTTACGCCGCTTTACGACGACAGCGGCTGGCAAAAGGGCCCAGGAGGCTTCGGTACAAAAGGCACGCCAGGAACCTTCGTGCGAACCATTTGGGATCGCGAGCACATCTGGCTGCGACGCCATTTCGAGCTCTCCGACGATTCGCTCTCGCCCGAGCAACTCGCGAAATTGCGTTTGCTGATCCATCACGACGACGAGGCGGAAATCTATCTCAACGGCATTCTTGCGGCGCAGGTCGGGGGCTTTCTGGTCGACTACCAGGCCTTGCCGATCTCAGCGGCGGCGCTGGCGGCGCTCAAGCCGGGCGACAATGTGTTGGCCGTTCATTGTCATCAAACGACCGGCGGTCAATACATTGATGTGGGCATTGACGCTGGCGACCCCATGACGAGTGCGACGGACGAGTCGCCCTTGCCGCCGGACGCTCTCGCCGCATTTCTCGCGGCGCCCGAGAGCCGCAGCAAACAGCAACACTCGCTGGTCAAGAAACATCGCTCGCAGCTCCGCCAGCTGATTATGAAAGCAGCGTCTGTCGAAGAGCAGGCGAATGTCGAAGGTTTACGGCGTCAAATTGAAGATATCGAAGCCCAGCGTCCTGCCGAACCAACGAAGGCTTATATCTGGACGGAGACGACTGCCAATCTCTCTGCGACGCACGTTTTTCATCGTGGAGACCCGCGAGATCAGCGGGCCGAGGTAGGACCCGGAGCGCCGGCAATCCTCGTTAGCGGACCTTTGCCTCCCCCTATGCCAACCGGCCATAGCAGCGGACGACGGCGGCAACTCGCTGATTGGCTCGCTTGTGCCGACAATCCCCTTACGGCGCGAGTCATGGCGAATCGAGTCTGGCAGCATCATTTCGGCGATGGGCTAGTCGGCAGCGAAAATGATTTTGGCCTGATGGGCGAAGCGCCGACACATCCGGAGCTGCTTGATTGGCTGGCCAGCGAGTTCGTCGCGCGAGGCTGGAGCGTCAAGCATCTGCATCGTTTGATCTTGCTTTCCAACGCTTATCAAATGTCCGCCGCGCCAAATGAAGCAGCGGAGGACAAAGATCCGAATTGCGATTTGTTGTGGCATTTTGCGCCGCGGCGACTCGAAGCGGAAGCGATCCGCGACGCGGTGCTCTCGACCAGCGGTCTGCTGAATCGCCAGCGCGGGGGAGAAAGCGTTTACCCTGTCATCTCGCCCGGCGTGCTGGCCAGCCAATCGCGGCCAGGCAATGGCTGGGGTAAGTCGACGCCCGAACAGGCGGCGCGGCGCTCGGTGTACGTCTTCGTCAAACGCACCTTGCCACTGCCGGAGCTGGAAGTGCTCGACTTTCCCGACACTAACAGCAGTTGCGAGCAGCGGCAGGTTTCGACGGTAGCGCCTCAGGCATTGACTCTACTCAACGGCGACTTCATGCAGGAGAACGCACGGCAGTTTGCCAAACGGTTGATTGCCGAAGTCGCCGATACGCCAGAAAGGATCGAGCGCGCCTACTTGCTGGCACTCGCTCGCCCGCCCAGTGACGCCGAGCGGGCGGCGGTGCTTGATTTCCTCGGCAGGCAAGCAGAGCAAATTCGCCGTGACGCGAATGATGCTTCCCGCGACGAGGTCAGCGCCGCAGAGCGAGCTCTCGAGGCCTTTTGCCTGGTGCTCTTGAATACGAACGAGTTTGCCTATCAGAAATAGAACTCGGACCGCGGAGCTGAGGAGAAATGTAAATGCGGAAGCTAATGGATCATGACGTTTGTGGCCGGAGTTGGAACCGCTCCGCGCTCGGCGCTCCGAGTTCTGCGCTCGCTCGCCGCGACTTCCTGTGGCAGGCGGGCAGCGGGCTGGCAGGCGCAGCTCTCACCTGGCTTCTGGCGGGCGACGGATTTTTTGAGTCTCGCGCTTGCGGCGCGGAATCAGCGTCGGCCTTGTCGCCACTGTCGCCGAAGCCGCCGCATTTCGCCCCCAAGGCGAAGTCGTGTATCTTCCTGTTTATGTATGGAGGACCCAGCCAGGTCGATTTATTCGATCCGAAGCCGGCCCTGGTCAAACATCACGGTCAGCCGATTCCCAATCTCGAGCAAGACCCGCTGTTCAAAGTCCGCAACCCAGGCGCGTTGCTGGCCAGTTCGCGAACCTTCTACAAGTGCGGCCAGTCTGGCCTGGAGATTTCCGATCTTTTTCCGCACCTTTCGCACAGGGCGGATGAAATAGCCGTGATCCGTTCGTGTCACGCAGATAGTTTCGCCCACGGATCGGGATTGTTGCAGATGAACACCGGTTTCATCCGCCAAGGATTTCCCAGCCTTGGGTCGTGGGTGACCTATGGCTTGGGGACCGTGAACCAGGACTTGCCGGCCTATGTCGTGTTTCTCGACCATCGCGGCGGGCCGATCGGCGGGGCGCCGAATTGGAGTGCGGGCTTCATGCCGGCTGCGTATCAAGGCACGCAGTTCCGCACGCAAGGCGATCCGCTGATCGACCTGAAGCCGCCCGCTCGCATCACGCGGGCCCAGCAGCGCGGAGAACTCGATTTGCTCCGAAACCTGAGCGAATTGCAGCCGGACTCCCTCCCGCGCGAGTCGGAGTTGGCAGCGCGGCTCGATACCTACGAACTGGCCTTTCGCATGCAGGCAGAAGCGCCCGACGCCGTCGATCTGGGGCGAGAGACCGCCGCGACGCGCACACTTTATGGCCTCGACGATCCGCAGACCGAGCGCTTTGGCACGCGGTGCTTGATGGCCCGGCGACTCGTGGAGCGAGGCGTGCGGTTCGTGCAAGTTTACTCGGGCGGCGGGCATAGCGACGAGAATTGGGATGCCCATGGCGACGTCAATAAGAACCACGAGCTGCATTGTAAAGAGACCGATCAACCGATCGCTGCACTACTGGCGGACTTGAAGCAGC
>JAICIG010000268.1 GCA_025924495.1 Pirellulales bacterium | reverse complement strand
GCGGGCGAGCCTGCCATCGACGATTGGTTATTGCATTGCTCGCAGCGCGGCTTCCGCTTCTCGCAATTCGGCTTCTCGATCATCCGCGCGAAGCCGCAACACGGGGCCGACGTTTGGTTGTCGGCTCAACGCATCCAGTTCGTCTGCCAGGCGCAGCATTTCCCTACTGCTTGCCGGCGGCGCTGCGAGCACAATCAATAACTTCGGCCGCACCGTTTCGCTTTGCGCTTGCTGCCAGGCAGACAGCACTGCTTCTTGTCCTACGGTATCCAGCCGAGCGGCCCAAGCCCGCGACTGGTCGAGCCAGAAATCGCTGATCAGCCAATCTTCGGTCGAGCGGTTCTCGGTGGGGTGTAAAGCGGCGCGCGACAACAATCGCCGTCGATAGGCGAGAAATTCTATCTCGGTCCGGATGGCGCGGCCAGACGAGTCGGCTAGCTGTGGCACGGTTTTGCCGCCATTTACAAGGCCACTGCGCTGATCCGAGATCAATCGCCGCCTTGTCGGGGACGCCAGTTGCTCGGCTAACCAGGTTTTGCCTGCTCCCGGCGGCCCGGCAATGGCCACATACGGGAAAGCATGGAGCAAGTGCTGCCACAATTGCTCAATGGTCCACCCCGTTGCCGGGTCGCGCATCCCCCCGGCAATTTCCGCGGCAGGCTCGAGCACGAAGCGGCGCACGGCCAACCGCGGGTGGGGAACCGTGAGCCGCGGCGTATTGATCGTCTGTTGATCATAGAGCAACAGATCAAGATCGATGGTTCGCGAGTCCCAGCGAACCAGGCGCTGGCGGCCAAGTTGGCTTTCAATTTCCTGGAGCAACCTTAGCAGCCGTTCGGGCGGCAGCGCGGTTTCGATCAGCGCGGCGGCATTGAGGTAGGTTGCTTGCCCGGGCGGGCCGCCGACCGGCGCCGTTTCCAGATTGTGGCTGCAGGCCAGCAGTTGTACCTCTTCGCTTGCCGCCAGGCGCTCGATAGCATTCGACAACGATTGCGCACGATCGCCAAGATTTGCGCCGAGACCGATGAGGCAACGAGTCATGGCAAACTGGGCGACAATTGCGATGGCATTTTGCAGCGACGCATGCTGCCAAGAAAATTGTGCGGCGTCTTGTTGGCGACAGCCGTAGACGCCGTCTGCCATCCTACTCCACGAAGGGCTTGCGCAATACGCCCTGATGGCTGCTGCTCAGGAACGAAAAACCCGGGGGGGACATCCAGGCCACGACCTAGGTCGCCGACGTCCGATCCCTACATCGCCGCCCCCCAAGGAAGTTCGTTCCAGCAACCGCTAGCAGTCCAGCGAGCTTAACTCGTCGAACAGCTCAACGACGCTGTGTGTCGGAGGCGCAGACTTCTGCCGCGACCAAACCGACTCGCGCGACTGCGGCATCCTCGCCGAGCGGCAGCGAGTCGTCTGGCGGTGCAAAAAGCTGAATGAGATCGCAAATCGAACGTTTATCGATCCACCACCGGAACGGTGGAGCGGAACGGTGAAGTCTCTGCCTCAAAACACAACCGCGTATTGTGCTGAGCAAAACGAGATTGTCAAGAATCTTTCGGCGCGATAAATCGTGGCCTCGCAAAACGTCGAAGAATTTCAGCGGCGGCAGCGCTCAAAGCGCTGTTGCACTGTGCGCCTGGGTCGCAAGAAGCTGACCTTGCACGCGACACACTACGAGTCTTAGGATACCTGCACCGCCTTTATCGCCGTCTCGCGCAGACGGGCGATCAATCTGCGAAAGAGAAAAGTATGGACCATACCTTATCCGCCGGCGATTCTGCCGTTGAGCATGGCGCCGACCCTTGCCAGGCGTTAAGACAATTGACTGAAGCGCTCGAGCGCACTGGCGGCACAGAGCGCGTAGAATTGGCCGAAAGACTGCTCGGCCGCAGCGCTTGCCGTCGAATTGGGATTTATCGCCTGCCGCCCGGCTTCATGCTCTCGGTGGTGATTCCCGTCTACAATGAACTGCGGACGATCGCCGAAGTCGTCGATCGCGTGCGCAATTCAGGCGTGCCGACTGAAATCATCATTGTCGACGACGGCAGCACTGACGGCACGCGCGAATTGCTCAAGACCTGGCAAGGTGCGCCCGACTTGAAAGTCATCATGCATGAGGTGAATCAGGGCAAAGGCTCGGCTTTGCGCACCGGTTTCAGCCATGCCACCGGCGACGTGGTCATCGTGCAGGATGCGGACCTGGAATATGATCCGGCCGAGTTCGAAAAGCTCATTCAGCCGATTGTCGACGACGAAGCCGATGTCGTTTTTGGCAGCCGCTTTACCGGGGATAATCAGCGAGTGCTCTACTTTTGGCACTCGGTCGGCAACAAGGTTTTGACGTTGCTCTCCAACGCCATGACCAACCTGAATCTGACCGACATGGAGACCTGCTACAAGGCGTTTCGCCGCGACGTCATTCAGCGTATCGCGCCCACCTTGCGCGAACAGCGGTTTGGCATTGAGCCTGAACTGACGGCGAAAGTCGCCGCCATGCCCGGCATTCGCGTTTACGAGCGCTCGATCAGCTATCGCGGCCGCACCTATGCCGAAGGCAAGAAGATCACCTGGCGCGACGGCTTCCGCGCCCTGTACTGCATCATCCGCTACGCCGGCGGCCGGGGGAAGTGAACGCAGAGTAGGAGTCGAGAGTGAGCGAGGGGCCGCCTGCTTGCTGGTCCCGACTACTTCTTTCTGGCAATCACGCGGTGAAAGTGCAATTGCACTTCGCGATCGACGACGCGACGCACGCCCTCGACGAGGCAATGCGGTTCGTTGTCTTCCTGGCCCAACCGCATCACATCTTCGAGCGGCATGCCATGCGGGACGGTGAAGGTCGATTGATAGATGATCTGATTGCCGGCGTCGAGATCGGGCACGATGAAGTGGCAAGTGGCGCCGTAGGTCAGCATGCGGCTGGCGTAGGCATCGTGATAAGGCCGCAATCCTGGGAAGCTTGGCAGCAAACCGTGGTGCAGATTGATGATTCGTCCACCGGCGTATTTCCAGCAACTGCTGGCAGGCAACACGCGCATGTAGCGGGCCAGAATGATGTAATCAATCTGCCGCTCGTCGCAGAGCTGAATCATCCGGTCGTCGTCGGCGACTCCGGCGCTGTCGCCGATGTCGTGCCATTCGACGCCGAACTGCTCGGCCAACGAACGGCAATGCGGACGATTGCCAATCATCAATGTGGGATCGGCCTTGATTCGGCCGTCGCGCAACGCGCGTAGTAGCGCCAAGGGCGGTTCGGTGCGATACGTCGCGCAGATTGCCAACCGCGGGCGCGCGGCTCGCTCGTCGGGCGACCAGACGCGGATCGAGAGTTGTTTGACTGCGCCGATTTCGGCCATCGCCTCGCGTAACGGCGGCAATTGATCCGCCGGCAATTCCATGCGCAGCAGCATGGCGAACACGCACTGCTCGTCGTGATCGTACATCTGGATCTCGGCGATGTTGGCGCCCACGCCGGTCACATAATGAATGATAGGATCGGCCAGGCCTCGATTATCGGGCCCGACGGCGGTGATCACGACCTGCATTGCGAATTCCTGGTGGCCGCAGCCGATGGCTGGCGATGTGGCTAGCGGGCGCCCGATTTGCCGCCGCTCGGCGGGACGTGGGGCCGCCTTAAAAGCGGGTGAGCCTGATCAAATCGTAGCTTACGCCCGCCGGCAGCGGGGGCTGATGGCGCGTGCGGCGGTTTTTCGGGGGGGCTTGTCATCCATGACCTGCTAAAAACGTGGTTTTCCGGGCCGCCTCCGAGCGGCTCGCGTTGTGCCACCCTAACCGCGGAATTTCTCGGCGGCAAGCGAGGTTTTCCGTGGGCTGAGATATCGCCCGATTCCGATCCTCGCTATATTTCGACGCCCTTGTTCCATTTGACTTCACCCCCCTAGCTGCGAAGATAAGCATTTAAGGGGAAATGAGGAATTGGTCCGATTATGTCCGTTGAATCAAAGACAGCGCCGGAGCCTGGTGCTCCGAATGAGGATCCTGGGGCGGTCACAGGCCTTACGCAGAAGCGCGCAACTCGTCGGGTGCGGCGCGCGGCCATTGGCACGAGTAAGTTGGATTACCCGGCGGCGGTGCCGCCGATGAAGGTCCTGTGGCCCTACGCCATTAGCATTGCCGTTTATCACTTGCTGGCATTGCTTGTTTTTGTTCCCTGGTTGTTCAGTTGGACGGGCGCGGCCTTGGCATTTGCGGGCTTATACCTGTTTGGAACCCTGGGCATCAATCTTTGCTATCATCGCTTGCTGACGCACCAAGGGTTTACCTGCGCGCGCTGGCTGGAGCATACGTTTGCTTTGCTCGGCGTCTGCTGTCTGCAAGACACTCCGGCCCGCTGGGTCGCCATCCATCGGATGCATCATCAGTATTCCGATGAGCAACCCGATCCCCATAGCCCGCTGGTGACATTTTTGTGGGGGCATTTGGCCTGGGTGTTGGTCGAAAACCGCGAGATCAATAGCATGGCCAACTACGATCGTTACGCGCGTGACGTGCTTCGCGATCCGTTCTATTTCGCGCTCGAACGAAATCTCCTTTGGGTCTGGGTCAACTTGGCGCAGTGGGGAGTGTTCTTTCTGGCGGGCTTCGGCATTGGCTGGGCGACCACCGGCGAGCCCATGGGCGGCGTGCAGTTCGGGGCTAGCCTGCTGGTCTGGGGCGTGTGGCTTCGCACCGTGCTCGTATGGCACATTACTTGGAGCGTTAACTCGCTCTCGCACCTGTGGGGCTATCGCAACTACGAGACCGACGAGAATAGCCGCAACAACTGGTTCGTGGCCTTGGTTAGCAACGGCGAAGGTTGGCACAACAATCACCACGCCGATCAGCGCAGCGCCGCGCACGGCCATCGCTGGTGGGAATTCGACGTCACTTATCTGACCATTCTGCTGCTGGAGAAGCTGGGATTGGCCCGCGATGTCGTGCGGCCCAGCGACAAGCTTGCCGCCAAAGGCTGACCCTGGCCTTTTCAGCCGGCGTTTGATAGCTTTGGCGAAAGCCTGTCCGCGAATTTCCGTCGCGAACGCCAGAATCTTCACCCTCTGCTGCGTGCAGAGGCCGTGGTCTATGGCGCATCGCTTGGCGCGGCGGCGAATCAGTCTCTCGGCTGGCTGAACCTCTTGCCATGCCGAACTATCAGGAAAGAAGCTGCGAGGCCCGCTCATGGCGACCGCTCTGCCCAAAAAATGCGACGCGAAGATCTCGCGGCCGGCGATTGCTTGTGCAATCACTGCTCGGCCAAGTGCTGCAAATACTTCGCCTTGCCGATCGATACTCCTACCGAGCAGAAGGACTTCGATTACATCCGCTGGTATCTGCTGCACGACGCCGCCACGGTGTTCATCGAAGGCGAAAGCTGGTACTTGCTAGTCCATACGCAATGCAAGCACTTGCAGCCCGACAATCGTTGCGGCATTTATGAAACCCGGCCGCAGATCTGTCGCGACTACTCGACCGAAGCCTGCGAGTACGAAGACGATTACGTCTACGATCGCTACTTCGAAACCCCTGAGCAAGTCGAGGAGTATGTCGAAGCGGTACTGCCCGGCAAAAAGGGCAAGCCAAAACGCAGCCGCAAGCCGCCGCTGTTGCAAATCGTCAACTGACGACGCACATCAACCGATCCGCACATCATCCTTCAGGTCGAGAGAGAATCTTCTGTGAGCGGCGACAAGCGCATCGATCCCCGGACGCTCAAGGGCTTCCGCGATTATTTGCCGGAAGCAATGATTCCTCGCGAACGGCTGATCGAAACCGCGCGACGCGTCTATCGCTCCTACGGCTTCAGCCCGATCGACACGCCGGCGCTGGAATATCTCGAAATTCTCACCGGCAAGGGGAGCGAGGAGACGGACAAGCAGCTATATAAATTCGAAGATCATGGCGGTCGGTCTGTCGGCATGCGCTTCGACCTGACCGTGCCGTTCGCCCGGTTCGCCGCTCAGCACATCGGCGAACTCGGCACGCCGTTCAAGCGTTATCACATCGCGACCGTATGGCGCGGCGAAAACACGCAGCGCGGACGCTACCGCGAGTTCATGCAGTGCGATTTCGACACGATCGGCACCCATTCGATCGTCGCGGATATCGAAACGGCGCTGGTGATCCACGACCTGATGCGCGCGATTGGCTTCGAAGATTTCACGATCCGCGTCAATAACCGAATGGTGCTCTCCGGACTGCTGGAGCGACTCGGCCTCAGCGACCGCGCGACGGCCGTGCTTCGGGCGCTCGACAAGCTTGGCAAAGTCGGTTCGGAGAAAGTCGCTGTAGAAATGGAAGCGACCGCCGGCGCCACGCCGCAACAAGCTGCCGAGGTGCTGCGGATGGCGGGGCTTTCTGGCAGCAACGCCGAAGTCCTCGCGGCGCTTGAGCCGCTGGTGGCAGGCAGCGAGAAAGGCCAAGAAGGAGTTGCGCGGCTGGCTGATCTGCTCAAAGCGGCAACGGCGGCAGGCGTCGCTGA
This sequence comes from Pirellulales bacterium, assembly GCA_025924495.1. Next base: position 4,681 of record JAICIG010000268.1, on the reverse strand, counting down.
GGCGCGCATCCGATTGGACGTCTCGATTGCCCGCGGACTGGACTACTACACGGGTACGATCTTCGAAACGTTTCTCGATCGTTTGCCGACCATCGGCAGCGTTTGCTCTGGCGGTCGGTACGATAACCTGGCGGCTCTCTACACAAATCAGGAACTACCGGGCATCGGCGCTTCGCTGGGACTCGATCGGCTCTTGGCGGCGATGGAGGAACTCGGACTCGTGCCCAAAGTCGGCACGACGGCCCAGGTTTTTATTCCCTACTTTGCCGCCGAGCGGTTGCACGATTATCTGCGGCTCGCGGCGCAACTGCGGGCCGCCGGCATTGGCGTGGAAGTCTATCCCGACGCGAAACGGCTGGGCCAGCAATTGAAATATGCCGACCGCCGCGGCTTTCGCGTCGCACTCATTGCCGGAGAAGACGAATTGGCGGCCGGGCAGTGTCAGGTGAAGGACCTGCAAGCCGGAACCAGCCAAACGGTGAAGCTGCAAGCAAACGCTGAAGAAGTCATTGCCGCCGTCCGCGCGCTGCTGGCAGGCAAATCAGCCTAGACGGACTGTTGCGGCGATTGGGGGCGAACTTGGCCAATCGCGACAATCACTACGAAGCGGCCTTCGAGGAATTCTTGCGTTCGCGGCAGACGCCCTATGTCGCGGTCGATGAGGGCAAACGCAGCCTGCTGGCCGACGCCTCGATCAAGAGCCTCGATTTCATCGTTTCTTCTTCGCAAGGCGTCTCCTGGCTGGTCGATGTCAAAGGCCGTCGGTTTCCGGGCGGCGCTCAGAAGCAATATTGGAAGAACTGGTCCACTCGCGACGATCTGGTCAGCATGGCCCACTGGCAGCGGTTGTTCGGTGAGCGCTTTGAAGCGCTGTTCGTATTTGCCTACAGCGTGCTCGCCGACCGGTCGCCGCTGCCCGCCGATCAGTTATTCGAGTTTCGGGGCCTGCGGTACGCGTTCGTCGCCATCCGACTCGAGCAATATGCCTTTCACGCGAGGCAGATTTCGCCTCGGTGGGACACCGTGGCCATGCCCGCCGAGCGCTTCCGCAAGTTGGCGCAGCCGATGCACTCACTCCTGTGAGAGAGCCGCCAGCGGGTCATGGCATAGGCGTGGGCGGTCCGATGTACGGATACCCCGGCCATGGCACGAACAGATAAGGCATCGGCGTCACGTAGGGGGGCGGCGGCACGTAAGCGATGAGCGGCGTCGGCGGAGTTGGCGGCGGGTAATAATAGACGCTCGGATCTGTGGGGTTCATATACAGCGGATTGAGCGTCGGGTCATTGATCGGGGGGCCAAGTGGATCGCTGAGCACGACGCCGGAAAGGTCGTAGTTAATCGGCGTGACAATTCCATTTCCGCTGAACGACACCATGTATTGGCCGGGCGTCAATAGTACGGCGTTGCCGCTGATGACCTGGCCGTCGAGCGCGGTAAGCGCAAAGACCGTATTGCCGGAGCTATCCGCGATTGTCATGGTGATCGTTCCCCCCGAGTTCGCGCTGGCGGAACTGGCCGCGAGCAGGAACTGAAACAGCTGATCCTGAGCGACGTAGAGCACTGCGCTGTTCACCGTAGTCAGCGTGGCGACCGAGTCGCTAAGAAACGGTGTGAGTTGCTCTGACTTCGCGCCGAAGGAGGCGACCAACGAGTAGTTGCCGGTTTGCGGCAGTCCGTTCGACGAGTTGGCCGAAACGCGCAGATAATAGTTGCCGCCCGACTTCAAGTTCTCGGCCTGGATCGTGTAGACGCCGTCTCCATTGGCGAGAATTCTCGCCGGCACGACGTGGCCGTCGCTGTTGATAAGCGCAACTTGAGCGGCCGTGCCGTTGGGCGCCACGGCGGTCATTGTGACGGTGAGCACGTTCGGTTGGCCGTTGCTCACGCTGGCCGCCTTGATTCGATAGAAGTCGACATCGCTGGCCGTCGCCACGCTGCCGAACGTCTCGTAATGCGTCTCCTTAGCGTAACCAGGCGTCGTCAAAAGCGTGGCGGCGGCATTGAGCGAGTCATCCGTGCCAACGTCGTCGTTGAACAGCACTGTGGCGGGATTCTGCAGCAGTTGATCGACGGCCGACTGCGATAGCGTGTCGTATCGGCCGCGCAGCACGGCGTCGACGGCGACTGCACTGGCGCTCGTCTGACCAGCAGGAAAGACGGCCAGACCATAGCGACCGACGCCCATGACGCCGCTTGTCGCACTTTTTACTTGCAGAAAAATCGTGCTATTGGGAGTGACGTGGTCGAGATTGACGGTGAGCACGTCGCCCGCGGCGCTCGTCGACCGAGCGCTGCCGAGCAAATGGCCAGAACTGTCGTAGATCGAGAGCTGCGGCGCCAGCAGGCTGATGCCCGAGGTTTGCAAGCGGAAGCTCGCGGGGCCGGAGACGTTGCTAGGAACTTGCCAGGCGAAATCGTCGACGTCACTGGCAGTCGTGATGTCTCCGAAGGCGATCAAGGGGGATGTGCTGCCGGCCGAACCGCCGGGAGTCGAACCGCTGCTTGAGGAGCCGCCTGATCCGCCTGAACTGCCGCTGGCCGGTTGCAAGTGGGTGGCGGAATTGAACGAGTTATTGCCGCCCGAGCCTTCGTTCAAGTCGGGCGAACGTTGACCGTAAAGCGCCTGGATCGCCGCAATATCGCCGGCGGACAGCGACGAACGCACTCCATTGGCATTCTCGTACATCACCGAATTCGGATCGCTGTTGCCGTCTAAGCCGAAAACATGACCGGCCTCGTGCAACATCACGCTGAACAGATCGCTCTGCGAACTTCGGTAATCGACCGTGCTGTTAAGCAACACATCGCCGGCCCAAGTTCCCGAAATGAAAGGATCGTGCGGGACCGAAACCGAAAGGGCCGAGGCCGCCATCGGCTGGGCGGCGATTCGAATGTCGCCAAAGCGAGGGTCGCCTTCGGTTTTGCCCGGCGCGCCCAGCGGCTCGCCGTCGTCGGGCACGACGCCGACGCTGATATTGGCGTTAACTGCCCACGTTTGAAATGCGTTCAAAATGGCCGATTGCCAGACGGCGGGATCGGCCTGCGCATTGAGCGCGGCGAACAAGTTGCTTTGATGCCCGTCGATCTGCGTACCGTCGGGCACGAAACTGATTGTCAAGTGCCGCGCATCCGACCAGGGCACGCCAAACGTAGTGAGCAGGTTTCTCGCTTCCAGCGATTCCAAGCGGAAGCGTCGTTTACGGGGCGGTCGTCGCATAAGTTATGGCCTATCGAGTTCCCGGGTTGATGGTCGAATCAAGGTTCGCGCCGCTTCGACAAGCTGGCGAAAGTCAGGCTGCTGTCTTAGCGGCGCCAGATCGGCGTCGGCGCTCACGACGTCGAGGCCAAATCCGCCTCGCAGCGCGGCGGAAAGCAGGCGAAATGATTCGCGCTGATCCTCATGGTTATTGACGTTTTCTGCGGAGGCGAGTGCGTAGACGCAAGCCGCGCGATACACCGTCGGCGGGCTGGTGTCGCGCAACAGCGCCTCGCGCGAGTCGCGGCGCGCCGCGTCGAAGCGGCCCAGGCGCGCCAAGAGCACGCCGCGACCGGCGTAGGCCGTCGCATATTCCGGGTAGATCGCAACCACACGATCGAGCGCCTCAACGGCCTCATCCGTCCGATCCAGCCGCTCGGCGAGCACATGGGCTTTGTTCTCGAGCGCGGCGCGAGACTGCGGATTGAGCAGGAGCGCTTGCTCGAAGTCGGCTAAGGCGGCCTGCGGATCGATCGCCAGTCGCGCCACGCCGCGCGAAATCCAACTTGTCTCGTCGGTCGGCGGTTGGGAGATCGCGAGCGCGCGGTCGGCAGCGGCGCCCGCTCGATCGCCGGCAAGTTCGCGAGCCTTGGCGCGCATGAAATAAACCCGCGTGCTGCTCGTCTTCAGCTCCAAGGCGCGCGTGAAATCGGCGATTGCGGCCGCCGCCTCGCGCAGTTCTAATTCGGCAAGGCCGCGATTGACCCAGGCCTCGGCCTGGCCGCCGTGAAGCGCAATCGCCCGGCTGAAATCGAGCTTAGCCCGCTGATAGTTGCGCTCGCCTAGATGGGCCAAGCCACGGTCGAAATAGGCCCAATGCGCCGCAGGCGATAGCGCGATGCAGGTCCCATAACAAGCCGATGCCCGGGAGAAATCGCCTTGTTGCAACCGGCAATGTCCCAGTGCCAGCCAGGCGAGCGCGTGTTGAGGTTCGGCCAAAGTCGCCTGCTCCAGCAAGTCGATCGCTTCGCGAAATTGGCGTTTGCCTAAGTGATCGGTCGCCGCCAGGAACAGGTCTCGCGGTTCGGCGAGCGGCAACCGTTCCGCCTTATGCCGGAGAGCGTCGACTCGCGGCAATGGTCCCTCGAGTCGTTCGTCGATCTCGGCCTGTTGCAGCAGGAGCGTCCGTGGATAAACGCCCGCCGAAAAGCATGCTTGGGCCGCCGAATTGAGTTGCGAGGCGAGCCTAAGATCCGAGCGCGCGGCAGTCGAATCCCCAGCGGCATTGGCCCGCTGGATGAGCGTCCGTGCCCAGATGAGTAACAATTCGACCGAGCCATCCTTGAGCCGACGCCGATCTTCGGCTTCCAGCAGTTGCACGTCAGGCGAAGACAGCCAGTCGGGATTCTGGGCGATCTGATAGCGATCGAGCGCAGTGCGGCACCGTTCGAGACCCGCGGCAGTTTGCTGAGCATTCAGATC
>JAICIG010000267.1 GCA_025924495.1 Pirellulales bacterium | reverse complement strand
TGGTGATGGGCACCATGGCCCGGGGCGGTATTCCCGGCGTGTTCATCGGTAACACGGCGGAGCGACTGGCGACGTCGGTGCATTGTTCGTTGCTGGCGGTCAAGCCTGCGGATTTCCAAAGCCCGATTCATCTGCCGCCTCACGGCGGAGAACGGCCCCAACCCGTCATTTGAGCAGCCGCGAACATATTGGGCCGCATCGCGGCTATCCGTCAACTGACGAGCAGCCGCGGGCAATCTTCGCGTCTTACGCAAATCGAAGCTGCCTGCCGCGCCAGCCGGAGACCGACTGACGCGGCGAGGCATTTTCCTGGGTTGTCGTAACTACGACGGCGATTCTATGCGCCGGAAGCTCGGGCGCGTGCTCGGCATCGCCGGATTCTCTGCTGCCGTATCAAGCTGCCCGCTCACGGACCAGCCGGTTTTCAGCCCGAGCACGAACCAGCCCAGGCCCATGATGCCGATGGCGAAGATCGTGTCGCCGACCACTCGCAGCCAACGCAGGCGATCCATCAAGTCCGTTTGCAGGAATTCGGCACTACGGGCGTACCACATCCCGTGCGTCACGCTCGCCCAGGCCTGCATCAAGCCGACCGGCAACAGGCTGATCAGCCCCATCAGCGCCAGCCCAAGGTTGATCGACCAGAAGCAGAAGCCCAGCAAACGCGTTTTCCAGACGTGGTGCGTGGCCAGGCCCTTGAGGCAGAACAGCATCAGCCCGATCCCCAACATGCCATAGACGCCGAACAGTGCCGTGTGACCATGCACCGGCGTGGTGTTCAGGCCTTGCATGTAGTAGAGCGCGATGGGCGGATTGATGAGGAAGCCGAACAGCCCGGCGCCTACCAGGTTCCAGAACGCCACCGCCACGAAGAAATAGATCGGCCACTTGTAAGCCTTGACCCAAGGCCGCACGCGACTCATCGTCAAGTTCTCGTAAGCCTCGAACCCGATCAGCACCAACGGTACGACTTCCAGAGCGCTAAAGCTGGCGCCCAACGCCAGCACGGCAGTTGGCGTGCCCGTGAAATACAGGTGGTGGAAGGTGCCAATGATTCCTCCGGAGAGAAAGATGGTTGTCGAGAACAGCACGGCGGCGGTGGCGCTGGCGGCCCTCAACAATCCCATCCGGGTGAACAGAAACGCGATGACCACAGTGGCGAAGACTTCGAAAAAGCCTTCGACCCAGAGGTGGACCACCCACCAGCGCCAATACTCGGCGATAGCCAGATTGGTGCGGCGTCCCCACATCAGCCCCGCGGCATAGAACAAGGCGATGGCCAGCGATGAAATCAAGAACAGGCCGAGCAGGTGCCGACCTTCGTTTTCCTTGCGGAAGGCCGGCCACATGGCCCGGGCCATCAACACCAGCCACAGCACAAGACCAACCAGCAAGAAGGCCTGCCAAAATCTTCCCAGATCGACGTATTCATAGCCTTGATGCCCAAACCAGAAGTTCGCTTCCAGCCCCAAGCGTTGCTGCACGCCGAGCCACTGACCGGCCATTGAGCCGCCGACGATGATCAGCAAGCAGACGAACAGGAAATTGACGCCCAGGCGTTGGAACCTCGGTTCGTAACCCGACACGGCAGGCGCCATGAACAATCCAGTAGCCAGCCAGGCCGTAGCGATCCAGAAGATACCGAGCTGAGTATGCCAGGTGCGCGTGACGGCGTAGGGTAGGTACTTGGCCAAGGGAATGCCATAAAAGCCGGAACCTTCGACGCCGTAGTGCGCCGTCACCGCCCCCAGGCCGACCTGCAAGACCATTAACAGCGCGACGACCCAGAAATACTTCAGCGTGGCGCGCATCGACGGGGTCGGCGATAAAGCCAGCAAGGGATCTCGTTCGGGCAAACCGTTGCCTTCGTCCGCTTCCTTGCGATGCTGAATGGCGAAGTACCAGGCCAGTGCTCCGATTCCCGCCAGCAAGATGACAAAGCTCAGCACCGACCAAACGATGATCGAACCGGTGGGAGCATTCCCTACCAGCGGTTCGGCGGGCCAGTTTTGCGTGTAACTGATGTCGCTGTTGGGTCGATTCGTAACGCACGCCCACGAGGTCCAGAAGAAGAAACCATTGAGCAAATGCTGGCGGTCCGCGCTTTTGACAGCGAGCGCGGGAATAGCATACGCGTCGCGCAGCGAGTCGAGCTCGGGCGCATCTCCGAAGAGATCGGCGTAGTGGCGGCTGACGGCTTCGATCGCGTCGGCACGCAAAGCGGAAACGGTCAAATCGCCAGTTTCGGCGTCATAAGTGTTTTTTCGCAGTTCCTGCTGCAAGCGCGCGCGTAAGGCCGCTTGCGTCTCGAGGTCGAGCTGGTCGTAATTCGTCTGATGCTCGTCGTGCGCCCAGCGATCGAGCATCCAAGTCGCCTCTCGATGCAACCAATCGGCCGACCAGTCAGGCGCGACATAAGCGCCGTGCCCCCACACCGATCCGACTTCCTGGCCGCCCAAGGACTGCCAGACATTCTGTCCATCTTTAATCTGCTCCCCGGTGAACAGCACGCGGCCGTCTGCGGCTACGACCCGCTCGGGAACCGGCGGTGCCTGACGATAGATTTCGCGCCCGTAATAACCGAGCACGGCGAACGAGCCGACGATGACCGCGCCGAGGCTCAGCCATAGTTTTCCATATTTCATGCATTGCTCCCTTATCCAGCTTTCAATCCAAGCGAGTGAAGAAATCGAACTAACGTTGCGAAGCCGAGTGTGCCGAGTCGCACGAATGCGGTGCAGCCAAGATCGCGCCGTCTTCCTTTGCAAAACCTGTGCCCGCGGCATACAGGGCGCCTAGCGGCACGAAGGGCAATTGCGCGGCAGAAGAACTGACTTCAAGCCGCCGCGAGTTGAGTGCGGCCAGGAACTGTCCCAAGTCGACGTCCATTCGCCGACAAGCGCGCTCGATGCTGACGACGCGGGCCACGCTGTTGCGAAGCTGCGAGTTGGCGAGCGTCGTGAAGCCGAAGCTCAGGAACGTTTCCAAGAGCTCCGGATGACGGTCGAGCATGGCGCCGACCATATCCCCCGGTTCAATCGGCCGAGCGGCGCTGGTCGCAGCCTGCCGATCCACGCCGGCTGGGGCGGCGCCGGAATACGCGCCTGACATGACTCGCCAGAGGTGCACGCCCCAGATAGCGAGCCCCGTCACTTCCAGCAATCCGCTTACGCCTGCGATAGCGAAAGCGTGCGGCGAAAAGTCGGTCAGCGTCTGGCCGAGCACGCGCAAGCTGCAGCCAGCATTAATCAAGAAGAACGGCGCCCAGAGCGCGGTCAGCCGGTTCGAAGCGACTCCATTCAAAGCCGGCACGACCTTGGCCGCCACGCCAACGATCATCAAGCTGACAAAGCCTACCGTCACGGCATGCCGCGCGGCGCCATAAAACGCGTGAGAAAATCCCAGCTTTGCTGCAGCCGAATCGGCGGAGAAATGCGGCAGTAACACATGTTGGTAGGCGGGCAGCAGCGCTAACATTCCGAGCGAGATGAACAGCCACACATAAGCGGCGCGGAGGAACTTCAGGCTGCGATCTCCCTCGTCCGCATGCGCGAAAATATGCCAGCCGCCGACCAGCAACGCGGACGTGATCGCGAGCGCCAAGACCGAGCCATACCACAAGGCCGCCCATCCGTGCCCCGCGGTTCGCATCAAGATCAGCCCCGACGTTTCTCCGACGATTGCCGCGTTAAGCACGACCAGCGCGATCACACTTCGCCGCGCACTCGGCAGGGGCAGGCCGTAAAAGTGATGAAAAATCCGCTGGCTTACGCCCAGAATCATCAACAGGGCGAACCCATGTATTTGCAGATCGCGAAGCGGCGCTTGCCAGGTGGAAACAAGCGACACCAGTTGCGTCCCGCTCGCAGAGGCGGTGAGCGTCAGATAGACGCTCTCGTAGACCGCCTGAATCACGAACCAAACCAGCGCCGAGAGAATGTAATAGTCGTAGAATGCGAGCCCCTTGCCGCTGCGGCGCCAGGTAACCGCGATCACCCAGGCGAAGGCGGCGATCGCCGCCACTTCGCAAGTCGAGGCCGCGATCGCCGCGCCGTAGGCAATCGCGTTCTCGCTCGCCAGCACCTGAGCTACGCTGCGCCCGACGAGGCCGACCAGCAGCAACCACAAAGTGCCGACGGCGACGCGCGGATAAGCCAGCGATGCATGCTTGAAACGCGGAAAAGCCTGGTAGGCGAAGCCCATCACGAACAGGCCGACCCAGCCGAAAATCTGCGCATGGCCGTGGGCATTGACTTCGTGCAGACCGACCGCCGCAAAGGCCCCGCGGCTGGCGATCCGCCACAACAGATACGCGCCCCACGTCGCGCCTAAAGTCAGCACCACCGCGATGCCCGCCTTGAAAAAAGGCCGGTAGATCGTATCGGCCGCCATGGGTGCGGCCAGTCCCTGCGAGACGGCGCCGCGCTCGGCGAGGGCGGCGCGAAGTTCTGTCAGCAACCGATCGAGAGGCGCTTCGTGCCCTCGGGCGAAAAAGCCAATCGTTTCAACCGGCCCCGTAGCGCCGCCGCAGCCCGCCATGCCATACCGGTCAAAAACCGGGCGCAACTGCGGGGCGGCCCGGAGTACGTCGGGAATCAGCGTTGTTTCATTCGGCCAAGCCACCGGTCGTCCTCCATTAATAGGATATATGGATATTTATATCCTGTATCTGCAAGTTGAGGAAATGCCCTGTTGAGAATTTCTAGCCGCCGACCCCAACCACCCGCCGACCGAGCTCATATCACGGCAAACAGCCGGCGCTGCTTTCGGGGCTGCAGCGTCATTAAGCAATCGTTGTGCCGAGCCGCCAATTGGGCTTTCTCCCCTTAAGGCCGCGAACTTGGGTTGTGGCAGCACGTTCATGCAGTGTGCGGAACAGGGACAAGCGTGCGATTCCGCGCGCCGCGGGATAGACCCTGGAACTTCCTTTGCTAGCAGCCCCAGAGGGCGCGAAGTAGGAGTCGTATCCAGGGAAAAACTTCGAGAAATCCCTTGAAGAGCTTTGGTCGTTCGCGTCGCGCATCGTCGCCATAACGTGCTTGCCGCCGCTTGGGAGTTGGCATTAGAATAGGTTCGATTCCAGGCCAGCAGGGACCGCGCTGACCAGAGTCGCCCAGGGGTCCGGCGTTCGTTTCCAAGGAAGGAGACTGCAAGATGGCAGGCAACAGGCAGAAGCATGCCGCCGGTCCCTCGCGGCGCGGTCGCGCGCAGAGGAGTTCGCCTTTTTCCATGTTTGAAGCGTTAGAGCGCCGATATCTGTTCAGTTTTGGCCTCGACGCCCCAGCCCCCGCCGTCGCGGCGATCGAACTTGTGGAAACGGCTCAACCTGGCAACCCGCCGCCGAGCCTGACGCCGGAGCGAGGGTTCCATCCGTCTTATGAATCGCCTGTCCTGGCCGCAGCGGTGGAACAAGGAGACGCGAAAGAATTCATCCGCGAAGAGGTTCGCGTGACAATCCTCTTGGAGCCGCATGCTGCGCCAGTTGTTTTGCAGGCGCCGGCAGGGCCGGCGACCTACGACTCGAGCATCGAAGAAAGTCACGAAGACACAACGCTCGCCGCGGCGATCGATCGAACGTTGTATGTGCCCTTCGTTCCGCTCCGCGATGTGCCGAACTTTGCCAAGATTACCGCCAATCTCATCAATCGGCTCGATGGCGTCGAGGGAGCGAAGCCCGAGACGCTGGTAGCGCTGGAAAGCCGCTCGCAACCGGTGATCAATCCCGCGTTCAATAGCCCCGCGCATCAAACCAGCGCATTAGTATCGCGATTGGGCGGCGATCCGCCGAGTATCGAACTGCAACTGCGGCGCCCGATGGAAGCGGTGATTGGTTCTGCGGGATCGGGCGACCGGTTGGCGGGGCTGCCGAATGTGGCGAACTTGAACGCGGAAGGCGACGATGGCGCCGCGGGCGAGTTGACGTCGGCTGCCGTCGCCAAGGCGCCCTGGTTCGCAATTGCGTCGGAACATCGAGCCAATATCGTCCGGCATCCGACTACATCGCTCGGCGACCAGGCGATCGAAGCGGCAGAAGGCGCCGCGCCTTGGCGCGCGTTCTTTCCTTTGCTGCCTCAGGGCGCCGTCGATGCAGAACAATTGAGTGACGCATTTCAGGCCGTCTTCGCCGATCTCGAAGATCTAGGAGACGAGCTCGTCAGTTCGCTGGCAAGTCCTGACCGGTTTGTGTGGGGCTTAGGCGCCGCAGGCATCGCTTATTACGCGGCTGGTTTTCGCCTGCCGTTCGGCGACCGATCTCAGCATTCGGCCGCCGCGCGTCAGCGCAGCCGCGAGGTGCTCATGCGCCGGCCTCTCACTTTCGCCCGCTTGCAGGATCTATGAACGCCGCCCCCCTCGAGCATCTGCTGAAACTCTTGTCCGATGGCGATGCGGGGGCGATCGAGCAGGTGTTCGTCAACGTCGCGCCGGGCTTGCGCACTTTGGTGCGCCGGCAAATCTCAGGCGCGCTGAGGACCAAGTTCGATTCGGAAGACGTCGTGCTTTCGATTTGGACCGATCTGCTCGACGGCTTCCGCGACGGGCGCTGGAACTTCGAAACGGCAGCGCAACTCCGTGCCTTTTTGGTTACCGCCACGCGACGCCGACTGATCGATCGCGTCAGGCAGCATCGCCGCGCCATTGAGCTGGAACAACCGTTCGGACCCGACGAAGACGCGCGTCAACTGGCCAGCGGCGCGGCGGGTCCGAGCGAATTGGCGCGCGGCAATGAACTCTGGCGACAGTTGCTGGCGCTGTGTCCGCCCGCCCATCGCGAGCTGCTCATCCTCAAGCGGCAGGGTCTGCCGCTGGCGGAAATTGCCGAGCGCACCGGACTGCATCCCAGCAGCGTGCGCCGCATTCTGTACGACCTTGCCAAACGCCTGGCATCCGTTCAGCAAGGCGCGCTCGACGCCGACCTTGCCGCGGAAGCGGAGCAACATTCCGACGAATCGACGTCGGGACGAGGCGATAGGTGAGTTCCGGAAGTTCGACCGTCGCCAAGGGCGCGCGCGCGGAACCTCTCCCGCCCGCCGATTCCGCGCCCGGCAGCCATGGTTCAGAGCTGGCGCGCCAATTGAGCGCTCAATGGCGTCAGGGACGGCGGTTGTCGGTGGAGCAGTTCCTGGCAGAACTCGCCGATTCCGAGCTCGAAACTGCGGCGACCGTGCGCTTGATCTGCGAAGAAATCTGGCTGCGCGAGGAAGCGGGCGAAAAGGTCGAGGCGGCAGAATTGCTCGAGCGATTTCCGCATTTGCAGACCGAGCTGGAATTGCTGCTGGCCTGCTATGGCTTGTTCCAGGATGAAGCGCCGATTGATTTTCCGTCCGCCGGAGAAGAATTGGGCGAGTTTCGCCTGCTCAGCGAATTGGGCCGCGGGGCGACCGGCCGCGTCTTCCTGGCCACGCAACCGTCGCTCTCTGACCGGCCCGTAGTGGTCAAGCTGACATCGCTCGAAGTGGCCGAGCACTTATCGCTATCGCGCTTGCAGCACACCGGCATCGTGCCGCTCTATCTGGTGCAAGACTTTCCCGAGCGCGGTTTGCGGGCGCTTTGCATGCCCTATTTAGGCGGCGCCAGTCTCGACGCGGTGCTCTCGGCGCTGGGCGAATGTCCGCCCGAGAAGCGCAGCGGCAAGCGGCTCGTCGAAGCTCTGTCGCGACTCGAGCGGACTGCGCCTGCACCGCTACGGTTCGAGAGCCCCGCGCTCGACCACCTGGCCGGCAAGTCGTACGAGCAGGCCGTGTGCTGGATCGGCGCCTGCCTGGCTGACGCGCTACACTACGCGCACCAGCGTGGGTTGCTGCATCTCGACTTGAAACCCTCGAACGTGCTGCTCGCCGGGGACGGCCAGCCGATGTTGCTCGACTTTCATCTGGCTCGCGGTCCCGTCGCGCCTCAGTCGTCGGCCGGCGATTCGCTGGGGGGCACTCGCGGCTACATGTCGCCCGAACAGGCCGCGGCCATCGGCGCGTTGCGCGCTGGCGCCGGCGTTGAAGCGGCGGTGGACGCCCGCTCCGACGTTTACTCGCTCGGCCGGTTATTGTACGAACTGCTGGGCGGGCCGGTCGCCGCCGATAATCGCGCGCCGCCCATCACGCAATTCAATCGCACCGTGTCGCGCGGCCTGGAAGATATCTTGGCCAAATGCTTATCGCTCGACCCGCACGATCGCTATCCGAATGCGGCGGCGCTGACCGAAGATTTGTGCCGCCATCTGGCCGATCTGCCGCTGCTGGGCCTACCCAATCGCAGCCTGGTCGAGCGCTGGCAGAAATGGCGCCGCCGCAAACCGCAGGCGTTAAAACGACTGGTCGCAGTAGCCACATTGATCGTCGCCTGTAGCGCCGCGGCGCTGTATGCGGTTCGTCGTCAGGCCAACGCTGCGCATGCCGCGCTCGATAAGGCCGCGGAGTCGCTCGCGCGCTCGGATTATGCAGGCGCAATCGATCGATTGCGCGACGGACTCGAGGGACTTCGCTATGTGCCGGGCCAGGCCAATCTCAAGCGCTCGCTGCGCGAACGGCTCTCCGCGGCGCAACAGCTTCGCTTGGGCGCCGACCTGCACAAGCTGGTCGACCGTTTGCGATTTCGCGACAGCGGAGCGGATGTATCCGCAACGGATGCCGCCGAGATCGATCGCGGTTGCAGCGCCCTCTGGCAAGACCGCGAGCGATTGCTGGCTCGGTTCGCCGACTCGGCCGACGCCGCGGAAGTGCGCACCGATCTGCTCGACCTCGCCTTGTTGTGGGCTTCGCTCAAGGTCCGCGGTGCGCTTGACGAACATCGAAACGCCGCGCTCCGCGATGCCATCGAATTGCTGGCCGAAGCCGAGCAATCGCTCGGTTCCAGCATGGTCTTGCAACAGGAACGGCAAACCTTCGCCGCCGAATTGGCGGACAACCACCCGAACCCGGCGCCGCGCGCCGCGCACGACAAAGCGCCGCGCAATGTTTGGGAGCACTACGCGCTCGGGCGCCTGCTCCTGCGCAGCGGTGATCTCAATGCCGCCGCGGCTGAATTTCAGCAGGCGCTCGACCAGGCGCCCGACTCGTTTTGGCCGAATTATTACGCCGGTTTGTGCGCCTATCGTCGGGAGAATTATCAGCAGGCCCTGAATGCCTTCTATGCCTGCGTGGCTCTGGCGCCGCGCAGCGCCGAATGTTTTTACAACCGCGGATTGGCCTATGCCGCGCTAGAGCAGCTCGAGCCCGCCATTCATGATTACAGCCGAGCGCTAGAGCTTAATCCTGCCTTAGCGCTTGCCGCTTTGCATCGCGGGCAACTCTATCTGCAATTAGAAGATTCAACCTTAGCAGCCGCCGACTTCGCCGCCGCCCTGAAACACGGCGCCGATCCCGCCGACGTTTACTATCACCTCGCCCGCTTGCATCTCGCTCAGCACGACCGCCCCGCCGCCAGAGCTGACCTGCATCGGGCCCTCCAGCATCGGCCCAACGACGAGGATGCGCTTTCGTTGCTCCGGCGATTGAAATGACGACCGCGGATGTGCCGGGTCGTCTCGCAAAGCGATGGAGCGGGCAACAAATGACTTCGCCGTACCGTTTTGATACGGCTCCTGACATTTTTTCTTGGACGAAACGCTGAACGACGGGTGCTTAAGGCGATTGACGGTATTAGGCAGCGTCTATTAAGCAACGACTCATCGCTTTGGGAAGCGCTCGACTAGGATGGCGCGCGGCCGCGCCGAAATGAAACATGAACGCTGTATACCAAATCAGCCAAGACTTTCAGAACTTTCAGTATTTCTCCTTAGTTGACGAGGCGCAGCACTATGGGCAGTTAACCACCCACGTGGCGAAAAAGAATAAGCATTGGATTGCGCCTAAAATATCAATAGCCAAGAGTATTTCGAAACTGCGAAAAGGCGACCTCTGGAATTTTGGCGGGTCAGGCGCTCTAATCATTAGTTCTCGCGCCGCCGACGAGCTAAGAGATTATTTAAGCGACGCCGCGGAATTGTTGCCTATTGATTATCTTGGCGAACGGTTTTGGGCTGTGAATGTTTTGGCATTATGCGATTGTTTTGATCTCGAAAAAACTACGGTCGAATATTTCGACGAGGCGAAAGACGAATTTGCGACGGGTACAATTGCTGATGCACATCGGGCAGGCCAGATTGAGAACATGACAATTCAGCGGCCATGTTTTGACCCTCGAAAGTTCGGGGCAGCGGTTATTTTTAGAGTGCCTCAGAACACTGCCTACACTTATGTACGGCAAGAATTCAAGACTGCCGCAGAATCCGCTTCTCTATTGGGTTTTAGATTCAAGTTGGTCTGGCAATGCTGATTACGTTGCCGCGTGGGCAAGGATGGTCGCCCTCGCTATTTCAGCGTCGCCATAAGAAGCTGCCGCTCTTAGAGTCCGCCGGAAAGGCGCCGTTGTCGCGCATGCTTCACAGGTCAACGGCGGTTTTCAGATAGGCACACAAGCAGGAGCCGCGAGTCCGCCAGTGTGTCTGTTGCTTTCGCCAATGTATTCGGTCGATTCAAAGGAACGGTACACGAGGCGCGCTGAAAACATTTCGCTCGTTGGGACCTAAATGCAACTGATGGAACTGCCCAGGCTAATGTCAAGCTTATATCGGATGTGCTTTTAACAGGGAGGCCCCGCATGACGGCTAGAGACGACTTGTTGCAGGAGGTATGGGCTCAGATAGACGTATTCCTCGAGGGCGCCTGGATTGAAAACTGGCTGGCAATGGAGACTGAAGACGACAAGGACAGAGCATTCGCGGAAGTGGCCCCTATTGTCCGGCGACTCCTTGAGTGCGGTGCATCACGTGAGGAACTTAGCCGTTTGCTTCGCTGGGCAGCGTATGAGACGGCGTTTGAGGTACTTGTCCTGATTGACGAAGCAGGCGCCACGCCAGATAGCGAATTCGCATGCCTCCATGAAAGCCTGCTGACTGCGGACCCGACTGGCCGAGAGGGACGAATCAGCGATGACGAATTGTGAGCACCGTGATGTCGTTAGTACTCAGCTCTTTGCGCTGCCTATGCACCTGACTGCCGGCGCCTGTGCACAAGAGAAGGTTGGAGTCCAAACCTGGAGGGCCAGGGCCAGGGGCCAGGAAAGGGGTCAGAACTATTTTATTGACGTTGGTCGGGCGGTCCGATAGATTGCGGGCATGCCGCGACCGCTACGCCCGATCGATGGCCTGATCTATCACGTCATTAACCGTGGCAACAACCGTCAAGTCGTGTTC
>JAICIG010000266.1 GCA_025924495.1 Pirellulales bacterium | reverse complement strand
GACGTGCTCGGCCGTTAAACGAGCCAGCTCGCTAAACGGCCGCAGGCCCGTGCGGAGGGCCGCAAACAGAAACTCGCGAAAGCGAACTTCCACCGCCGCCAACAGCGCCTCCTCGTCGGCGGCGGAAAGCGATTGCAAGCGCGGCTTCGAAGCCGGCTTTTTCATTCCCTTGAGCGGATTGGGAATGTCAAACATCTCTTCGGCCCGATTGAAGGCCGCCAACACAATCGACAGCACGCTGCGGTGAGTGGCCGCGGAGCGCCAACCGGCATGGCTTTCCAGCCACTCCTGGATATGAGCCTTTTTGAGTTCCGCGGCCGGCAACGCGCCGCAATATCGGCACAGATCATTGAGGAACGCCACGGCGTTTGCGCGATGGCTATGGCTGATGGAACCCGCCTGGACGCCGCGCTCACAGTATTGAAGGTATTCCGAGCAGACGCGCGCCACGAGCCATGTTTCGTCCGGCGCTTTGCCGTCCGCTCGGGCGGCGTCCGCCAGCTTCGCTCGGGCCAGCGCTCGTTCTGCGACCGCCTGATTTTCTTTGCCGCGAATTCGCTGGCCTTGCTCATCGAACAACGGTACGCGGCGCTTCGAGCCGGGCGGCGTGTAGTACCAGCAATCGGTCTGTTTCCAGTGCCAAGCCGAGCCGTGCGTTTGTCGGCGCTGTTTACGAGGTCTTCCCATCAGCGGTGCGAGAGCTCCAGCAAGTTGACCCACAGGTCAGGAGAATGGATATTTGCATCACAGCCAGCGGCGCGGCCGCCTGGCGCCAGCGATTTCCGACTGAGCGTTGAGGCCTCGGATGACAGTTCGAATTCCCAGGGAACCTGTGTCGTGCCCCCAGGATTTACTAGGCACTTTACTACACAGAATAACTACACTCATCATTGTTGCGAGCGCTGGGATTTGGTCAATATCTGCGATAAATACGGCGTATTGTGCGGAAGATGAGTGTAGACCAAACATAGTACTCATACTCGCCGACGACTTGGGTTACTGCGATCTTGGCTGCTACGGAGCGAAGGGTTATCGCACGCCCAACCTCGATCGCCTGGCGGCCGAAGGAGTGCGGTTCACTGACTTCTATGTGCCGCAGGCTGTTTGCTCCGCTTCGCGTACGGCGCTACTGACCGGGTGCTATCCGAACCGCGTGGGAATTCTCGGCGCCTTGGGGCCGAAGAGTCAGCATGGCATCAACGATCAGGAATTGACGCTGGGCGAAGTTTTCAAGAGCCGCGGTTATGCGACCGCCGTTTACGGCAAGTGGCATCTGGGCCACCATCCGCAGTTCCTACCGACTCGACACGGGTTCGACGAATACTATGGGCTGCCTTACTCAAACGATATGTGGCCGCAGCATCCCGAGATGAAGAATGCTTTCCCCGATTTGCCGTTAATCGAGGGCGAGAAAACGATCGCCCTGAATCCCGACCAGACGCAACTGACGACGCAATACGCCGAGCACGCCGTCCGCTTTATCGAGCGCAACAGGGACAAGCCATTTTTCGTCTATCTTGCACACAGCATGCCGCATGTGCCGCTGCATGTTTCCGAAAAATATCGGGGCAAAACCCAGCGCGGCCTGTTTGGGGACGTGATCGAAGAGATTGACTGGTCGGTCGGGCAAGTGCTCTCAACATTGGCGAAGTTGAAATTGGACGAACGCACGCTGGTGATATTCACCTCCGACAACGGACCTTGGCTGAGCTATGGCGATCACGCCGGCACGGCGGAGCCGCTGCGCGAAGGCAAGGGGACAAGTTTCGAAGGGGGCGTGCGCGAGCCGTGCCTGATGCGCTGGCCCGGCCACATTCCGCCCGGCATGGTTTGCCATGAGCCCGCCATGACGATCGACATCTTGCCGACGCTCGCCAGGCTGATCGGCGCGAAGTTGCCTGCCGATCGAATTATCGACGGGCTCGATATCTGGCCTTTGATCTCTGCCCAACCCGGCGCCAAGAGTCCTCACGATGCGCTTTACTTCTACTGGGACCGCGAACTGCAAGCCATCCGCAGCGGCCGCTGGAAGTTGCACTTTCCGCACAATTACCGTTCGTTGGCGGGAGAGGGGGGCCGGGGCGGCACGCCAACGAAATACGTGCAAAAACGAATCGAGTCGTCGCTCTTCGATTTGGAGCACGATCCGGGCGAAACCAGGGACGTGGCTGCCGAACATCCCGAGGTAGTCGCGAGCTTAGAAAAACTGGCCGAAAAGGCCCGTGCAGATCTAGGAGATTCCGCTCAGAAACGCATTGGCAAAAACGTTCGCGAGCCGGGCCAACTGGCGCCGTAATGGCTGAGCTGGCGCCGGCACAGTTTGCCTGGCATGAACAGCTTCTGCCTGCGGAGACGGTTCCCTATTCGGCATTTTGCGAACAGGCAAACCGAACGGCCGGGGGTCCCCACCAAGATCCTCACAGCCGGCGCTTCACCGTCATCCGATAAGAACAGCGGGCAGTTGCAGCGGGGCATTCAATGACGCATCGCGGAGAGCGAGAATTCAATGCGACTACTGTGCACTCTAGGATTCATTCTGTTGACCAGCATGCTCGTCCGCCCGGCTTTGGGCGAAGAGATCGACTGGCTCAACGACGCCGAACTCGCATGGAGCCGATCGGTCAGCGAAGACCGGCCCCTGCTGCTATTCATCACGCGGTCGAATTGCAAATTCTGCACCAAGATGAAAACGGAGACGCTCGTCGATACCGGCGTTGCAGCGCAAATCAACGCCGATTTCGTGCCGTTGGCAATTGATCCGAAGACCGATCCCGACTTGATCAAAGAGCTGAAGATCACGGCGTTTCCCACCACGCTGATCATCTCCCCCGATGCCGTCACGCTCGATCGCATCAAGGGCTACCTGCCGCCGCGAGAATTTCAGAAACGCCTGACGCGCTCGAGCTCTCCAGCGCTCGTCTCGCAACCCGGCAGAATTGTGCGGTAACTTGCGTATCACAATCCGCCTTGATGACGCGGGAACGGAGCAGGATCGTTCGCCGCGCGGCATCCAATGAATCGGGCCCGAGACTTGTGCAAATCGCCCAGGCTCTTCGGCGGCAAGCCCGGCGGAGACGGGAACGGTCGGCGATGCGTCTGGCCGCTTAGCAAGAACTGCGGCTGCTGCGCTCGCGAAGATGCCAGCGAACCACTTTCCAGAAAGCAGTCCCGTTTTGGTCCTGCGGGTGCGTCGAAAGCCGCCGCAGTTCGCGAATCAGGAAACTGAGGTCGGCCGGCTTATGGAGTTGCTTAGAAGGCTGAGACATAGGTCGCTTCCTACGACGACGCTTGGGTTGGTCTCCTCGACGCGCAGAGTATCGACCAGATCACGGCCGCAACTTTTGCCGATTATTCAGCCAGGCCAATTTTTTTAAAGAAGTGCCCTGCCCGAAGGGACAGCGGCCGATTGCCCGAAACAGGGCGGCAGACGGCGGCGCGGCGACCGCTCCAGATCGCGGCTAACCCAGAAGGGCGGCCCAAATTGGCTACTTGGCGCCGCGATAGCGCGACGAGAAAGGCTCGACGTGCGAAAAACCGACCGAGGACCGATTGTCGGCCAGCGACGCTGCGTGTTCCTCCACTCTCGCCTGCAAGCGAGCGTCGTAATCGAGGAAACCGATCAACGTGCAAAGATCGGACTCGGAAAGCGATTCTATTTGGGAAGCATCCAATTCGAGGGACTTGAGCACCGATGTCGTGCGGCTTTCGTCCATGACCATTCTCCTCGCGATTTCTCGCCTGCGGCGCCGACCGCCGGGGATGTGTGCCCGCTGATTTTACAGGGGCTTCGGTCCCAATGCTAGCACTCTGGCTCATGTCTCGCAGGCCGGGGCATTTTCTCGGCGGCAGAATCGTCGAAGTCCCTACGAATATAAAAAGTTAGAACTCCGGGTTGTGAGCTGGTAAGCTGGCGAGAAACATTTTGGATCCGGCAGCCTTTCGGGGCGAAAAAGCGATGTCAGAAGCGTGGTACTGCAAAGCCTTCGGTCAGGAACTGGGACCGATGACTCTGGCCGATTTGGCCGCGCTCGTTCAACGCGCCGACGTGCGACCGATCGACCAGGTGAAATGCGGCGAGACCGGCGCCTGGCATCCTGCCGGACGCGAGCCGCTGTTAAGCTCCTACCTGCCAAAAGATCACGATCCAAATAATACTGACGAGTTCGAGGCGGCGCCTGCAGTTCGTCGCGAAGCCGATTCGGGCCGTGTCGCGCCCCAAAACGGCGCGGCGAATCAGGCGACAAATCCCGAAGCCAAGAAAGCGAGCAGCGCGGCCAAGGGGACTCTCCCGTCAGATAAACTAACCCCAGCCAGCGCTTCTCCCGGACAGCAACCGCCGCCGCTGCCCGCGGCTGCCCCAAGCCCTCCGGACGAAGAGCGCCAGGCGGCGAACGAGAGCCGGGCGCCGCGCAGCCGCAGGCTCGTGCTGGCAGGCGCGGCGGTGCTCGTGATCTGCGGAGCGAGCGCCGGCGCCGCGGCTCGGCTATTTCTAGGCGGCAGCGCTCCGGCGCCAAATCGACCGGCGACATCCCCTGCCGTTGAACAGCAGCAGATTGCCGCGCTGACGCAAGAGATCGAGGAGTTGAAACGGCGTCGCGATGAGTTGAACGCGAAAGCAGGCGCGGCTAAGGCGCCAGCACCAAGCGAACCAAACGATGAGGAGCGCCAGGAAGCAAGCCCGGCGTCAGATGAGCAACCAAGCTCGGAGCCAGGGGAGAAGGAGGTCCCTGCCAAATCGCCGGCGCCAGCAAGCTCTGACAAAGCGTCCGACGACGATGCCGCGGCAAGCAAAACACAAGAACCGTCGACTTCGCAGCCGACGGATGCCTCGCCGCAAGATCATGCCACAAAGCCCGACGCCGCCGACGCGCCGGCGGCGAAAGGAAAATCAATGTCGGCGGCAAGCGTGCCGGCGCCCACGCCTGCGGCGGCGCCGGCCAACGGGGCCGGCCTAAGCGCTGCGTCTGGCAGTCAGACATCGGGAAAGAACGGGGCTCCACTGGCGCCGTCTGCCGAGCGCCTGCGCCAGCGATTGGATCTGCTGCGACAGATCTACGCTCGTCGGCAAGAGTTGCTAGCCGACTATGCACGTCTGGAGACGGAAGCCAAGACGCTGGCGGAGACGATTGCGAGCACCGAAGAGACCTATGGCTTGATCAATACCGCGGGGCCGCTGCTGCTGACACGAATCGCGCAGGAACAAAGCCAGGGCAATGCGGCTGCCGTGACGAGCTTGCAGAACGAGTACGCACTGTTGGACGCCCAAGCGGCGGAGCTCAAGGTCTTGCGGCAAAAGCAAGCGGCGCAACAAGAGGAACTGTTTGCCAAGTTGAAGCGAGCCGACGACGAATCTGCTGAGCTGCGCAGCAATTGGCTGGTTATCGTCGATCCGTTTGGGCAGCTTGACTATGGCGATCCGGAAGCGGCAATCGCCGCCTTTAGCGAGTGGACGGCCCTGGAGCCGAAATCGCCGGGATCGTGGCTGGCGCGGGGATTCGCATACTGGCAGCTGAACCGTCTCGAGGACGCGCTCGCCGACTTCAATCTGGCCGTGAAGATAGGCGGGCCAATGTCCTCCAACTCGCTGGCCGCGCGCGGCGGATTATTGCACGTCATGCAAAGGCCCAAAGAAGCAATGGCCGATTTCGGCAGAGCCCTCAAGTTCAACAAGGCCGATGGCATGGTTTACTTGTTCCGAGGGCGCGTTCTGTGCGCCGAGGAAAAGTTTGCTTCGGCGCTCAAAGATTTCAAAACGGCAATCCAGCTCAATACCAAAGATCCCGAGGCTTACCGCAATCTGGCCCTCGTCTTGGCCACTTGCCCGCAAAGCCGCTACCGGAACGGCAAGCAGGCGGTTGATCATGCCAAGAAGGCCTGCGAGCTGACCGAATGGAACAGTTGGACGGCCATCGACACGCTGGCAGCCGCGCATGCCGAGGCCGGCGACTTCGACGAGGCGCGCCAGTTGGCAGAAAAGGCGGCGAAGATGGCCTACGGCGCCAATCACGATCAATGCATGGCGCGGCTCAAGCAATATGAATCCAAGCAGCCGCTCAGACTCGATTGGAAGAGCCAATACGAAAACGCCTCCGCCGTCGCCGACGCGCCGATCTCGAAATAGCCCGAGCGTACAGCAGCCCAAGGCGGCGCGCTTGCAAGCTGAAACCGCCTGCTCGTTCAATTCGTGCTTGATCCATTCTCTTGTCGCCGGGACTCTGTTGCTTGCCGACCGCCGCGCTGACAAATCGGCAGAGGCTGTGCCTGGCGGTGATCGTCACCGTAGCGGCCGCACTGCGCTTCGAGACCTTGGCGCAAACGTCGCTGGCGCACTTTGACGAAGGGGTCCTGGCTTCCAGCGCCTTCGGCGTTTTGCTGAATGGTCCTTACTACTTCAAGCTCGCTCAGCCTTTGCAGTCGCCGCCACTCTTTCCCTGGATGGTGGCCGCGGCGCACGAGTTGACTCAGAACGACTGGGTCATCATGGGCAAGATGATCTCGGCCGCCTTCGGAACGGCGACGGTGTTCATTCAGTTTTTATTGGCGCGCCGGCTGGCGGGAAACCGGTTCGGTCTGATTGCGGCGGCGCTGCTCGCCCTGAGCGATTTGCATATCGAGTTCTCGCGCATGGCGCTCACCGATGCCCCGCTGACATTCTGGTTCACTTTATCGATTTATGCCTGGCTGCGGCTGGTCGATGCGGCGGCTCCGACGGCGGACATGCAGAACGGGGGCGGCTTCAAGAATAAACTTGCCCTGGTCGGCTGGACGATTTTCGCGGGCTTAACAACCGGCGCCGCCTGGAACACCAAGTACAACGGCTGGATGACGTTGGCTATCGGTTTCACAGCCGTGGGCCTGGCCTGGCTGCGCGATCGGGCTGGAAGCAAGTTGCCGCGAACCTTTGCCTCGGCGGCGCCGGGCTGGACGCTGATTGCAGCCGCCGTAGCGGCGGCGATGATCGCCGGCCTGTGCTTTTGGCCCTGGTATCGTTTTGTCGAACGCTCTTTTGCCGGCGGCTATCGGGCCGTGACGGAAAACCATTTGAGTTACTTCGGTGGGCCGGCCGCATGGCCCGGCCGAGCCTGGCAACTCTGGCTCTCGCTGACGGCGTTTCGCCACTACGGCTGGCTAATTACGTTGGCTGCCGGAATGCTGCTGATCGTAGCGAGCATTCGATCTTGCCGCGACCGACGTCCCAGGCTTATAGCGGCCGCCGCTCTGTCCGGTCTGGCAGCGGCCGTGCCGCTCGGGGCCGACATAATGATTCTGCTGCTCGCCGTTGCAGCGATTGCACCCGCGCTCCTCTATGGCCGCTGGGAGCAAATCGCCCTGGCAGTATGGGTCGGCTCTTTCGTGCTGCTCGTGCCGCTCTATCATCCTTACGCGCGGCTGATTGTGCCGGCGTTGCCTGCCGCCATCTGCCTGGCTCTGTGGCTAGTCGATTCCGCCTGTGAATTGCTGTTGTTGCCGCCCGTGGCGAACGAGGCCCGGGCGGCGCAATCTGCGCTAGCGCCGGCTCGACTGTCTCGCACGATGATCATTGCGGCAATTACGGTCGGCATCACTGCAGCCGCCATCGCCCATCCGTTCGGCATCATCCCGTCTGCCGGATTATGGCGCTGTTGGTCGACACGCCATTCGTATCGCGCCTTGGGATCGCTGATTGACGAACATACGCCGGCCGATGCCGAGGTATTGTGTCAAGGGTTGCCCCCGATGCCGCTCTATTGCCCGCGGCGCTGGCTGTCGCTGGATCAGCTGCCGTTCCACGATTTCCTCGCCAGCGTGCCCCGCGAGCGACCGTGTTACCTGGCTGTCGATGACTGGGGCGCCCACGGCGCCGGGCATGAAGAGACGCTCAAAGCGCTCAGAGCGCATCGCCATTGCTTGCAGACGATCGCCTGGACGCCGAACGATTTGAATATTGTGACCTTGCTCGATAATTTGTCGCCGTGGCAAGCGGCTCAGAAGCTCGAGCGCGCACCCGATATCGAAGCCATCGACCAGCGCGTCGGCCAACCCAATTTTTTACCGCCTGCCTTGCAGGAAATGGGGGATGATGTCATCGTGCTCTACCGCGTCGATCGCTCGTGCATAGAATCGCAGCCAAAGCATTGATCCAGCCATGTCCGACAGCTTGCCTTCGCCAACGAACGATTCCGTCCTGCTTAAAGCCGACCACGTCGGCCGCCGCTATCGCGATGGAGACGTCAACGCTTTGGTCGACGTCTCGCTCGATATCCGCCGGGGAGATTATGTGGCGATCATCGGCCCGAGCGGCAGCGGCAAGTCGACGCTGTTGAATATGCTTGGCGCCCTCGACGAGCCGACCAGCGGCCAGGTTTACTTTGAAGGAAGGCCGCTTTCCGAGTGGGGCAGCTTAGACGCTTTCCGCTCTCAGAAGGTGGGCTTCGTCTTCCAATCGTTCTATCTGTTGCCCACCTTGACGGCCGCCGAGAACGTGCAAATTCCCATGTTCGAAGGCTCGTTGTCGCTTAACGAGCGGGTACGAAAGGCGATCGAGCTGCTCAAGTCGGTCGGGCTCGAGCACCGGGCGAACCATCGCCCCAATCAGCTTTCCGTCGGCGAGCGGCAACGCGTGGCCATTGCCCGAGCGCTCGCCAACGGTCCGCCGTTGTTGTTGGCGGACGAGCCGACGGGCAACCTCGATTCGCAATCGGGCTCCGAAGTGTTGAATTTGTTCGATCGGCTCCATCGAGAACAAGGCATGACGCTGGTCGTGATCACGCACAGCACCGAGGTTGCCAACCGCGCCCAGCGCGTCGTCGAGATCCGCGACGGACGCCTTGTCGGCGACAGGACCAAAACCGCATAACCGATTCTCGCCCGGGAGCCTTGCACCGTGTGCCAAGCTTCGTACGCCTTCCGCATCCGCAACGCGACTCCGGCCGACGCGCCGACGATCGTCGAGTTCAATCGCCTGCTGGCGCTGGAATCGGAGTCAAAAGAACTCGATCGCGCCGTGCTCGATCGCGGCGTCCGATTAGCGCTCGAGCGTCCCGAGCTGTGCCGCTATTTCATGGCGGAGTTTGAGGGCCAGGTTGCAGGGCAGACCATGTTGACCTACGAATGGAGCGACTGGCGCGCTGGGGTATTCTGGTGGATCCAGAGCGTGTATGTGCTGCCGGAGCATCGCGGCCGTGGCGCGTTTCGATCTCTGTTTGAACATATCGCCGCACTCGCCAAAGCCGACGCGGGAGTTTGCGGTTTGCGGTTGTACGTCGAACAACATAACGCCCCGGCGCTTGCAACGTACGGCAAAATGGGTCTGGCGCCGAGCGGTCACTTGCTCTATGAGCTGGATTGGTCCGGCGCCATCCGCGACGTGGAAGATCGCTGAATCGACAATTTAAGCGGCGGTACGATCTGGCGGTTGCGCTGGCCGAGTACGGCGCTGTTTCGCTAGAAATGCCGATATTTTAGCCCAGATTTGACGCATCATTTGTGCAATCTAGGCTTTTCCTGAGGTTGTACATCCTCTCGGGTCGCTGGACCGCCGTCTTTCGAGGCCGCATGGCGCACCGCTTGTTATCGCTCGATTTGCTGCGGGCCGTCGCCGTGCTGCTCGTGCTGTTCCGCCACGCGCACTGGGCCGACGACGCCCATGTCATCTTGCGCACGATCGCACGCGGCGGAGGGGTCGGCGTCGATTTGTTCTTCGTGCTCTCAGGCTTTCTCGTGTCGGGCTTGTTGTTTCGAGAATATAACGAAACGGGCAAGATCGACCCGCTGAAGTTCCTACTCCGCCGCGGTTTCAAGATCTATCCGTCTTTCTGGTGCCTCATCGCCGTCACCGTTGGCTGCCGGCTGATGGTCGGCTTGCCCGTGCCGACCAAGGCGCTGTGCGGAGAGTTGCTGTTCTTGCAGAACTATCTGCCGGGCGGTTACTGGTGGCATCCGAACTGGTCGCTGGCCGTCGAGGAACACTTTTATCTAGTTATCCCCTTTCTGCTGATCGGGCTGAGTCGCGACCGGTTTATAGCGCTGCCGCGCCTGGCCATGGCGACCATTGCGATGTTGCTTATCGCGAGGTGGCTGAATAGCTCGGCGCCGGCGGTCGTGGATTTAGAAGCACAGTGGCGGCGCATGTATGCGCCGACTCACCTGCGGTTCGATTCGCTCTTGTTCGGCGTGACGCTGAGCTACTTTTATCACTATCACCCGTCCTTTTCCGACTTCTGCCGACGGCATTGGGCGGCGTTGGTCGTCTGCGGAGCTGCGCTGCTTTCGCCGCCCTTTCTGTGGGAGCAGATGGAGCATCGCTGGTTGAACTCAATCGGACTCACGCTGGGACTGCTTGGCGCCGGCGCCGTCGTTTCCGCCTTGGTCTGTCGCGGCGTTACGGAGAACGGCGCTACAAAGAGTTTGGCGCTCATCGGGCGGCACTCGTACTCAATTTATCTGTGGCACACGTTCGTGCAGAGCTGGCTGACGCCGTTGTTGGAACTTCCCGAATCGCTGGAGATACCCGCTTACTTCGCCCTGAGCCTAGGGCTCGGCATTCAGCTCTCACGGTGGATTGAAATTCCCGCGCTCAAGCTGCGCGATCGGGTCTTGAGGACTCGCCTGACCTCCGCGCCTGCGGCGCTGCAAGCGACCTGACGCCGCGAGCGCCTGGGCCTCGGCGCTTATCGCGCCGTCATTCATCCGCCAGACGATAGCCGACACCTTGCTCGGTCAGCAGATAACGCGGCTGTGACGGATCGGCTTCCAGCTTCCGCCGCAAACCGGCCAGATAGACCCGCAGATAGTGGACTTCCTCGGCGTTGCCCGGTCCCCACACCTCTTTGAGCAACTGGCGGTGGGTGAGCACCTTTCCCGCATGTCGCGCGAGCGTGGTGAGCAGGCGATATTCGATGGGCGTGAGATGGATCTCTTTCTCATTGACGAACACGCGCCGCGAAGCGAGATCGATAGTTAACGCGCCCACCGTGAAACGCGGATCAGCCTTGTCGCCCGCCGCGGCGCGGCTGGCATGGCGCAGCGCGACTCGAATTCGTGCAAGCAATTCGCCGATGCCGAACGGCTTGGTGAGGTAGTCGTCGGCGCCGGAATCGAGCGCCGCAACTTTGTCTTTCTCTTGCCCGCGCGCCGACAGAACAATCACCGGCGCCGAGAGCCATTCGCGCAAGCTTCGGAGCACGTCGAGCCCGTCCTTATCGGGCAAGCCAAGGTCGAGAATAATCAAATCAGGCGGTTGCGAAGCAGCCTG
>JAICIG010000265.1 GCA_025924495.1 Pirellulales bacterium | reverse complement strand
GACGCGATCGGCGTCGAGGCTTCGAATTCGTCGGCGATCAGGCGTCGCTCAGCTTTAGCTTCGAGACGGGCAAGCTGATGGAACTCCGCGGCGCAGAAAGCCAGACGCTTTGGGAGGGCGCCGCCTACGACCTGAATGACGCTTATCTGGCCATGCTGAAAGACGCCCTTGAGGCGGTGGCGAACCGACGGCCGTTTCCGATCGGGCTCGATGCGGGCGTGCAGGCCTTGCGCATCGCCGCCGGTGTTCGATCGTTGGGGCCGGCCCCTTGAAAACGGCTGGCCGCGACTGATCTCGCCGCCCTTCGGTGCAAGAGCTATCTTAAACGTGCTCGTATCAGACGGTCTGACCCTTTGCGAGGAACCCGCGATGAACTGTCCAAGGATGGCAATCGTTTACGGCGCATTTTGTTTCTTGGCGACCGGCCATGGCGTTGCGGCCCGCGGCGATGAGGCGAAACTGGAAATCCGCGGGCTAAAACTGATTTACGACGAGTTCAGCCCGGTTCGCAAGAACTCCGATTTCTTCCCCGGCGAGCGCCTGACCGTGAAGTTCGATATTCATGGTTTCGGCCTCAAGGACGACGGGCTGGGCGATCTCGACGTCTCGTGCCGCGTGGTCGATGCCCTGGGCAAGGTGCGTCACGCTTTTTCCTACCAGGTCAAGGCCGACAAGTGGGATCGCGCAGACGCCTTCAATCGTCAGGCGGCTTTTCACACGCTGCCTGACGACGCGCGACCGGGCAAATACGAGCTGGAATTGTCACTGGAAGACCGGGTGACGCGACAGCAGGCCAGCGCGAGCATTCCCTTTACCGTGAAGCCGACCGAACTCGCTTTGGTTTCGCCGCGGTTCTTTTACGATGAAAAACGAACGTGCCGCGCCCCGCTGTCGGGATCGATCAATCAGCGGATCTTTTTTGATTGCGACGTCATTGGAGAAGATCGCTCGCAAGGCAAGATTGACCTGAACGCATCGATTGAGCTGGTGGATGCGGCCGGCAAGAGCGTCTTTCAACGGTCCCAACTGATTGACGTTTTGTGCCAAGGCGACGAGCTGCCGATGAACATCTCCCAACACATGATGGTTCATGGGTGGGTGCACTTGCGGCATCCCGGCAAGTACGCGTTGCGAATCGTGGTGCTCGACAAGATGACCGGCCGCACGGCGTCGCTTGAATTGCCGCTGGAAGTGCGAGATCCCGAAGAACCGAACGAGTTGGCCGCCCGCTAAATTTCCGTCTGACGTTCGAGCGGCTCGAATCGTTTCCGTGCCCCCGCCTTGGCCTGCCTCCCGACGTTTCGCAAGCTATCCTTTTCAGGATCGTCATGATTGCTTCGCTTCGCCCAACCCGAAGCGCAAGCCAAACGCGGTCCTCCCGAAGGCCCCGGCCGCGCTTGGACTGAACGACATCCCTGCTCCCGGAGACACTGAGCCATGAAACTCGCACATATCTTGTTGGTTTGCATCTTATCGCTCCGCCTGGCCGGCAACGGGTCTTCGGCTTACGGGGCAGAACCGGCAAAACTCGAGCTGCGCAACTTGCAGGCCGTCTACGATCAGCATGGGCCGGTTCGCAAGGATCGAACCTACATGCCCGGCGAGCGCGTCCGCGTGCAATACGACCTATTCGGCTGCGCGTTCGATCAGGCCGGCATGACCGAGATCGACATCTCCTGCCGGCTGATCGACGAGGCGGGCAAGGTCCGAAACGCTTTTTCGTATCCCTACAAGGCCGACGACTGGCAAACGAGCGACGCGTTTGTACGCGAGTCGACGTTTTACGTGCTGCCCGACTCGCTCCGGCCCGGCGCCTACGCGCTCGAGATCGGCATCGAAGATCATATTTCGCAGCAGGAGACCAGCGCCCGGCTGCCGATCACCGTCAAGCCGTTGAAGCTGGCGGTCGTGTCGCCGCGGTTCTATTACGACGAAAAGCGAACCTGCCCCGCGCCGTTGGCAGGATTGATCAATCAGGGGCTGTATATCGATTGCGACGTCGTCGGCGAAGATCGCTCGCACGGCAAGATCGCGCTGGCTTGCTCGCTCGACGTGCTCGATGGCGCCGGCAACAGCGTGCTCAAGGCGCCGCACAAATTCGACTTTCTGGTGGAGGGCGAAAAAGTGCCGCAAGACCGGTCGCAACACTTCACCTACAACGGATACCTCTACTTGCGACAGGCCGGCGCCTACACGATGCGGCTTCAAGCCGTCGACAAGGTCACTGGGGAGGTCGCCCGGCTTGACTTGCCGCTCGAAGTGCGCGACAACAAGTAGCCCCGGTGTCGTCTCGGTGCTGCTAACTGTCTCTGTTGCCGGCTGGCTGCAGAGCGAGATCGCTCAATCGCTCAGCAAGCGGGCTAAAGCCGGCTGGCGACACGGGGTTGTTATTTGGCCCGCCACCAGCTAAAGCTGGTGGCAAGCGAGTTTCATTGTCGGAGGCGGGCCGTCCTCCGATGGTTCGCTGTTAACTCATCCTCTTATGTCCCCCTCGCAGCCATCGCCAGACGCCGGCATTCTCACGCGGTTGTTCGGGCTGGCGGGCGAAACTGCTGCGGTCGTGGGCGGCGCGGGGCGGATCGGTCGCGCTTTATGCCGAGCGCTAGCCGAAGCAGGCGCCGACGTAGCGATTGTGGATCTGGAACTGCAACCGGCCGAGCAACTCGCCGCCGAGATCGCTGCTGCAACCGGGCGAAAGACGCTCGCCGTCGCGGCCGACTCCACCGACGCAGCGAGCCTCGATGCCGCCGTTCGCCAGATCACCAGCGAACTCGGCCCCGTGAAGATGCTCGTCAATTCGGCGCAGTTTCGCGGCCGCGGGTTCTATTCGTCTCGCGTCGAGGATTATCCTCGCGAGGCGTGGGACCAGGTGCTCGAAACCAACCTCACCGGCGTGCATCTCGCCTGCCAGGCGTTCGGTCGCCAGATGATCGAGCACGGCGGCGGACGGATCGTCAATCTGGCCTCGACCTATGGGGTCGTTTCGCCCGACCCTCGCATTTACGGCGCTTCGGGCGTCAATTCGCCGGTGGCCTACGCGGCCTCGAAGGCGGGCGTCGTCCAGCTCACACGCTACCTGGCCGTGCATTGGCGCGAGCAGAACATCCGCGTCAACTGCCTCGTGCCGGGCGGCGTGTTCGACAATCAGGGCGCCGAGTTCGTCGAAAAGTACTGCGAACGCACTCCGCTAGGGCGCATGGCGACTGCCGAAGACTATCAAGGCGCCATCCTCTTCATGCTCTCCCCCGCCTCCGCCTACATGACCGGCGCCGTCCTCACCGTCGATGGCGGCTGGACGGCGTGGTAGAAACCGCCACTGTGGCGGCGGTTGAGTAAAAACCGCCGGCGCGGATTTGACAGGAGCGCGCTCGCGCCGAACTAATAATTTGGGCCCCGCACGGCCGACATAAGCGGGTCTCCCCGTAATGTTTGCACATTCAGGTTGCCGGCGCTCACTGTCGCAGTAATAGTTCCGCAGTCGGCCGTGCTCAAGACGCGCGCTCCGACTTGCGAATATGCGCGATCAAATTCGGTGCGAACGTCGTTTCCGCCGCCGCTGACGATGATCCACTCGGGCGTGCTCCAAGCGGCGAAACCTGCCGGATTGCTGCGAAGGCTGCCGTGGTGCGGCGCCAGGATCACGTCGCAATCATAGGGCGACTCGGCGAGCACGTCATCCAGCCCGGGCGGCTCGAGGTCGCCCGTCAGTAGGATCCGGCGTCCCTGATATTCTATTGCCAGCACCAGGCTGTTGGCATTATCGCTGGCGATGCGGCGGTGGAGCGTCGGGTGTAGCACCTCCGCGCGGCAATCGCCGCCGACGCGCAGCCGATCTCCGGCGACGCATTCCACGAGCGGGACTCGAGAACGATGAATGGCGGACAGCAGTTTTTGCATGGCGGCGCTATCGTCTTCGAGCATCAACGGCGAGGCGTAGACGACGCCGACCGAGAACTTTTCCAACAGTTCCGGCACGGCGTTGTAATGATCGACGTCGGCGTGGGAAATCATAATCGCATCAAGGTGGGTAATTCCGCGCGACCAGAGAAAGGCGGCTACTGAGCGAGCGCCGCCAGCCGGCGAGCCAAGCCGGCCTGCGTCATACAGCAGTCGCTTGCCATCGGGCAATTCGACGAGCACCGCGCAGCCGTGCCCGACCGAAAGGAAATGACAATCAAGACGCGCTAAATGGCGTCCATTCGGGACTGCCATCCCCAAACCCAGCGCCGACCAACCGGCCGCAAGAGCGACCGCCCAGCGCCGCGGCGGCCGCCAGCGAGGGACGGCAGCCCCCACGGCAAGCGCGCCATAAAAGCCCCACATCCACCAGGCGCCGGGGCCGGGAAGCCAGTAGTGACTGCCCGCGCATTGGCTGGCAAACTCGGTGGCGGTATCGACGGACCACAATGTCTGGTCGCAGACCCAGCCGCACAGTCTGCCTGCCGGCGGCAGAAGCCAGCCGAGCCCCAGCGCGGCAAAACCCGAAATTAGTCCCACGGCCACCGGCACAGCCAGCAATGGCGTCAACACAAGCGTCGCTGGTGAAAACAGATGGAAATGCGCCATCACCAGCGGGACGCTGATCGCCCATACGCAGAAACTTAGCGACACAGCCTGCCATGTTTTTCTGCCGAACCAGCGCGCCGCGCGCTCCGCCCATGGACGCGTATCGGCAATCAATCTTTCCAAGGGATCGGTCGAGCGCTGCACGCGACAGTACGGCCCAAACCAAGCCAAGGCCGCGACTGCTAAAAAGGAGAGTTGCGGTCCGATGCGAAACAGATCGGCGGGATTCCAGACCAGCACCAACAGCGCCGCCGCGGCCAGCGAATTGAAAACGGATTGCGGTCGGCGCAAGTAATGGGCCAGACACATGACCAACACGATCATCGTGGCCCGAACCGCCGGCGGCTCGGCATTGATCAAAAGTGCGTAACCAGTTGTGATTGCCGCCACGGCCGCCAGGGCCGGACCGCGCGAAACGACGCCCAACCGCAGGAAAGCGAACAGAAAAGCCGCCAAGATGCCTACGTGCAAACCGGAAATCGAGAGCAAGTGGACCGTGCCGGTCTTCGTAAACGCGGCCGTCGATTCCTGGTCCAGATCTTCGCGAATGCCCAGCAACAGCGCCGAAGCCAACCCCGCCCGGTCGTACGTCAATTGGTTCCAGAGCCATCGACGGCCCGCCTCGCGCAACTCCTCCAGGCGGTTGCGAAGGATGCGCCCTCGAGTCTGGTCGATCCGCGTGACGCAGTCGGGAAAATCGGCCGACAGTAAGCTGAGCTCACGATCGCCGCGGGCATGATTGGCGAAATCGAATTCGCCCGGATTATGAATTCCCGCGGGCGCCGAGAGCTGGCAAAAGATACGCAGCCGATCTCCGGCATGCACGCCGAGCAAATGGCCGTCGACAATCAGCCGCGCACGTCCCGAGGCAAGTTGCCAACCGGCGCCTTGCCGCAACGCAGTCACTTGCACAACCAGGCGGCTGCGGTCGCCGCGCGGAATGGCGCATAACGGATCGGCAGAGGGCGCAGGCCAGAGGCGGGGACGTTCGAGCGCGATGGCCTCCACGCACGCGGCCTGCGGGTGCTCGTTGGCATGAAGCCCTATTTCGTCTCGCGCAAAAAGGTCGAAGCGGAAGTGGCGCCACGCGCCGCCTAACGAAACCAGGCACAGCATGAGCGCCGCCGCCGACCAGCACTGGCGATTGCGTCGCCAGAGGGACAACCACACGCTCCAACTGATTAGGGCCATCGCCAACCACAGGCCGACCGGCAAAGGCGCCTGCCGATCGCCATAAATACCCGCGGAGACTGCCGCCAGCGCGATCACCAAGGGCTGGTAATGCGGTCGATTGTGCTGCGGCCGGCGGATGGAATCGCCCCCTTTCATAGCGGCTATGTTAACGATTCTTGGGCGGTTCGCCAATTTTCCGCCGGAGTAACGAAGCCGGCCATCGCTAGCGCGCCCCTAGGCATTTTCAGGCGCCATCCGCTATCCTTGGCGTGTCGAAAGCATCCAATTCGACACCTCGATCGTGCCTGAGATTAACCGCTTCGCCCGGTCGCCCGTTTCTGAGCCGGAGACTTAGATCATGAAGTACTACAGTTCGGTAGCTCCGCTGTTTCTGGCTTTGATAGTTGGCTGTAATCCGGCAGCAGAGCCGGCGCGTCGCGGCGCCACCGCGGAAGCGCAAGACAGTGCTCGCTCGCCAGCCGTCGAGAATATTCCGGCGCCGAGAGTTGACGGCGTGAGCCAACCGACTGCGGAGACCGTCGAAGCAGAGCAGAGGAAGCCCAGCGAGGAAATGGCCGAAGACGCATCGAAAGGCGCCGAAAATGAACCGAGTGCGCCTGCCCCAAAAACTGCGAGTGCGACCAAGGAACCGCCGAAGGAGCCCGCCGTGACGACTCAATCATCGACCCCCGCATATCTCAAGCAGACTCCTTTGATTCCTCGAAATACGCTCTTCGGCAATCCCGACAAGGCGGCCGCCCGAGTGAGTCCTGACGGCAATCATCTGGCCTATCTGGCGCCGTCTAACGGCGTACTCAACGTCTGGGTTGGGCCGATCGACGATCCTGCCGCAGCCAAGCCTGTGACAAAAGACAAGCTCCGCGGCATCCGCTCCTATTTCTGGGCATACACCAACGAGCACATTCTTTATCTCCAGGACGTGGGCGGCGATGAGGACTGGCATGTCTACTGCGTCGATCTGGCGACCTTGAATACGAAAGATTTGACGCCACTGGAAAAAGTGAATGCCCAGGTTCAATCCGTCAGTCATCGGAGACCTCGCGAGATTCTGATCTCACTCAACGACCGCGATCCGCAGGTGCACGACCTCTACCGAGTGAATTTGGAGTCGGGCGAGCGCGAGATGATCGCCAAGAACACGCAGCATTTCACCAGCTATGTCACCGACGAAGACTACCGCGTGCGTTTTGCTTCGCGGATGACCGCTGATGGCGGCAACGAGCTGCTCCAGCGCGAGGGGGACGACGAATGGAAAGAATTTGTCAAAATCCCCATGGAAGACACGTTGACGACGGCGCCGATCGGTTTTGACAAAAGCGGCGACGTCCTTTACTTCCTCGACAGCCGCGACCGAAATACCGGTGCGCTGACCAGTTGGAATTTGAAGACAGGCGAGCAGAAAGTGTTGGCTGAAAACGATCGCGCTGACGTAGGCGAATTGCTCACTCACCCGACCGAGAACACGATCGATGCGGTGGCGTTTACCTACTTGCGGAAGGAATGGAAACCGCTGACCCCCGAGGTGACTGCAGATTTCAAGTACCTGCACACCGTCGCCGACGGCGAGATTTCGATCGCCAGTCAGACGCTCGACAACAAACGCTGGATCGTGGCGTTCTTGCTCGACGATGGCCCAGTGAAGTATTACCGCTATGACCGCGGCGACGATCCCAAGGCGACGTTTTTGTTCAATAACCGAGATAATCTGGCTGGGTTGCCGCTGGTGAAGATGCACCCTGAAGTGATTAAAGCGCGAGATAGCCTGGAGCTGGTGTCATACCTGACAATTCCGCACGGCGCCGACGAGGACGGGGATGGCCGCCCTGATCAACCGCTGCCCATGGTTCTCAATGTGCACGGCGGTCCTTGGGCGCGTGATGATTGGGGATTCGACGCCGAACACCAATTGCTGGCCAACCGCGGCTACGCAGTGCTTTCCGTGAACTTCCGCGGTTCGACAGGCTTTGGCAAAGAGTTCGGCAACGCGGGCAACAAGGAGTGGGCGGGCAAAATGCACGACGATCTGATCGACGCCGTGAAGTGGGCCGTCGATCATAAAATCGCCGATCCGAAACGAGTCGCTATTATGGGCGGCAGCTATGGCGGCTATGCGACCTTGGTCGGCCTGACCTTCACGCCCGACGTGTTTGCCTGCGGCGTTGATATCGTCGGGCCTTCGAACATCCTCACTCTGTTGAGCACCATTCCGCCTTACTGGCAGCCCATGGTGCAAATGTTCAAAGATCGTGTCGGGGATTTTGGCAGCAAAGAAGGACGCGAGTTCCTCACCGAACGCTCGCCGCTGACTTACGTCGAAAAGATCGAGCGCCCGCTCTTGATCGGCCAGGGTAAAAATGACCCGCGGGTGAAACAAACCGAAGCCGACCAGATTGTCGGCGCCATGCAGGATAAGCGGATTCCGGTGATCTATGTCCTCTACCCTGACGAGGGGCACGGCTTTGCCCGGCCGGAAAATCGACTGTCTTTCAACGCCGTGATGGAGGGTTTTCTGGCCAAGCACTTGGGTGGAAGATCCGAACCGATCGGCGATGCCTTCCGGGGATCAACCATCACCGTGCCCACCGGCGCCGAAGACGTGCCCGGCTTGCAGGAGGCTTTAGAAAAACGAAAATCGGAAAGCAAAGCACAGTCGGGTTCCTGAGTTTTTGCTCCTGTTTCCTGTCTCCTAACTCCCATCTCTTGCACTTGCATCTGATCGACGAGCAGAACGCCGAGGAGTATCTTCGCCAGCGCGGTTGGGTGCGCGGCGCAGAACGCATTGTTGTTCGCGAATTGGCCGGCGGAGTGTCGAACGAAGTGCTGTACGTCTCCCGACCGGATCGGCCGGGCGAAGATTTTGTGCTCAAGCAGGCCCGCGCCCAACTGCGCACGCCCGATCCTTGGTTCTGCGGAGTAGAACGAATTTGGCGCGAAGTTGAGGTGCTGCGGGTTTGTGCTGAATTACTCGACTGCGATTCAGTTTCCCCACGATGTGAGCCGGAACTTGTCGCCCAAACTCCTCGCATCCTCCACGAAGACCGCGAAAACTACGCCTTCGCGATGACGGCGGCGCCTGGCAATCATCGGGTCTGGAAAACCGACTTGCTCGCGGGGCGCACGGAACGGGAAATCGCGGCCGCGTGCGGACGTTTGCTTGGTCGCCTGCATGCTGGCAGTTGGCAAGATGTCGAAATCGAACGACGGCTTGAAGACCGCAAGATCTTCGACGAGCTGAGGATCAACCCTTACTACCGTACCTTAGCGAAAGCATTCCCGGGGGAAGATGCCGCGGCCTTGCAGCGCTTAATTGACTCTGTTTGGGACCATCGCCGATCGCTCGTCCATGCCGATTTCAGCCCGAAGAATTTGTTGGTCTACGACGGCGGCTTGCTGCTCGTCGATTTTGAAACAGGGCACTATGGCGACCCGGCGTTTGACCTGGGCTTTTTTCTTAGCCATCTAATGCTTAAGGCTGCCTATCATGCACCCGGTTTTGAACCGTATCTTGCTTTGACTGAGCAATTCTGGAAGTCGTACAACGCCGAACTGGCGCGGAAGATCGACGAGGAGCAGCAGGCCTATTTGCAGCGGCGGGCCATCCTTAACTTTGCCGGCTGCGGATGGGCTCGACTCGATGGCACAAGCAAAATCGATTATTTGAGCGATCCCGCTCGGCGCGAGATGTTTCGCGGGATTTGCAGGAACTTGCTGCACCAGCCTCGCGATGACTGGGAGGCGGTGCTGGCGGATTTCCGCAACCGTCTGGCACGCATGAAAAGCGGACCTATTGCGGATTAGCGGCGCCGAAAAATATTGACGCGACGCATGACGCCCAGGAGCCGACGACCGAACAGCACGGCGCCGAGGATGGCAATCAGACCGATCTCGCCGCCGCTGAGCTGGCTTGGCGTGGCAATCAAGAGATAAGCCAGAAAGCAGAGGCTAAAAAATGTCCCTAGCAGGACCGCGGCAACTTTGACCAGCCGTCGCCGTTGGCCCAGCGCTCGCTGTTCGGGCGACAGGCGCGGACGCTGAAGCACTTGAGAGAAAAAGTTCATTGCGGCCAGAGCGCTTCTCGCGGCAGTTCCGTCAACATTTGAGCGTCGCTTCGCGGCTCATGAGCATTTATTCTCTCAACTCGCCCGAACTACTTCAAGGCGACTGCCAATGTATTGGACGCGATAGCCAATTCGCTGAGAACTCAGCTTCCCAACGTCCCCTTCGTGCTCGGCACGCCGGGCATGCGGGGATCGGATTCGACCGCCATCCGCAAAGCACGGGCTGTGCCTTTGAAGATGGCTTCGCTGATGTGATGGCTGTTGCGGCCATGATGCAGGACCACGTGCAGGTTGCACAATGCATTGGCGGCTGCGGCCTGCCAGAAGTCTTCCACCAGTTCGCTGTCGAATTCGCCGATTTTTTGTGAGGGGAAGGCCGCCTGAAAGACCAGATAGTAACGTCCGCTCAAATCGATGGCTGAAGTGACGAGCGTTTCTTCCATGGGCAGCGTGAAATGGCCGTAGCGGCGAATGCCCGCCTTGTCGCCTAAAGCCTGACGCAAGGTCTGGCCGAAACAGATGCCGACATCTTCGACCGTGTGGTGTTGGTCGACGTGCAAATCTCCTTTGGCCACGACCGAAAGGTCGATCGCCGCATGCTTGGCCAGCAGCGTCAGCATGTGGTCGAAGAAGCCGATGCCCGTCGCGATATTGGCTTGCCCCGAGCCATCGAGGTTCAATTCCAGGCTGATTTCGGTTTCGGCCGTTTTGCGATCGATGCGGGCAGTACGTGGCATGAGAGCTTTCTCTTTCGGCGTTGGCAGCACCGAAGGTGCAAGATTCGTCAGCCCAGGGCGCAACCCTGGGAGATTCATTAGGTTCGAGTTCGGTCGTCGACCCCAACGGGGTCGCACAAGAGCTTCGCCATGGCTTGGCGTCTTTAAACCATACTTTTCAGCAAACCCAAGCAGGCGTCGATCTGGTCATCGCTGCCGACAGAAATACGCAAACCATCGCCCCAACCGGCATAGTTCATATAACGAACCAGCACCCGATTGCTCTTGAGCTGCTCGTAGAGCGGTTTGACCGGCAGACTGGGGTGCGGGCACCAGACGAAGTTCGCCTGCGATTCGACGGGCGTGAACCCTAGCTCGCGCATGCCCGCCGTCAGCCGATCGCGGGTGGCGAGAATCTTGGCCCGCGTCGAAGCCAGCCAGGCCTGATCGTCGATCGCCGCCGTCGCCGCCGCGATCGACAGCGCGTCGCAGTTGTAGGAATCCTTGATTTTGACGAGACCTTCGATGATCTGCGGCTGCGCGACGATAAAGCCGAAACGCAGCCCGGCTAGTGCGTACGATTTGCTCAGCGATCGCGAGACCATGATCTTCTCATTCTCGGCGACGAGTTTCAGGCAGTTCGCGCTGGCGAAGTCAACGTAGGCTTCATCGACCAGCAGAGGACAAGGCAACCGGTCGGCTAG
>JAICIG010000264.1 GCA_025924495.1 Pirellulales bacterium | reverse complement strand
AATCCGCAAGTGGAAAGAGGCGCTCAACCACTTCGCGATCCTGTTTGAGGGCCGCCTGCCCAAGTAAAGCAAATCACGTTCCCCGCTGGCGTGACACAAAAAGATTTACAGGCTCCTAATAGTCACTCGCCGCCCCCGCTGGGCTTTCTCATGACCCCGGTCGCAGGCGATTATTTAAGGCGCTAGTCGCCTGTCGATGCTGGACGACAATCCGTTGCGTCGCGCGTTACGGCTTGAAGTAAGCGAAACCTTGCTGTTGCTTGCGAATGACCTCGACGGTCCCTGAGGGAACGGTGGTCACGCCATCGAGCAGATCGTCTTTGCTGAGAGATTTTTTGCGCATGGTGTTCTCGCAGGCGGCGAAGCGCACATGCCGCTCGATCAGCTCTTGCACTTTCTTGGCGTGCCTGGCATCGTCCTTGACCAACAAATTAATCCCCGGGCCGTGGCAGACAACTTCAATCGTGGCGCCGTCGCCGACTTGCTTGAAAATGTTTTCGACGTTCTCCAAGCCGCGGCCTTGCGCTTCGACGTCGGAGAAGTTGATGTGAATGACCGCTCGCAATGCAGCCGTGTTCTCGCCTTCTTTCCCGGCCAACGGGCGCGCTTGCCAGAGGGCCAATGCGAAGCCGCACAGTAACACGAGTGTCAGTAGCATTCTATTCATGGAAGTTCGCCCTGGAGGGTGGCAGCCCCGTTGATGTCAATGCCCCTGTCAAAGTTGTCGAAATCCAACCCGTTTCTTCGCCGCCTGCCGATCGCTCTCTCAGCTCATCCGTTCGGCCAGCAACGAATCGAGACTGAACAGCACGGGCGCCAAATCGACGGCCGAGGCGCGTCCCTGCCTGAGCGGCGAGATTGTCGGATAAGCCTGCAGGTACTCGCGCAGCGCCGCGTGGATTTTCAGCGGCAAGACTCGAGCGTCGTGCGTACCGCGATGCCGGCAGACGACATCGAGCGGCTCGCCTTCTCGTTCGCAGCCGGCGATCGTGTAATGGCGGTCGTCTTGCACTTCCTGTCCGCCGACCTGCACCGAAAGCAACCGCTGGCCTGGCGGAGCGAAGGCTCGATAACGCATGGTCATCCCCGAGGCGCGCGGCCCCCAACCGCCGGAGAGCTTCCACGCATCGGCGGAGAATACCAGCTCCAGTTCCTGCTCCAGATACTACTTGAGCTCTTTGCCGGTCACCCAGCCCATCTTCAAGTGCGCATCCATGGGCAGCAGCGACCAGAGTTGCTCTTCGTTGATTTTGCCCGGGAGCGTCGGAATGCCGAAGCGAAACCCGTTCGACAACCCGATCTCGGCGCCGGAGAGTTCGCGCACGGCGTCGGTGATAAAATCGTCCGCACTCGTTTCCAACACGTCGTAGCGGAAGATCGGCGTCTGGGTCTCGCCCGCCGTCTGCTGCATGCGGTCGCGAAACGGTTGGAGGTTGGCATCCACCAATTGCTTGACTTCCGTATCTTCCGCGAGAGTTGCGGCCTCGACAGGAATCAATTGGAAGGCGTGATCGGCAATTCCGCCGCCCGGCTTCAATTCCAGATTGAGCCGCCCCAGGAACGAGCCCATCGAGCCGGGCTCAACGACGAGCGTTTGACCTTCAACAATCGGCCGCGGCGTGCGCTCATGCGTGTGCCCCGACAAGATGACGTCGAACTCGCCAATTTCCCGCGCGAGCTTGCGGGCGGTGGTCAAGCCGGTATGCGTGATCGCGACCACCAGGTCGGGCTGATGTTCCGATTTGAAGTCGCGCACGAACCGCTGCAAACCGTCGATTCGTGCCGTATCCAGGCCGCTGAATTCGCGCGGCGATTGACGCCGGCTGGCAAAAATGTCGGTGATGCCTACGAAGGCGATGCGGACGCCTTGCCGCTCGATCAACCGCGCGGGCTCGAACAGCCGCTTGCCGCTTTTGATGTCGTGCAGGTTATAACAGAGGACGTGTGCCGACAGCCGACCCATGAGTTCGCGAAATCGCGCGGGGCCGTAAACCGCTTCCCAGTTGCCCGGCACAAAGGCATCGGCGCCCAGCGCGTTGAGCGGTCCAAGAATGACCTCTCCTTCCGACCAAGCCGCCGGACCGGAGCCCTGAAATTCGTCGCCGCCATCGAGCAGAAACGAGGGACCGGCGGCCGACGCGCGCTCGCGCTCGATCGCCGTCTTCAGCCGAGCGAAGCCGCCCAGAGGTTGGAAGTTCGGCGTTGCGCTCGGCAGATACTCGGGATGAGTTTCGAGCTGCGCATGAATGTCGGTGTAGTGCAGCAGCGTCAGGCGTTTCGCCTGCGAATCGCCGCGCTCGCTTGGCGCCGCCGATGCCAGGCGTGCCAGGCCCGCCGATGCAAGCCCCGCCGAAGTCGCAGTTAAAAAGTCCCGTCGATTTAAGTGACCGTCGATCATTCGTCTGCTTTTATCCCCTGGCGTTGATGTTGTCGTCGCGATGCTCGCGTTAAGCCTCTACCCCAGAGCGCCATAGCTCACGCAAGGCTTGTGCCTGCGCCGCTGGACTTCGAGGAATCGTGGAAGCCTTGCCCCAAGTCGATCAGCAGGCACGACTTCGGCCCACGGCGGGGATTAACTCGACGTCGGCCGTTGCCCGACGATGTTAACAATCACGTTAAGGTGTTAAGCTAGCGCGCTAGCGTCCCGGCGCTTCGCTTCGATCTGGTTTGATCGCTCGGCAAGATCGCTGGCATCGTTGGTCCGGACTTTGCAATCAAGCTGCCAGCAACGCGGCGGGCGGCTCGTTGCGTGTTGAAATGGCCGCCGCATTTCAGCCCCATATATTCGAGGGAGAGTCGTTCATGATCACTGTTCGTAGCCGAAAATCGGTCGAGGAACTGAGCCGCGATTTGGAACAGGCGGTCGCGAATCATGGTTTCGGCGTGCTCGGGGTTCACGATCTGCAGGCCAAGCTGGCGGCCAAGCAGGTCCCGATCGAGCACGTTTGCAAGGTCTTCGAGGTTTGCAATCCGCAGCAGGCCAAGGTCGTGCTCGATCGCGACCTGTCGATCTCGACGGCGCTCCCCTGCCGGATTGCCCTGTACGACGTCGGCGACGAATTGGAACTGGCGACGATCGAGCCGACGCGATTGCTCGCGATGTTCGAACAGCCCGCGCTGGAAGGCGTGGCGAGCGACATCGAAGCCACCCTCCGCCGCATCCTGCAGGCCGCCGCGGCCTGAAGGGAGCACTCGCTTGCGCCTCCGGTTAGTATGTCCGAT
This sequence comes from Pirellulales bacterium, assembly GCA_025924495.1. The sequence continues at coordinate 8,041 of JAICIG010000264.1, read as the reverse complement.
GAAGAATCGTGGCTAATTGCGCTCTGCGGAACCTGCATGTCAGCGGAGAAGTCCATGCCACTGCCAGACCAGTTGAAGCGAGCTTGCTACGAGTGGGGCGCGCTTGCCGCAGCAAGCGTCTCGGCAGGTTGCCTGCTGTTATGGATTCTCTACGTTACGGGCATGATGAAGCTTGCCCCACATGCCGCGGATTCCCCCGTGCTCGTCGGCGAGTTCACAGCTTTTCCCAGCGAAGCGGGAACCATGACCCTCAGCAGGCAACTCGAGAGCCCGGAGCAGGTCGATCGGTGGCGAAGGCGCCAGAAGCTGCGCGGCGCGATCGATCGCCGCTTGCATGCCCCGGGGCTGGTGTTTCAGTATCTGGCCCTTCCCGGCGCGAAACCGCAGTGGCTTTTGCGCTGCTCATTGTTGGTTCCCACCTTTCTCTTCGCCCTCATCGCGCTTGCCTTGGCATGGAGGTATCGGCGAATCCAGCGCAGGCTGATTGCATTGCCCGCTGCACTCGCCAGCGAGTCCGAGAGTTCGGGCCAAGAAACCGCAATGTGAAATTGGGCCGCTGGCGGTTATCGACGGCGATTCCAATGTAGGGAACGACCTCCGCGGCGTTCCGTGAATTGCGAAGCGATAATTTTTCGCGATCCCCGGAACGCCGCAGAAGGCATTCCCTACAGAAATTCCATGACGAGCAGCGCCCTCATGCGCCGCCGATTCCGGTTGGCCAGCGCCTGAAGGCCTGCACAAGTCGGCTCAAGCCGACTGAAGACAACCAAATGCTCTTGCTCGCATCCCGCCAGCTAAAGCTGGGGGCACACGGGAAAAGCCTCGCCACTGAATTTCCAGCGAGCTGAGAATCGGACGTTATTTAATCCAGTTGCGAAGCCTGTAGTTCATCGCTGCCGGCTGATGCTCAACGGATAGCCGGCGACCAAAGCGATTCACCTCCGCCACGGCGATTACGTCGCGGCCGGCGGCTTGCTTGGCCATGCTGGCGCGGTCTAATAAACATACTTGAGGCGTCGGCCCTAATCACACCACTCTGGAGGCTGCCATGCTTGGCGTCGTCATGTCGCCGATCGCGATTGCGTTGCTCGCATTGATGCAGGTCCAGGAAACGGACGAGATGTTCTGCGTCACAAGTCGCACGTTCGAAAAGACCTATAAGAGTTGCCTGACTGGGGACGCTCTCCGCGACGCCTTCGACAACTCGCCGACATGGGACCAAACAACCAACAGTCCGCCGGTGTCTCCCAAGGAAGCCATTCAGATCGCAGAGAAGATGCGAAAATCGGTGGTCAAGGCCCCGGATGATTGGAAATGGCGCACGAAGGACGTTCACCTGTTTCTGTTGGGAGATCATTGCCTGTGGCACGTGACGTTCCAGGCAATGCCGAAGCAGCCCGATGCGGGTCTTGTCCCACCCCACGAAGAAATAACGCTGATCGTCCTGATGGATGGCGCCGTCATCAAGCCCATGGCAGTCGACGACGAGCCCGAAAAAAGAATCTCCGATTAAACTGAGCTGCTACCCCTTACCTTGCATTTTGCATGTCCCGCCGATTCCAATTGAGCTTGGGATGCGCGTTTTGGTTGGTCGCCGCCGTGACGCTCATCACCGGCGCCCAGAAGTCATCGGAATCGGGCTCTGGCCTGCCGGCGTTCGGTATTTTTGCCGCCGCCGTCATTGGCTTAATGGTTTGGGGCGCTTTCCTGATCTCAAAGAACCGGTAGTTGGCAATACCAGATCGCCTCATGCCCCGCCCTCAGTGCACTCTTCGGACTCTGCTGTGGTTAAGAGGATGCTTGCCGCCCGCGTTGGCTGATGGTAGGAGAAGTATTCATGAACCGTTGTCCGGCCGGCTTTAGCCGGCTTCCACTTGAAGAGCGCGCATCCATGTCGGGTCATCTCTCCCAATAACATTCTGTTGGCCAGCGTCTGAAGGCCTGCACAAGTCGGCTAAAGCCGACTGAAGACAACAGAATGCTCTTGCTCGAATCCCGCCAGCTAAAGCTGGGGGCAAACGGGAAAAGCCTGCCGGCCAGTTCGATGAGGTCGAGCTTGTTGTGTGCTTCTTGCTTGGGCGGGTAGCCATGTTCTAATCAGGCCTTCGGTCCGCGCAATCGTCAAAACGAAATGGGGGGCAATGTGAGCGAACAGAACCCTTACCGGTCACCGAGCACCGGAAACAGTCAGGAAGTCGAATCGTCAAGCACGGGTCGCGTGATTCGCTTCGTGCTTTTCATGTCAGCTTGCGGGATAATCGGCGCGCTCTGTGCCGGTGCAGGAACCCGGAGGCCGATTGTGGCGGTCCCTGGGATCATTGCTGCGATCGTTTGTCTGTGCCTAAGCTTCAAACGCCAGCGGTGCCCAGCCTGCGGCCATGCAATGTTATCTATTGGCGGCAATTCAAAATTCTGCATCAAGTGCGGTACGGCATACGGCGCCCCATCGCAGCCGCCCGAGCCGGAAACGACGACGTCTCATCCAACCCTGGGAAACGATTGAAAATCTTCGCTTTCAAAATGGCCCACTATTCGAAGCACTCGGGCATTGCCTAGTTTTGTTTCGTAAAGACATTGCTTGATGGGCTCGGCCGCAAAGCGATCGATGATTCATTGGCGACTCTGGAATCGAGTTGACTTAGCCGCAGACCCCCGGTTAGGCCAAGGCACTTGTTTTGTTTCTTTTTCGAAAGGTTTTTTTCGTTCGCCGATGTGAGACGGTAAGCTCGGGCTTTCCCTATGAAAGGGCTCAGCCATGGCGATTCGGCTCAAAGCGGAAGCGACGGGGCTTGGCGTCTTGCTAAAAGCAATCGAGACGCAAGCAGATGCCGAAAGCCTCTGCCAATTCTTCCACGAAAAAGACGTGGCGGCTAACGCCTCGCCGCTCGCCGTTGGAGACAATCGCCTCTTTCTGCCCGGCCTGACCTTTGATGAATTCCTCAAGCTGATTCAAGGATCGAACGTCGAGTTGATCCGATGAACGACGAGATGCGAAGGCCGCGGGCTCGGGCACGCCAGATTCAGCCGCTGCCTTTCATCGCATGCCATGCAAGCGCAGCAATACAACTTTACGCGCTAGCCCACGCCAGTTCAGCATGGGCTGTATGAGCTTATCTCCACGGCTCTCTTTTTACGCGGACACGGGTACCACGGCTAGCGGCTTGCTTGAGCGGTCAGGCGCGGTCTAATGGCCGGAACGAAAGGAGCCGATCATGCGGTTTTCGCTACGGTGGCTGTTCGGCGTGGTGTTGTATGCGGCTTTCGGATGCGCCCTGCTCGCGTCTGACAACGATTTTTTGCACGCCGCGTGCGTGCTTACCTTTGCCATTCTGAGCATCGTTGCGATTCTGGGAGCGGTTTTCGCTCGGCCGGATCGACGCGCATTCTGGCTGGGATGCGCGATTGTGGCCTGGTCGTTCACGGTGACCGATTCGATGTCTGATAATTTCCATACGCCGCCGGCTGCCATCCGGGCCGTTTTGTTCCGGCTGAGCTTCTGGCGCGAGGACGCTCTGCTTAAGCTTCGCGAACCGGCCGCTGAAGTCTTCGTAGCGATTGGATGTTCGATCGCTGGCGGTCTGCTGGCGCAGAGATTCCGCTCAAGGTCCGTGGAGCAAACCGGCTGAAAAAATTCGCGTGGCGAAGGATGCTTCTATGAAACTATATCCGCCGGCGGTGCGTCTTAATCGCAGGGTATGTGGTCCCAATCGCTCCGGAGGACGTACCATGAATCGGGCAATCACCGTCGTGGCCGCGATCGTTTTCCTGTCACCGTGTGCGCTCTACGCGGAGTTCGCGGTGGAAAATCAAGGAAGTTGGCCGAAGAGTTGGCCCACGGAATTGGAGCCCCTGCGAAAACATTCCCGCACCTTTGTGGGTCCCCGCAAGCCCGAGCGGGCCTATGCCATCCCCTTCACCGATCGGGACAAGTTTGAGTCCGCCTGGCCGCACATCCTGGCCGTGAAAAGCAAAGGGACCTCGCTGAGGCTGATGCGCGGCCCGAACTTCTTCCTAGGCGGAGACAGCAACGCCGGCGTCGTCATACTTTGTCCCCCGCGCGATGAGTCAGATGAACCAGCCCAGGTGTGGCTGGTGGTGGATGGAAAAATCGTCGACCTGAATCGCATTCCACTACCGCCCGATAGGCCGATCATTGACGAGCGGTTCAAAGACGACAAGCCGTGAGAGTTTGGTTCTGTTCGGCGGCATCAGCCTTTCCAGCACCACAACAATAGCCCGAGGCCTGCTGAGTTGGCGGCGCGGGGCCATCACGACTTGCTCAACAGCCCTTTTTCTCTTTTGCTCAGCATGATTGCTCCCAAACTGCCTGTGCCGAATCCGAGCAAGGCGGCATCAAGGTCATGGCAGGAGACCAGCGCAAGCCCAGCGGCAATGATCCCCAGCGGCGCCACGAACGCCGGATGTTGATGACGCCTCACCCAAAGCATGACGCCACAAACCAGGATTACGGCGGCGAGCGACGCTCCATCCATCGGTTGCTCGGCGCCAAACTGCTGCGACATGACCTCGTGCCAGGTCGTCCAAAACCAGTAGCCGCGCCAGAGCGTTTCCGACCCGAAAGGCGACTGAAGATACCACAGCGACTCGTAAAGAGCGCAGCAACTCCAGCTGTTTCCCGGCCAACCTGCGCGATGGCCAATGTGCTCGACAACCTGGATGCTCAACACGTAAAAGACAGGCAAAACCATGCCGAACAGCGCGCCACGGCGTGGCGCACCAACAGTCCAGCCCACAAAAGCGCCCGCGCTAGTGGTCGCAATCAGCAGCATTGCTACAACCCCATCCGGCCCTAACCAGCGAAGCATGCCGAGCAGGACGCCAGGGACAAGCGCGACGGCAGTTAGCGCTCGCAAGCTGTACTGAAATCGGCCGACCATTGGGGACAGTGCATGCCCTGCTTCCAGCCGCCGCCAAGCTCTGGCGGTTGTCTTGCATTTTGCAAATCGCGACGTCCGCTAGCTACAATGCCCGCATGCCTCGCCAATTTCAGTTCAGCTTGAAAGCCTTCCTGGCAGCCATCTTGGTCGTGGCCGCATTCTTTGGAGGCACGGTCGTACAAAAGGCACTTGACTTGCCACTGTCGCGGCAAGTCTACGCGAGGTCCAGCGGTCAGCCGGAGATTAATTTTGAGTGCATCGAAATGCGGGATGGGACGAAATGGTATAGGGCAACGGATGGCGAGTTGGTGATAACGAATGGGCCCGCTGATAAGGAGCTGGCCGATAAGGGAATATGGGTTGTCGACTATCTAAGGCTGCCGGATGGCTCGCACTGGCGGCACATTCCGGAAATCCCATCCGCGCACAAGTAGTCGATGCCCCGCCTGCAATTCAGCATCCGAACGCTGCTCTGGTTGACGCTGGTTGTGGCGGTTAGCTTCGCTCTGGTCCCCCCGCTCGTGCGGAACTACGCGCCGAAATGGGGCAAGCCGTCTACTCGTGAGATCGGTCCACAAGAAATTGAAACCAGGTGGCCGACGGGGCGCGTCGAGCGATACAAGAGCAGATACGCCTTCGTGTTTTGACTGGCGGATCCAGCGGATGCGCGATGGCAGCAATCGACACGGCGACTGAGCCGGCTACGCCATTGCGGCCCGCGGCGTTCTCTTTGCGGGCTCTTGCCGGCTCTGCGGCCCGGTTAGCCCGGTTATGCGGATCAGGCAATTGGCCAAAAAGTTCTGGCGGAGGGAAAGGCAAAACGCCGATCTTAGTTGCGGGGCATGGGGCAGGTGGGGGGCATACGGTGCTAACCGCCGCTGGCATGGGGTAGTCGGCCAGCGGCGGTTTTTTTATGCGCCGAGGGTTCGCCCGCCGACGAGGCTTCTCGCCATTGGTGCGCAGAGAGCCGCCCGCAACGAGATCTGACGGTGAGCGAGCGGATCTCCGCTGGCTATCTGCGCTGTCATGCTTGCCGCCAAGTTTTAGCTGGCGGTAGGCGAGCATTCGTGAACTGTCGTCCAGCCGGCTTTAACCGGCTTCCTCTCGAAAGGCGCGCAGTCCATGTCGAGTCATGTCTTCCAATGGCATGCCGATGCCAGCGCCTGAAGGCTTGCACGAGTCGGCTAAAGCCGACTGAAGACAACAAATGCTCTTGCTCGGATCCCACCAGCTAAAGCTGGTGGCAGACAGGAAAAAGCCTGGCCAGTGAATTCCGGCGTTCTGGGTATTGGGAAGTTATTTAATTCCCGTTGTTCATTCGGCCGGTTGTCGGGCGATTGTTATGCCGCAGCCATACGGTCGGGGGCGGATTGAAACCCCGGCGCGCCCCGTGCAGTTTGGTGGGTATTTTCATGCGCATGCACCCTGTAAGTCAGCTAAAATGCTCTCCGGCCACAAGGAGGGCGTTTTCATGGACCGTGCCATCGCCGAGATCCTGGAACGGTTAGAGGTATTGCGGGCGAGGTCGAAAGAGCTGGGCGAGCAACGCCAAAGCTTGCTCAATCACATCGACGAGGCGGTCGCGCAGCTCAATCAAGCCGCCTCAGAGCTGGCGGAGACGCAGGGCAAGTCCCAAGACCTGCTGCGGCGTGCACGCTAGCGGCAAAACCGAACGCCTACGAGAGACTCGCCCCTTGATCTACGAACTTGTCGTGTTGGCGGCCGGCTTTTTGCTGTTGACGCTGCTGGTCATCCGCGGCGCCAGCATCTTCATCGCGGCGCCCCTGTGTGCGATCGCAATTCTGGCCCTCAGCGGCGCCGATCCGGCGGCCGGCATGGCCGGCCCGTTCATGTCAGGCTTCGCTGACTACATCCGCCAGTTTTATCTGATCTTCGCGTTCGGAGCCGCCTTCGGAAAATTGATGGAAATGAGCGGCGCCGCGAACAGCATCGCCCTGGCTGTGGTGCGGCGATTAGGAACTCGCTGGGCCTGCCTGTCGGTGGTATTGGCATGCGCGCTGTTGACCTACGGTGGCGTCTCTCTGTTCGTCGTCGGGTTCGCCGTCTACCCGCTGGCAGTGCAATTGTTTCGCGAGGCCGACTTGCCGCGGCGATTTATTCCCGGGGCGATCGCGTTCGGTTCGATCACGTTCACCATGACCAGCGCGGGGTCGCCCGAAATCCAGAACCTGATTCCAATCCGGTATCTGATCGACGAAAACACCAAGCAGTCGTTGACCGACGCCATGGCCGGCTGGCCCGCCAGCGCGATCGTGGCCGCCGTAATGTTCCTGCTCGGACAACTGTACCTGGAATGGGCCATCGCTCGAGATTGTCGCCGCGGCGCTCAGTTCGAAGCTCGTCCGACCGACCCAGCGACCGACGATCAAGAGAAGCTGCCCGACTGGCGTCGCGCAGCATTGCCGCTGGCCGTCACATTGCTGGCATTGAATCTCGTCCCCTTGCTCGGCGAGCACTTGGCGGCTGGTGGACCGGGCGAAGGCGAAAACGCCCTGGCGAAAGCAAGCGCAATCATGTTGCGCTTCCGCGACGATCCTTCTCTGGCGATTCTAGCGGGTCTGGCGGCGGCCGGCTGGCTGCTGCGCGGCTACGTCGCATCCCCCTGGCAGGCTGCCAGCGACGGTTTCGTAAATGGATTGATCGCCATCGGCTGTACGGCGTCGGTCGTCGGTTTCGGTTCGGCTCTCAAAGGGCTGCCGGCGTTCGAGCGGCTAGTCGACTGGGTGACGCACTTGCCTGGGGACCCGTTGATGAATGCCGCGCTGGCGGTCGCGGTGATCGCGGGCATTGCCGGTTCGGCATCGGGCGGGCAAGGGCTGGCGCTGCCGATCATCAAGCCGATTTTCATCGACCAGTTGGGCGTGGCGCCGCGGGCCCTGCACCGCGTCGTCTCGATCGCTTCGGGCTCGCTCGATTCGATGCCGGCCAACGGCTACGTCGTGATGCTGATTCGCAACATCTGCGGCGACACGCACGGCCGCAGCTACGGCCCGGTGTTCGTCGTCTCGGTCTTGATTCCCTTGCTCGGCACGGCTCTCGCCATCGGCCTCTTCAAGCTCGTGCCTGCTTGGGGAATGATGTAGCGCGAGGCTGTCACTGACTACCGGCCGCGGCAAAAACTT
>JAICIG010000263.1 GCA_025924495.1 Pirellulales bacterium | reverse complement strand
CGATTACCGCACCTGAAGCGAAATTTGACAATCGCTGATTTCGACCTAGGGTTGAGTTGCCGGCGAGAAAGACCGGGTTCATCCGCGTCGCCTCGACGGCCATTCATACGGCTTTCTCACCCCCGTGTTCGGGCAGGGTCTTCTCTTTTGAAGACCCTGCCTTTTTTTGTGCGCCGTGGGCGGCCGTTTGATAATTTCTGAGCGTACGTGCCGAGCCAATTCGGAAGTCGGAATGCGGAAGTCGGAATGGGGAGAGCGTGGGCATCGCATCAGATAGCTCCGCATTCCGACTTCCGACTTGGAAGCGGCCCTGCATTGGCTACTTTGCAACGGCTCGCACCAGACACTGCCCTATCCCGTCCTTGACAAACGTCCCAGGCTCGACTACCAACAACTGCTGGTCTTGGCCGCACTTAGGCGGCCTATGCGCTCGGTCGGTCCGGCCATTGAGCGGTTTTCCTTGGTCCAGGTGTGTTTTGCCATGTCGTTTTCGCTTGAGTTAGAGGCGGATGATTTGCCGGCGGATTTCTCCGAAACGGAAGGGGTCGAAGCGCGGCCTGGTTCCGTCATTCCCAACCTGCACGAACTGCTGCGCACGGGCGCCGTGGATTGCGAGCTTGTCGCGTCGGCCGCCGGCGGGGACGAAGACGAGGAGTTCGATGAAGAGGACTTCGATGACGACTTTGACGACGATTTCGAAGACGAATTGGACGACGAACTGAACGACGACCTGGACGAATTTGACGAAGACATCGAACAGAGCGAGGAACTGGGCGAGGACGCTGAGGCGGACGATGAAGACGCCGACGCGGCCTTCGGCGACGAAGAATTCTAGAACTCGAGGAGTCGCTGCCATGGCCGCCGCCGATGATTTCTTTCCACCGTCGCCGAAGAGCGGCGCCGCGCCGAAGGCGTCGCTCGCGAGCCTGGAGCAACGCAGCCAGCTCGACTTCGACATCGCGTTCTATGCGAGCGTGCTCGAGCGGCAGCCCGACTACCTCGATGTGCTCCGTTGCCAAGGCGAATTGCTGACGCGCAAAGGTTTGCACGAGCGCGCGTTAACCGTCGACCGCCGCCTCGCCCAACTGCTCCCCGGCGACAACGTGGTGCAGTACAACCTGGCCTGCAGCTTGACCATGATGGGGCTGCTCGACGAGGCGCTCGCGGCGCTCCGCGCGGCGCTGGAATCGGGTTACGACGACCTGGATTATCTTCGCGCCGATAGCGATCTCGACGGCTTGCGAAAAGAGCCCGGCTACGAAGCATTGTTGCAAGAGTTCGAGCCCAAGGATTAACGGATGCTGGAGCTTGCCGCGCAGGTCGACAAGGCCGTTTCGGTCATTCGCGAGCGCTGGCCGCGCGAGGCGCGCGTCGGCATCATTCTCGGCACCGGGCTCGGCAGCTTGGCGCAGCAGATCGAGGCGGAAGCGACGATCGATTACGAGTCGATTCCCTATTTCCCTCGCTCCACCGCCATCAGTCACGCCGGGCAATTGGTATGCGGCAAGCTGCAAGGTTTGGCGGTGGTCGCCATGGAGGGTCGCTTCCATGCGTATGAAGGCTACAGTCACCAGCAGATCACGTTTCCCGTCCGCGTGATGCGGGCGCTGGGCGCAGAACTTCTGATCGTTTCCAACGCCTGCGGCGGCATGAATCCGCAGTACGCCTGCGGCGACGTGATGGTCATCGAAGACCATATCAACCTGATGAACGGCAACCCGCTCATCGGCATCAATGACGACAAGCTCGGGCCCCGGTTTCCTGACATGTGTCGGCCTTACAATCCGGCGCTAATCGACCGGGCCTTGGAAATCGCCCGCCAGGAGAACTTTGCCGCCCATCGCGGGGTCTATGTCGCCGTGACCGGCCCCAACCTGGAAACGCGCGCCGAGTACCGTTTTCTGCGCTTGATCGGGGCCGACGTGGTCGGCATGTCCACCGTTCCCGAAGTGTTGGCGGCCGTGCACGCCGGCATGCGCATTTTGGGGCTATCGATCGTCACCGACATGTGTCTGCCCGACGCACTCGAACCCGCCGACATCAGCCGCATTCTGGCCCACGCCGCCTCGGCTGAGCCTAAGCTGCGCAAAATCGTGCTCGGCATCCTCGCTCACGAAGCAGGCAAGTAGACGCGGCGTCTCGCCGCGTTTCCTAGCGATCCATGGCGATGCGGAATTCCTACCTAACCGTCGCCGCCTTCGTATCACAACGCGATGCCGAGGCGCTTTGCGGAGAGTTGCAGGAGCAAGGAATCGAGGCGAGCATGGTTGACGAATCCGTCGCCATGGGCCAAAGCGCGGCCTCCGTCCGCGTGTTCCAGGTGCAAGTTCCCTGGAACGCCTTCGACCTCTCTAGCCGACATGTGGCCGCGGCCGGCCGACCGCCTGCAGGCCCGGAGCAACGGCAGTTCAGCCTGCGGTCGGCGATATTGGCCGTCACCGTCGCATGCATACTGCTGGCGATCGTGCGCGTGTTTGGGGCGGCGCGCACCTTTTGGGGCGTATTCTTCGTGTTCGGCGGAATGTTTTCAATCGGGTCGGGCGTGGCGTGCGTTCGACGCGGACGTGCGAGCTGCGGTTGGCCCAGCGTGCGAGGCCGGATCACTAAGGCTTTCATCGAAGATGCCGGCAGTGACGAGTACAGATCGCAGATTGGCTACCGCTTCCAGGTCGGCGGCTGCGATTACGCGGGCGACACGATCCGTTTTCCAGGTAAAACCCGATCCGGCATGAGTAACGGATATGAGATTGCGCGCGAGGAAATCATGCGATACCCTTCCGGCCTGGAGATCGATGTCTTCTACGATCCAACCCGGCCGACCATGTCGGTACTCGAACGCGGCGCCACGCTGCGCGACGGCGTACTTCCTTGTCTGGTCGGCTTGATATTTATCGCTATCGGCCTCGCCGCCTTTACCTTTACCGGGTTGTTTGATGTGCTGCCCTAGCGGAATCCCGGGCTTGTGGCTTTTCGCTCGCGCGGTTGAGCGCCGGCTGGCGGTCGACTACCTTGATTGCAGTTTCTCGCCGCGAGGCCTTACGCCGCGAAGCCTTTGTCTCGCACTCTCATTGCGCAACGCAAAGGAAAGAACCATGCCGCAAGGGAAAGTCGTCTTGCTCGGTTTGAATCAAACCGGGCGATTGCTCGTCCCCTTCCTGCTGGACTCCTGCAAAGGGGCGCCCGAATAATCTGTTTATCTGCTCAGAAATGAGATCCGAAAGTGGAAGCCAACCGACTGGCCGAAAGCGGCTCTTTTATGGGTCGTGGCGATTTACTCGCCTGGCAGCGGTCATATATTTGCTGGTCCTGCTCGTACTGATGTTTTTCGAAGAACGGCTGATCTTCCATCCCGATCGCATGCCTTGGGAAACCTGGGATTTGCCGGGCATTGAACGGGTGCATTTCAAGGCAACCGATGGTACGAAGCTGCACGGCTGGTATTTTCCGCACCCTCGCCCAAGGGCTTGCGTGTTGTTCGCCTGCGGCAACGCGGGCAATATTAGTTACCGAGCTGAGCGATTTCAGGAACTCAGCCAGATGCATCGCGTCTCGCTGATGGCGTTCGACTATCGCGGTTATGGCCTCAGCGAAGGGGAGCCGAACGAGCCGGGCGTGCTGCTCGACGCTCGTGCAGCGCGGGCCTGGCTGGCCGAAAGGACGAGCGTGGCAGAGCGACAGATCGTGCTGATGGGCGAGTCGCTCGGCGGCGGCGTCATGGTCGACCTGGCCAGCCGCGATGGCGCACGAGGCCTGATTCTGGAGCGCACTTACACGTCGCTGCCCGACGTGGCCGCTTACTTCTATCCGCTCCTGCCCGTGCGGATGCTGATGCGCAATCGGCTCGATTCGCTGAGCAAGATCGCCGACTACCGCGGCCCGCTCGTGCATTGCCACGGCGATGTTGATGAGATCATTCCCTTCGAGATGGGCCGCCGACTCTTCATGGCGGCCAACGAGCCCAAGCAGTTTGTGGCTCTGCCGGGAGTCGGCCATAACGACCCGCTGCCGGAAACGTGGGACGCCGCAATCGACGAGTTTCTCGAACGACTGCCCTAACTACTCGCAACGTCAGCGAGCGCCGATCGCGCCTCGCGAGGCGTCTAAGGCGTGCATGCGGGGCTTCGTCATTGAGGAGGCGACCGTGCTGCGCTGCCAATCGACGCCCAACATCAACACGTTGATTCCCGAGCCGATGCCGAGCATGGCCACGCGGTCGCCCTGCGCGAGATGCCCGCGTTCGATGCCCATGGCCGCCGTAATCGGAACGGCCACCGAACCCGTATTGCCTAGAAATTCGACCGTAGAAAAGTCCAGCGCGGGCGAAAGATCAAACGTCTCGAACAGCAGCTTGCGGTGCGCGACGCCGACCTGGTGGCAGAAGGTCTTGTCGACCTGGTTTCGCTCCCAGCCTAGTTCATCGAGGAACGATTCGAAGGCGCGAGTGGCCGTTTCAATGCCGGCGCGCATCAAGCGTTCCGAGTCGGTTTGCATCAGCGGCTGCATTTGATCGGCAACGGCTTCGTCGCGGCCGCTGTGACATAGATCATGGAACTGGGTATTCGTCGCCGCCACGCCTGCCAACAAGCGATTGCCCGTGCGGCTCAATTCACGATCGGTCAGCACGACGGCGACGCTGCCGGAGCCAATCGTCAACGAGGCCACGGCCAACTTCATCTGCTCGCGGGTGAGCGACTCGTTGCGATTGAGTTCGCCGATCGTCGTTTCCACCAATTGCCGACTGCTCTCGGTGGCGACGACCACCCCGGCGCGGATCTGCCCCAACTCGATCATATTCGCCGCCTGCACCATGCCATTGAGCACGCCAAGGCAGGCATTCGAAACGTCGTAAATCTGGCAGCCGGAGCCAAGGCCAAGGCGATGATGCACCTTGCAGGCCGTTGCCGGCTCGAGATGATCGCGGCAAACCGAGGCGTGAATTAAGGCGCCGATTTCGGATTTGTCGATTCCCGCCGCGGCAATGGCCTTCTCGGCGCTCGCGACGCTTTGCTCGCTCGGCAGCATGCCGGCGGGCCAGAAGCGGCGTTCGCGGATGCCGGTCATCAGTTCGAGCCGCCCTTCAGGCAGCCGCAGCCGTTTATAGAGCGGCGCCAGCCAAGTCTCGATCTGGGCAGAACTTACGACTTCGTCAGGCAGCGTGTAGCCGAAGGCTTCGAGGCAGACGTTCTGGTATCGCATCGCGCGGGCGGAGAGGGCTCAAGAACAAAAACCGGGGCAAACTCAACATAGAGCCAATCATCGAAGCCGTAAAGGGTTTCGACCGTTGATGATAGCGGATTAACGCTAGCACTTTATCTGGTGGCAATCCGGCAGACGCACTCAAGATAAGCGAATCGCTTGCAATTTACTCGGCCGGTTTTATAACTCCCCCCTGTCGCTTGCTTCTTCACAGGGTGACACCGGGAAGTACGTGCGTTTTAGGATTTCGAGGCCGTAGGATACCAGTAACTCCGGCTCTGTGCCCAGGATGGGACTTTGCTCGTCGGATAGCTCGCCAATCGCCCGCGCGGTTGATCGATCCTGCCGAGGGGCAACAGGAAGCCAACAGGCTTCTTGAATCGAAAGTGGCGTGTCAAGGATGACTCACGAAGCACGATCTTCGTCCGTCGCAATTGAACTAGCGAACCACCCCGCTCTGTCGGTCTTGTTCAGGCCGGCATGCGGTTCGCTTCCACTCTCTCCGTTCTGCGACCTGCGCTAGAGGCGCCTCGCCAGTTTATTAGACCCCGTTTCACTGTGTTACGGACAAGGGATTTGTCCAGTAAGGAGAGAGGGAATGCAAACGAAGCCACTCATCGGATTGAACGCTGACTACCGCGCGGCCAAGAAGGACGCTCCCGCGTTCAGCTACGTTTGTGCAGGGTATTACGATGCAATCGTCAAGGCGGGCGGCCTGCCGATTGTGATTCCGCCGCTCGACGACCAGGCGGATCTCGATCGCATCTTCGACCTTTTGGACGGGCTCGTGATGATCGGCGGCGCCGATCTCGACCCGCGCCGCGACGGCTTCATGCTGCACCCGTCGGTCCGCTTGCTCGACTCGCGCCGCGAGACGTTCGATCGTCGCCTGGTCCGCATGGCCTCCGATCGCCGCTTGCCGCTGTTCGGCATCGGCGTCGGCATGCAACTGCTGAACATTGCCGAAGGGGGCAACCTGTTCCTGCACATTCCCGAAGACATGCCCAAAGCTTTGCCGCACCGCGACTCGCTCGACCCGGCGCACCGCCACGCCTTGGAAGTCGTGCCGGGCACATTGATGGAACGCGTGTATGGCGAAGGCGAAATTCGCGTCAACAGCACGCACCACATGGCGATCGACGAAGTGGCGCCGGGCTTCATCGTCACGGCCCGCTGCCCCGACGGCGTCGTGGAAGCGATTGAAAGCGTTCAGCCCGACTGGTTCGCATTCGGGACGCAGTTCCATCCCGAAAGCGAATCGGCCAGCGCCCTCGACATGCGAATCTTCGAGGAATTCGTCGAAGGCATCCAGAGCCCGGCCGGCGCCGTCCGATTGGCGGCCTGATCAGGCGCGCCCGAACTCGTCGCCCGCAACCGTTTGTGCTTGCTGCTGCCATGAGCGCCCGGAAAGCGAAAGACCCAGTTGCTTTCCGGGCGTCTGGCGGCGGACAGAAACCCGCTACGAGCTCTACTTCGCGATGGCCGCGATGATTCGCAGCGGGGCTCCTGTGCCGCCCGCGATCTGCATGGGCAAAGCGAAGACGACGAAACCCTGATCGGGCAACTTGTCGAGTTGTGCGACATTTTCGAAAGCGGGAATATTGCGTTCGAAGAGCCGCACGTGGCTCTGGAAGTGCGTCGATTGACCGTAATCGATGCTCGCAGTGTCGATGCCGACCGCCTTGACGTGTCGCTGTTCAACGAGCCATCGAGCCGCGTCGGGATCGAGGCCGGGAAAATGCAACTTCTCAATGGCGCCTGGGCCCGTCGCTTCCGTGCCGAGATATTGCTGCCGGTCGGGCCAGCGACTGCCGTAACCGGTCCGCAATAGGACGATCACATCGACCAGTTGCCGGCGATGCTTTTCTTCCCAGCCGCGCAGGTCATCGATGCCGATTTCGTAATCCGGATTGTCAGCGCATTTCTGTCTGACGTCGACCACCACGCCTTCGCCGACGATCTGCTCGAGCGGAATCTGATCGACCGTCCGATGAGCCTTGGAGAAATGGATCGGCGCGTCGAGATGAGTGCCGCCGTGCTCGGCCGCCGTAAAGCGGTTGGCGGCGTAGTAGTAGCCTTTGGCCGTCATGCCCGCCGTTGTCTTTTGCAACTCAAAGCCCTTCTCCGTGGGCCAATAGATTGTTCGCTCGTCGAACGGATGCGTCAGATCGACCAGTCGGCTTTCCGCCAGGGCGTGCACCAGATTGCCGCCGGATGGTTGCCGTGCAATATCTTGCGGACGGGCTGCCGTGTCGTCTGGTCGTGCAACCAAGAAAAGAGCGCCGATCGAGGCGACTGCCGCCGAAACCATGCCGAACATCACATGAGTGCGCATGGAGATTCTCCTGATCGCGAGCTGTGAAGCTGAATTATCAAGGGGCGTGACGTCCCTGCTCGCCCGCCCCTGCTCCCCCGCCTCTACCGTTGCGGTTATTCCCGGATCGACTTGATTCCGACCCATTCGTCCCACTCGTGGGAATAGCCGTCGTAGTGGATCTTGTGCAAGCCGTTCTCGCTGGCCATCACCACGCCGGGATACCATTTCTTGTCGCCGCTCCATAAGACCTGCACGTGGGTTCCTTTGGGCAGAGTTCGAGGAGCAAAGGGGCGAATTCGCTCGGGCGTCACCCATTCGTCCCAACTCGCGTCGTAACCAGCATAGTGAATCTTCGAGCGGCCGCCTTCAAGAGCGATCACTTGTGCGGGCCACCACTTGCCTTCCCACTCGACTTCGACTCGCCGTCCTACTCCTCGAGCATGCGTGCCGCGACTGGGCGCCAATCGCATGTCGGGATTGATATCGCCGGTGGCGATGAACATTGCCTTCTGCTGCTCGAAGCAGGCCATGTCCAACTCGGCGTAACGGGCCATTTCTTTCAGTTCTACTTCTCCGTCGCCGTTGAGATCGACCAAGGCATTGCCGCCCCAGCCTTTGAGCAAGGCATCGGTGAAGGTCCAGTTGCCGGTCGACGAATTGTGCGAATAGGCCGACGTGAGGCAGGCATAAGAGAGCTTCGATTGGCGCCGCCGGGCTTCATCATAAAGCGCGCCGCTATGGCAGCAATCGGCCATCAGAATGGCGCGCTCGCCACGGAAGTGCCGCTCGATGACGTCGAAAATGCTGCGAACCGGCCACAGGCTCGCCCAGCTCTGGCCGGCATCGTAGTTGGCAAAATAGGTCTGATGCGTCTCGGTATTGCGCGAACCATGACCGGCAAAATAGAAGATGAGCATATCGCCCGGCCGAGTGCGCGCTAGCTGCCCGACCAATTCGCGCTCGATGCGCTGCTTGGTTGCCTGAGCGTCTTCCAGATAGACCACACGCTCCGCCGGCACGCCGGACCGCTTGAGCAATTCGATCAGCCGCCTGTCGCTGCGGTGCGGCTTGGCCGCGGGAAACGAGGCGTAGATGGAACTATCTTGCCATTCCAAGAGACCGACGGCGAAGACCCAAGTGCGCGACGGTTGCCAGTCGATCTCACCGCGTGTTTCCGAGGCAGCCAGTGCGCCTGCCAGAGCAGTGAGTGCAAACAGCAACGCCCGACAGTGGTCTGATGCCCAGCAGCGTTGGATGACACGCAAGATAGGCATAAGCGGATTCCATGGAGTTCGGGATACAGAACGAGCAAGCCGCCCAAGAGCGCAAGCAGTCTGGTAGCGCATTTGCGGCTTGCCAAAATCTAGCATGCGCGAGCCGCCGGCTCAGCGCCCGAGCGGCTGGGGATCCTTGGCCGAATCGCGGCAAAAAGTCTAACTGGAGTCTCGTGAAACTCAGTCTCCGCGGGACGGCGAGGCAACGAAGGCACGCGGCGAGCGTGGATAACGGCGTTCCATACCTGTCGTTTTCATTCTGCGATTGCAGGCTTGTTTTCCCCGCAGCCATGCGACTAAATTTTTTAAAAGTTTTTGTTATAAACATTGCAAACACCATTGGCTCGCGATAGATTGCGGTTCGCCAGCGCAGAGAAGAAGCGCGGCGCGGCCCTTGAACCCAGGCGGTCTGCGTCGACCACACGTCCTATCGTCCCTTTGGTCGCGGCAATCAGCGTTCGCTGGAGGCGCGTATGTTTGGCCGGCATCGTCACTATGCCGATCCGCCGAGGTTGACGGCAAAGCCGTCGTGCCGCGGCGCGTCTCTCCTCACCATCGAGCCCGCTGATCGACGGCGCGTATCAGGCAGCGTCATAGCTTGCGTTTCTTCGAGTCGAGTGCCTTCCCGGAGGATGCCCATGTTTCGTAGCACGTCAAGGAGCAATGCGCGCGCATTCACGTTAGTCGAATTGCTCGTGGTGATCGCCATCATCGGAATTCTAATCGCGCTGTTGCTGCCCGCGGTGCAGGCGGCGCGCGAAGCGGCTCGGCGCTCGCAGTGCCAGAACAACCTGAAGCAGATAGGCATCGCGCTGCAGAACTATCACGATTTGTTCCGCGTGTTTCCACCCGCGAAAATCGGCTCGGGCAGCGCCACTTACATGTATCCCGCAGGCAGCAGCGGCTCGAATGTCGTCATCAACACAACCGGGTTCACACTGATGCTGGCTCAACTCGAGCAACTGCCTTTGTACCAACTCTACAACTTCAGCTATCCCTCAAGCATCAACAACTGGAGTTCCGGCGGCAAACCTTTGGCCAGCAATGCTACTTCCAGTACGGTCAACCAACCGATTTACAGCAAGCAATTATCTGTCTTCACCTGCCCCTCAGATGTAACGCCCGCGGCAATCCGGCTTTATCAGCCGAACAATGCAGGCTCTCCGTACGAAGAAAACAATGCAGCCGAGAGCAATTATTTATTCGCCACCGGCAGTTACACTGACTACGACAGCCCCTGGTCGCTCCATATCTCCTCGCACCTCGACATTGGCCCGTTCGGCAACGATGGCGCCGCCAAGATCGCAGACGTCAGAGACGGAACGAGCAACACCATTGCCATCGGCGAATCGCGTCAGGCGGTCGCAGGCAAGACGTCCTCAGTCTACGGGCCGTTTTGGGGCAATGGCGCTCATACCTGCTGCCATGGCCGTACTTCCCGCTCCACAACAATGACGACGGTTAATGGCATTACAGCGCCCTACGGGCTGGTCTATAGCTCTATCAACTTCGATGTATCGGGCGCCAACCAGCACCACCAATACGCGTGGCAATTTGGCAGCTATCACCCGGCTGGAGCGATGTTCGCAATGTGCGACGGTTCTACGCGTTTTATTGCTGACAGCATTGATTACTACAATATTTTTTTATGGCTGAATCGGATCTCGGACGGCGTCAGCATTGGCAACATGGGACAACCCGACCTTTGATCGCTCGGCCTCCGCGGCCACCATCGAATCGTCAGCCGCCTGACAATCCCCAGCCGGGCGCTGACGGCACGACGACTGCAGACGTAGGTCTCCAAAAACAGAGGACACTGATGGATCGAAGCATACGGTGCGACCGGCAGTGGGCGATGGCAGTTACGGCAGCATCGATATTGCTTTTAGCAGGCTGCGGCAAAAGCAATCAGGGTCCGGCTTTTGAGTTAACTCCCGTGGCAGGCAAAGTAAGCCTGGACGGCAAGCCTTTGGCCGATGCTGACATTGGCTTCTATCCGCAGGGCTCCGCGCCGGCGGGTTATCATGGCAGCGGCGCAAAAACCGACAGCGAAGGCCGCTATGAGTTGAAAACCACGAGCAAGTCCGGCGCTGTGCCAGGCGCTTACAAGGTCACCGTCAGCCGCTTCGTCGGCGCCGCGGGCGCTCCGGTCAATCTTGAAGAAGGAATGGATGTCGAACAGCTGAAACTGCAGGGCCAGTACAAGGAATCGCTGCCTGAACGCTACAGCACGCTAGAAAAGACGGAGTTGACCGTTACCGTCGAGAACGGAAAAGTCGACGGCTACGATTTTCCGCTTACCAGCAATTGAGCTGAACACTGAGCGATGCCCAACGGCAGAGTCGCTGCAAACTCCGATCGCTCTGCCGCGCTTCGATTCACCGCTTCGCTGGTTAGTCCAGCTTCTTGCGCCGCAATAGCAGGCTGTTCGCAACGACGCTGACGCTGCTCAGGGCCATAGCGGCGGCGGCCGCGATCGG
>JAICIG010000262.1 GCA_025924495.1 Pirellulales bacterium | reverse complement strand
CGAGAATCGATGAGCTTACCGAAGCGGCTTCGAGCGGCAAGCTTGTGGCCCGCCGCCGCCTCGGTGAGATTCGATTGATTTGCGAAACATTTCCGCCCCGCGAAAACAATTGCGTCAGTCGTCCTAAACGATTTCCGGGCAAGATCCATTCGGGGGCAGGAAGCTGGCGGGATGCAGCGCCGCCGGACGACGCCGTCGCGCGAGGGTTTTTTTAGCCGCCTCAGCAAACGCTCCGCCGGCCGCGGTAAGTCTTAAGTATAACTGCGCCAAACGGGCGAGTCTGCCGGTCGCCGGGCTCTTTTTGGCAAAAAACGCTGCCGCCAGACAGCCACAGAGACCACAGGAATGCAGTCCGGGAAGGCGGCAAACGGCCCGTCATGAAAGTTCGCGCCCGGAGCCAAAAGCAACAAGATGATTCCGACTCGACAGAATCGGCGGGCTTGGAGAGCGGCGAGACGAGACTTAGCGCCAAATAAAGCAAACAACCGCTCGGCGGCCGCGACTCCTTTGCGCCGCCGAGTCGGCATAATGCCTGCGCGAGCAGCGCCGGGGATCGTGCTCGCGGGTCCGCTTAAGGGACGGTTGGGCCAGGGCCAAAGCCCCACGGCACCATGTTGAACAGCATCAACACGAGCAAGATCAACAGCAGCGTCCCGAGGATGCCGCTGGGACCGTAGCCCCAGCCGCGCGAATAGGGCCATGCCGGCACAGCGCCTAGCAGTAGCAGAATCAAAAGAATGAACAATATGGTTCCCATCGTAGATACTCCTTGTTGCAATCCGCACATTTCGGCCCGCGGGTGCTAGCAAGCAAGCCGCATGCCATTGCCGCAGACTGCAATGCCGACGACCGGACCATTGTGTGGAGGAGTCGGAAATTGGGCCGAGAAACAGCAAAAAACTTGCGTTTTGTCGTAAAAAAACTTCGTCACAGCCTAGTGGCTTGATAGCCGGAATGGCTGGTGAACAAGTCTCTAGCGGCCGCTCGGCAACCATGGTGGTCGCAGGTCTCGGCGACGGACTACGCCGATAAGTCGACAATGTGCGCCGCAGGGACGTGGTCGTCGATGAGGGGGACGGTCAGGTTTGTCCAGAGGCGACAACGATCGAGAATCACGCTGTCGGCGGTGGCTACGATCGACTTTGAATCGATCAAAAGCTGGTCGGGATTGTTGGCTAACTCGACCGACCAGTTCCAGCGGTGCTGGTCCGCGATGGTGAGGAGGTAGCCTTTGAGCCGTCCGCTGTTCGACACCGGGCTATCGAGCCGCCAAATGCAAGGCCCGACATGGAGCGAGGCGAGGAATCGCCCGATCAACTCAATGGCCGGAAAGGTTTCTTCGACGCGGCGGAACGTGCCGTGCACGCTGGCCAGATCGCGATAACAGCCATCGCGGCCGCGCAGGATCATCCCGCCTGCGAGCGCCGCCTCGATCGTAATCAGCACGTTGTAGCCGTCGATCTCCAACGGCTGGCCGGCCACGTTCTCAATCGCCGCCCTGCTCTGCCGTCTCTTGGTGATCGATTCGTCCGAGCACGCCGAGCGGGCTACGGCAATCCGCTGTCGTTTCGCGAGGTCGTAACGATCGCCGACAAGCTTCAACGACGACTCGCCGGCGTAACCGCGCGTGAACAGCCAACTCAAATCGGCCGTCGCTGTTCGCAATCGGGACCAGTTCTCCTGCGCAAACAACTTAGCATCATCCGGATTCGGACCGCGATGCGCTCGCTTATCGGGCAAGAGTCGCCTGCAGATTGGTGACTATCCTGGATAACCACAGAGACACAGAGGCACGGAGAAGAGCAATAACGGAGAGATTTCCCAAAAGAAGAAGTTCTGAAAGGGCGAGCAGAGACGGCAGTACATTGCAGTAATATTCATCAAAGCCCTGCGTCTCTGTGTCTCGTGGTGAAAACCAGATCCAGCTTGGATGATCCAACTGCCTTACGCCCCGACGGCAATCGGCTCTGCGGTTTGCCATTCGGCGCCGTTGCGGATGACGCGATGGTAGATGGTGTCGCGCTCGATAGGTTCACGGCCGGCTTCGGTGATCAACCGGCAGATTTCGTCGACGGAGAGAATCTCGGGCGTTTCGGCGCCGGCGTCGTGATAGATCAGCTCGTGTCGCACGGTGCCGTCGAGATCGTCGGCGCCGTACCGTAGGGCCGTCTGCGCTGTGCCGATGCCGAGCATGATCCAGTAAGCCTTGATGTGCGGGATGTTATCGAGCATCAAGCGGCTAACGGCCATCGTTCGCAAGTCCATCAAGGCCGATGGCTTTTTGATGTGCGATAGGCCGGTGTTATCGGGATGGAAGGCCAGCGGAATGAAGGTCTGAAAGCCGCCGGTCTCATCCTGTAATTCGCGCAGCCGTACCAGATGGTCGATGCGATGATAGGCCTCTTCGATATGACCGTAGAGCATCGTGCAGTTTGTTTTCAGGCCCATCTCGTGCGCCGTGCGATGGATGTCGAGCCAGTTCTGTGCGTCGGCCTTGTGCTCGCAAATGCGGTCGCGCACTTCGGGATGAAAGATTTCGGCGCCGCCGCCCGGCATGCTGCCGAGCCCTGCATCAATCAGGTCCTGCAGAATTTCCCGCACCGGCTTTTTGGTGAGATGCTGGAACCAATTGATTTCGACGCCCGTCCAGCCCTTCAGATGCAGCTTGGGATAAGCTTCGTGCAGAATGCGAATGACGTTGACGTACCACTCGTACTTCATCTGGTGATGCAGGCCGCCGACGATGTGCATCTCGGTGCAGCCGTTTTCCACCGCCTCGCGACCGCGCTGCAAAATCTGCTCATCGCTCATCAAGTAGCCCTTCGGATCGCGGAGGTCCGAGCGGAACGCGCAAAACGTGCAGCGATAGACGCAGACGTTCGTCGGGTTCAGATGGGTATTGATATTGTAGTAGGCGAAGTTGCCGTTCTTGCGCTCGCGGACCAGGTTGGCCAGTTCGCCAAGCTCGTTGAGATCGACTTCCGGTCGGTACAAATACAGCCCGTCATCGAATGACAAACGCTCGCCGGCCAGGACCTTTTCGCGGATCGAATGCAGGGTGGGTTGGTTGGCTTTGATCATGGTTTGAGCAGGACTTTCTGGGCGGAGGAATTCTTATCGTAGCTCGCAACGCTCTGGTAGGGAACGCCCTCAGCGGCGGTCCCAGGACTGCGCAATAGCATGTCGTCGAGCGCGCTTCGCGGAACGCCACGGTGGGCGTCCCCTACAGTTTTTACTTAGGAGGGCAATCCTCAACGGGGCCAATACAAATCGAGGGTCCCGACCAGAAACAACCCAATGCTGACCACCGCGTTCACATTAAAAAACGCCAGATTGACGCGGGTCAGATCGTCGGGCCGCACCAGCCGGTGCTCGTAAATCAACAACAGCGCCACGCAGGCGATGCCCGCCAGGTAAATCCAGCCGAGCTGCGGGTAGACCAGCGGCAAAGCAAACAGCACCAACACCATGCCCAGGTGGCAAGCAGCCGCCAGTCGCAAGGCGCCTGTTACGCCGAGTCTCGCCGGCACGCTGTGCAAACCAAGCTTGGAATCGACTTCGACGTCCTGGCAGGCATAGATCATGTCGAACCCGGCGACCCACAGCATGACGGCCGCGCCCAGCACCACCGGCGGCCAAGCCAGCTCGCCGCGCAAGGCAATCCAGGCCGCAATCGGCGCCAGGGCCAGCGCGGCGCCCAGCCAGAAATGCGCCAGCGCCGTGAACCGCTTTGTCAGGCTGTAGCCACATAGGAAGAGGAGGACCAGCGCCGACAGATACAATGGCCAGCGGTTCGGCAAGAACAGCAAGGTGCTAGCCACGAAGGCTGCCGCGCACGCGATGGTAAAAATTGCGACGCTTTGCACGCTTAGCAATCCAGCCGGAATATGCCGCATGCGAGTGCGTGGGTTTTCGGCATCAAGCTTTCGGTCTGTCAATCGATTAAAGGCCATCGCTGCGCTACGAGCCGTGACCATGCACAGCACAATGCCTAAAAAGTCCTGCCACCGCCATGCGATGCTCTCGCCGCCGAGACGCCAGGCCATCGCAGCGGACAAGAGCGCAAATGGCAGCGCAAACAGCGTGTGGCTGAAGCGGATCATTTCCAGGATCAGACGCAGGCGATGGAACACTCTTTATTCTCCCCATCGCCGCATGAGCGAATGTTCGACGCCCAGCTGATCACAGATCCGCGCCACGACAAAGTCGACCAGGTCGCGGATCGATGTTGCGCCGTGATAAAAACCCGGCATCGCAGGCAGCACGACGGCGCCGGCCTCGACGGTGCGGCGCATGTTATCGAGCTGAATCATCGACAGCGGCGTCTCTCGCGGCACGAGCACCAGCTTGCGGCGCTCCTTGAGATGCACGTCCGCGGCGCGATGGATCAGGTTTTCCGAGGCGCCGTGGGCGATCGCGCTCAAAGTTCCGCCCGAACAAGGACAAACGACCATGCCCGAGGTGAGCCATGAGCCGCTGGCCATGGGCGCCATCAGGTCGCGAAAATGATGATAATGAAGCATGCCTCGCTGCTCTGCGGAACGCACGCCTCGATGCGAGCCGGTACGGCGGAGCACTTCCTTAAGCAGTGGATTCGCCTGGCTATCCGCCGTTCGTTCTTGATCCGGCAGCAATTGTTCGATTAAGAATTTTTCCAAGTCGATCGTCAGGCCCAGCTCTTGTGCCAGCACGGTCTGACCTGCGGGGCTGATCGAAAGTTGCACGTTGCAACCGCTGGCCAGCAGCACGTCGAGCAGGCGGACGGCATAAATTGCTCCGCTGGCGCCGGTGATCCCAAGAACAAAGTTGGACTTCATTTGACGCCTACATATAACGTGGCCACGCCGAGCGTAAATGGATGGTAGCTCACTTCGCTCAGCCCGGCGGCTCGCATGCGATCGGCCAAGGCTTCTCCGCAGGGGAATTCGCCCACGCTGGCCGGCAAGTAGCTATAGGCTTCTTGGCGATTTCGCGCCAGGGCCTGTCCGATGCGCGGCAATATGTGGCGGAAGTACCAGCCATAGACGGCCTTAAAGGGCTGCCAGCGCGGATGCGAAAACTCGAGCACCGCGACTTTGCCGCCCGGACGGCAAACTCGCGTCATTTCACTTAGGCCCTGGTCGGTATTGGTGACATTGCGCAGACCGAATGCGACACAGACGATCGAGAAATAATTGTCAGGAAAGGGAAGCCGCTGAGCGTCGGCCTCGACAAAAGAGACTTGTCCGTTCAGCCCCGCTTTTTGCCGCTTGCCTTCTCCCACCACGAGCATCGGGTGGCAGAAGTCGGCGCCGACGATTTTGGTCCGGCCGCCGCTGGCCCGGTGATAGGCTAACGCCAGGTCGCCCGTGCCGGTGCAGAGATCGAGAATCGGCCCGTCCGCGGTCGGGGGAACGTGCCGCACCGTTCGCCAGCGCCAATAGCGGTCGATATTGAGCGACAGCAGGTGATTGAGGAAGTCGTAGCGGCCGGCGATTTCGCCGAACATTCGCCGCACGCGCGCTTCCGATTTATCGACGACCATGAACGAAATTGCCTGTCTGAGAGCGAACTCAGCCTTTACTTTGGACCAGCCTAATGCCCTAACCGCCGAGCAAGTCAGCGGTTAACTGTTTGCTTTGCCGTTTCGTCGGCGAGCAGGCGCCTACTTTGATTTCGGCCCCAGCCCATACTCTGACCAACGGGCCCGGACCTGGTCAACCGTCTCTTGGCTGGGAGCTAGCCGGGTGGGCCAAGGCCCGGCGTATTCTTCGGGAAGTTTGGCCGTGGCATCAATCCCTAAAGCCTGGCCAGACGCCTGCTCCCACGGATGAGGCGGCCCGTCGTGAAAGAAGAAGTCGCGTCGCGGATCGGCGCTAGTCAGTGCGGCCAGCACGACTTGGGTCGGCTGATGAATGTCGATCTCGGCATCGACGACCACCACCATTTTCACAAACATCATGGCGTCGAGGCCCCAAAAAGCGCTGGCAACCTTGCGCGCCTGGCCGGGATACGTTTTCCTGATCGACAAAATAGCAAGATTGTAAGGTCCCCCCTGCTCCGCCAATGCATAGTCGACCAGTTCGGGAACTGCGTGTTTCACGACCGGCAGCCAAAGCCGCTCGATCGCGCGCAGGATGGCGCCGGTTTCGCCAGGCGGACCGCTTGGAACGGTGGTGGAAAACACCGGGTTCGTACGATGGGTGATCGTCGTCACGCTCAGCGGATACGCAGGGCCAGCAATGCTATAGCGCCCATTGGCCTGGGCGATGGGGCCGGCCGCCAGGAGCGGCTCCTCGGGATCGATAAAGCCCTCGATCACGATTTCGGCTTCCGCCGGAACCTCCAGGTCGTGTGAGCGGCACTTGACCAGATCGATGGTCTTCGCACAAAGCAGACTGGCGAACGCATAGCCGTCGACCTCGGCGGGCAATGGCGCCGCCGCCGCAACCGAGAACGCGGGATCGCCGCCAAGCCAGACCGCCACAGGCATCCGCTGCCCACGCGCGGCGTACAGTGATAAATGCTGCGGACCCGCGTGATAACGATGCCAATGGATGGCGAGTTTCGAGCGATCAACAATTTCCAAGCATGTCGCTTCCAGTTTACGGTCGCCCGTGCTTGGGTGTTGCGTCAAGGTCTGCCCTGCCGTGATCGAGCGGCGCTGTTCAAGGGGCCAAGATCGCAGCGCCGGCCACTCCAGCAGATTGACGTCGCGCCCCAGCTTGACCACTTGCTGACAAACGCCGCTGCGGACCGTTCTTGTCGCCTGCTTGCTCGGGGTCGAAAAGAGCGAGCCGGCTTTGATGCGGTCGAACCAACCGGCCGCCGTCGCCGGTTCTCCAAACAGCCTTTGCGGCAAGTCATCAAGCGTCGTGACGCCGAGCGCCCGGCAGAGACGCGATTCGCTCGCCAGTAAATTAGCCACGACCGGCGGGTGATGTCCTTTGACGCGTTCGAACAGCAAAGCCGGGCCGTTTTGTTTCGCCATTTGATCGGCAATGGCGGCCAGTTCCAGCTCGGCATCGACTTCGGCGCCGACCCGCGCCAATTCGCCCGCCTGTTCCAGCTCTTCCAGGAAGTCGGACAGCGAGTTGGCAGGCATAGACTTGGGCGGCGCGCACATTCGCAATAGAAATCGATGAGGCCGATTGTAGCCGCACCTGGCGAAGCCACAACCGCGAGGCGCTTCGCGAGCTAACAAATTGGCGAGCCGGTGGCGTCAACCTCCGTTCGAATCGCAGATAGGGAGCCCCATGCCTCCCGCTCGTCTTTGCATTTGAGTCCGGCGGCCTATCATAGGACTATGCAAACGCTGAAAGTCCATTTTCTGCCAACCTTGACCAGCACCGACGAACTTGCCGACGGCGCTGTGTTGGTCATCGACGTGCTGCGGGCGACGACGACGATCGTGCATGCCTTGGTTGCCGGGGTTTGCGAGGTGATTCCTTGCCTGGAGATCGACGAGGCGCGGCGCGTGGCGACCGGATTTCCGAAAGGAACGGCCCTGCTCGGCGGCGAACGCGGCGGCGTGAAGATCGATGGCTTCGACTTGGGCAATTCGCCCGAAGAATACAACCGAGCGACCGTCGGCGGGAAAACGGTCGTCTTGACCACCACCAACGGCACCCGGGCCATGATGCTCTGCCGCCAGGCGAAGCGCGTGCTGATCGGGGCGTTTGTGAACGCATCAGCCGTCGCCTCGGCTTTGCTCGGGGAACACCAGGTTCATTTACTCTGCGCCGGCACGCAAGGAGAGATTACGCGCGAGGATGTACTGCTCGCAGGCCGAGTGGCCCATACGCTGTTGAGCGAGCTACCCGGGAGCGAGCCAGAGCAGAACGATCCTTGCCGGATCGCTCGCGAAAGTTATCTGAACCTGCGGGCGGCGAACCATGTCGAACCATTGAATGGCGCCGATGCGGTCGCGCGCGAGAGCGCTGCTTTGGCCCAAGAGCTTCGCCACTCGCAAGGCGGCCGCAACTTGATCGACGTTGGTCTCGATCACGATATCGAGGTCGCAGCTCGAGTCGATCGCTTTTCGATCGTGCCGGAGCTGGAACTTGATAACTGGAGCATCAGGTGAAACTGTAGTGCGCCTTTCATCGAATGAGCTTTGACCTCTGGCGGACAGCAGCGGCTGACCATACGGTTGCCCCATAGACCAATCGCCCCGTGCGGCGGTACACTGCGAGGCTTGGAATGCGGCCGAGAAGAGCGGCTCAGGTCCCCTATGATGAAAGGTGGGCAGTGCCCACCCTACGGAGTGCGATGCTTCGAGCGCGGCGGCGGCGGTCGCGCGAGGCGCAGCGCGTTGCTGATTGGCGAGGAAACAGAGGGCTGACGCCCCCCGCTCGCCGGCGAACTGTCTTTAAGGCTCTTAACTCCTGAATTCAGCCTATGGAAATGGAAAAACTCGTCTCGCTCTGCAAACGGCGAGGCTTCATGTTTCAGTCGAGCGATATCTACGGCGGCCTGAACGGCTTCTGGGACTACGGCCCGTTGGGCGTGGAACTGAAGCGGAATATCAAGGAGGCCTGGTGGCGCGATATGGTCACCGGCCACGACGATCTGGCGCCGCCGCCGGGCGCCCCGGTCGCGTATCAGATGGTCGGTCTCGACTGCACGATCATCATGCACCCACAGGTCTGGAAATGCTCAGGTCACTACGATCTGTTCCACGACTTCATGGTCGACTGCCGCGAGTCGAAGAAACGCTATCGACATGACCAGGTCAAGGGCCGCTGGGTCTCGGCCAAGGGTCAGAAGATCTTTGTGACGACCCCTTCAGGCGGCGAAGAGGATAAGAGCGAAGAAGAATACACCGAGGCCAAGGCGCTGAAGTTCTTCAACCTGCGAGCCAAAGACGCCGCCCAGCTCGCCTGGGAAGGGGGCATGATCAGTCTGACCAAAGTGGCTGACTTCGCCCAGGTGCTTGGTCCCGACGCCAAGTCGCTGGGCACGCTCACCGCGCCGCGCGAATTCAACTTGATGTTCAAGACCTACGTCGGCGCGTTGAGCGGCGAGGAAGGCGCTGCGTTCTTGCGACCGGAAACGGCTCAGGGCATTTTTGTCAACTTCAAGAATGTGGTCGACAGCAGCCGCGTGGCGGTGCCGTTCGGCATCGCGCAGATGGGCAAGAGCTTTCGCAACGAGATCACGCCGCGGAATTTCACGTTTCGTTCGCGCGAGTTCGAGCAGATGGAAATCGAGTTCTTCTGCCATCCGAAGCAATCGCCCGAGTGGTACAAATACTGGCGTGATCGGCGCTATCGCTGGTACACCGAGCTTGGCCTGGCGGGCGAACGGCTGCGGTTGAGAGACCACGATCCCGATGAGCTAAGCCATTACTCTTGCGGCACGGCCGATATCGAGTATGCCTTCCCCTTCCTGCCGGCGGGCGAGTTCGGCGAATTGGAAGGCATTGCCCATCGCGGAGATTTTGACCTCCGCAGCCACATGGAAGGCAAACTGGTGCGGCAAGGCAACGACTTGGTCGTCGAACTCGACGCCGACGGCAAGCCGCGGCACCGCGGCAGCGGCAAGGATCTGTCGTACTTCGACGACGAAACTCGCGAGCGCTACACGCCGCACGTGATCGAGCCTTCGGCGGGCGCCGACCGGGCCACGCTAGCCTTCTTGTGCGAGGCATACACCGAAGATTCGGTGCCCGATGAGCATGGCAATCCGCGGGCGCGGACGCTGCTCAAGCTGCATCCTCGTCTGGCGCCGATCAAGGCGGCGGTATTCCCGCTGGTTAAGAAAGACGGCATGCCGGAGATGGCCCAGAAGATTTACCGCGCGCTGAAGCCCCATTTCAACGTCTTTTATGATGAGAAAGGCGCCGTCGGCCGCCGCTACGCCCGACAAGACGAGGTCGGCACTCCTTACTGCATTACGGTTGATGGCCAGACGCTGACAGACGGCACGGTAACCATTCGCGATCGCGACAGCTTGCAGCAGTGGCGCGTAAAAGTGGATGACTGTGTGGCGGAGATCACGGCGAAGCTGACGAGCCAGGCGTTATGAAGCCCGCCATCAGCCAGGTCTGCACGCTCCATTCGTCGTTTGAAAAAGACGTCGAAGATTATGCGGCGGGGGCTTGCCATGCGATGGAAATCTGGCTGGGCAAGCTGGAAACTTATCTGGAGCAGCACTCGGTCGACGATGCACGCCGCTTGCTGGAACGGCACGAGATGGCGGCGCCGGTCGCCAGCTTTCAAGGGGGTTTGCTGGTCAGTCAAGGCGACGCTCGCCGCGAGCATTGGGACCACTTCGGCCGCCGCCTCGAACTGCTCAAATCGCTGGGCATTCAGACCTTGGTGGTAGCGCTCGACGCTGTCGGGCCGCTCGCGCAGCAAGATCTCGATCGGGTGCAGGCTTCGCTCGCGCAGGCTGCCGCGCAAGCGGGCGCACAAGGGCTGCGATTGTCGCTCGAATTCCAAGCCTCGGCCGCGTTCGGCAACAACCTGCAAACCGCGGCCGCGCTCGTCGCCGAAACGGGTTCGCCTCACTTAGGCATCTGTCTTGACGTTTTTCATTACTACCTTGGCCCCAGTAAGCCGGAAGACCTGAGCTATTTGAGCGAGCAGAATCTGTTTCACGTCCAGCTCAGCGATCTGGCCGGCATGCCGCGCGAATTAGCGTCCGATGCAGACCGGATTCTGCCCGGCGACGGCGACTTTCAACTGCAGCCGATCCTCGACGCCTTACGGCAAGCCAATTATCAAGGCTACATTTCGCTCGAACTGATGAACCCACAGATCTGGCGCGTTCCCGCACGGCAACTCAGCGAGATCGGTATGACCGCGCTGCGAACGCTGCTGGGTCAGGCCAGCATGGGTTGAGGCGCATTGTGCGGCCGCCTGGCTCACGTTGCTTGCCATTGCGATCAGTTGCCGCGCGACAAAGTTTGCTTGCCCCCAATGCGCGAAAGGTCAATAATGACCTTTAAGGCAACTTGCGCAATCAGGGAGGAAGGCAGCCGATGCGATGGCCGTCACTTGTGGGCGCTGCGATCGCCCTGTTGGCATCGATGCAGGGAAGCACGACGGCACGAGGCCAACACGGGCATCATTCGCCGACTGCGGGGCGGATTGCACTTCCCGTTCCGCACATAACGCACAGCCATCAGATTTCGGCCCCGGCGAGCGGGGCAGCCAGCATGCCGGGCTCGTCGACATTCTCGGCGAATACCGGCTCAACGTTCAGTCACCACCATCATCACCATGGCGGCGGCGGGATTCTTTTCTTCCCGGGCGTCTATCCATACTACTGGTATGGCGCGCCCTATTTCGCGTCGAGCTG
>JAICIG010000261.1 GCA_025924495.1 Pirellulales bacterium | reverse complement strand
CCGAATTTGGCGCCGCGAACCAGCAACATTCGTAACCCCACCACGAGCATCAGACCGGCGAACAATAGCATCAGCAAGGCGGAGGGAACGAAGTGCGTCAGTTGCGCTCCGAGCGCGGCGCCCAGCATTCCCAATGCGGCAAATAACAATGTTTCTCGCACTTGCACGAATCCGCGTCGCCAGGCCATGCCGCCGCCCACGAGACTTGTGGCTCCCACAATGGCCAACGACATCGCCACTGCGGTCTCGGGCGGGACTTTCGCCACATACGCGAGCACCGGTAACGTGACGATCGATCCCCCGCTGCCTAACAGCCCCAGCGAGAGGCCGATCAACGCGGCCAGCGCCAGTGCAATCACAAAATGAGCGGCCATGGACGATCTTTCCGTTTTGTATTCGTTGCGATGCGCGCAACCCTGCTATGGCCCGCGCCTTTGCAGTTTTCCTGCCGGCATTCCCGAGCAAGACTTGAATGGCAATTGACCTACTCGCCGATCACTTAGCCCCGCAACAGCCTTGCGAACTGCTACGATTGAAGGGCAACTTCGCCAGCATCAGCGCCATGCCGCAAGTGTCGGTGACTCCGGAGAACACCAGGCCGGCGCCAATGAATGCCGCCAGCCCAAAGAAGCCGGGATGCAGGAGGGCGCCGAGTGTCGAGCCGAGCACTACCAGCGAGCCTGCCACGATGCGCACCTGTCGCTCGAGCGAGATCGCCTTCCGACCGCGATTCACCGGATGCCCAGCGCCAGCCCAAGCCGTCACTCCCCCTTCGAGAACCCAACAATTATCGACACCCGCCTTGATTAACTGCTCGAAAGCCACGCTGGCGCGCCGGCCCGAAGCGCAAACCAGCCCCACATGCTTGCCGGCGGCGTCTTCCTTGATTTTGGGCAATAGCCGCTCGAGATCTCCCAGCGGCACATTCACAGAGCCCGGCACATGGAGCTCGCGGAACTCGGCCGGGGTACGGACGTCGATCCAGAGGCAATCGCCGTCGAGCGACTCCGGCAGGGCAGGCTTGGTTTTGACCGACGAGTTAACAGCAGTCGACATGAATGGATTTCCTTAAGTGTTTGTTTCTCTAGCGCTACAAACTTGTTCAGACGGCGGTTGCAGTTTTGCTCTTCTCCCACGCGGAGTAGCCGCCGACAAGATCAACAACATTTTCGAAGCCTGCCTGCAGCAACAAGCTGGCGGCGATCGCCGAGCGATATCCGCCCGCGCAGTGAACCGCCAGCCGGCAATCTCGCGGCAATTCGCTAAGCCGATCCCGCAATCGATTCAAAGGAACATGGACGCTGTTTTCGATCGCTCCATAACTCCGTTCCTGAGCATTTCGGACGTCGACAACGACAGGCGGCGTCTCTGAGCTCAACTCTTCTGCCAGGCTGGCCGCCGTGATCCGCTCGGTGGCTCGGACCAATTCCGGATGGTCGAACAGCGCGCGCGACCCGCCGCCCAGGTAGCCGGCAACGTGGTCGAAGCCAATTCGCCCCAATCGCATGGCCGCCTCTTGTTCTTCGCCCGGCTCGGCAATCAGAACAATCGGTCGCTGGCGATCGAGCACGGTTCCCGCCCAGGTCGCGTAGCTGCCTTTTAAGCCAATGTTGATGCTGTCGCGCAGATGCCCAGCTTCGAAATCCGCGGCAGAGCGCACGTCCACAACTTGCGCCGCTGCGGCCTGCAATCGCACCGTCTCATTCAAGCTCAGCGGGCGCAGCGACTTCTCGAGTGATGCATCCAGATCAGACCGTTCCTGGCGATTCAACATCGCATCATGCAGAAAATAACTGGGCGCCTCGGGTTGATCTGCTGATACCAGGCGGACAAATTCTTCGCGACTCATCGGCTGTAAGGCGTAGTTATATTTGCGCTGCACGCCGATGGTCGAGACGCTCTCGCTGCTGAGCTGTTTGCCGCACATCGAGCCTGCGCCATGCGCTGGATAGACCAACGTTTCATCTGGCAAGGTCAGCAGTTTCTCATGCAACGAGTCGTACAGCATGCCGCCCAGTTCTTCGGCTGAAACGCCGATCGATGCCATCAGGTCGGGTCGGCCCACGTCGCCAATGAACAACGTGTCGCCAGTGAAGACAGCGTGAGGCCGGCTGGCATCGCGAACCAGGTCATAAACCAAGATCGAAATGCCTTCGGGCGTGTGCCCCGGAGTTTCGAGCACCTTTAACGCGGTGCGTCCGAACTGAATAACGTCGCCGTCGCGCACCGGAACGAATTGATATTCGGCCTGAGCGCGGGCGCCGAGATAAATTCGGGCGCCGGTGCGATTGCGCAGCTCAACGTGTCCAGCCACAAAATCGGCATGGAAGTGCGTCAAGAACACATACTCGACTTTCAATCCTAACTCTTGCGCGTCTGAAAGGTATTGATCAATGTCGCGCTGAGGATCGATGACGGCGGCTTTTCCCGACTGCTCGTCGCCGACGAGGTACGAGGCGTGCGCCAGACAGCCGAGATAATATTGTTTGAGGATCATGCTTGTCGCTTCCTTCGATGAGGCGTTTGCTTCCCAGGGGAGAATTCAGCGGCGTCTTCCCACGGATGTTCGATTGGACGCCGCGGGCCGTTTCACCGCCTTTTGTCAGCGGACGGCATAGAAAGCAATGGCCGTGCCAGCGTCTGCGCGCATCAGCAACCCACGCCCCAACACTGCCTGCAGTAATCAGTTAGCAATTGCAGAAAGCCGATTTACTCGCAAGGCGGCAGCGGCATGCGTTAACCTGAAACCGTTAACGCGTTAACCTAGCGCGTTAACGCACGGCATGAAGCATGAAGTCGGCGCGGCGAGGCCTAATCCGGCGTTTCGACGCTGTCGAGCCCGGCCTTCCGCATTCGCTTCCAGAGCGTGACCCGACTGACGCCGAGTCGTTTTGCCGCTTCCGTGCGATTGCCGCCCGATTGTTTGAGCGCCTCCAAAATGCGCTGACGCTCGGCGGCTGCGGCGGGCGAAAGGAGTGGCGCGGCCGCTCGGCCGGACTCGGCCTCATTGCGAATCTCGGTCGGCAGGTCGAGCAACGTAATGCGGTCGCCGCTCACCGTGACAAAGGCATGTTCGATGGCGTTCTTTAATTCGCGCACGTTGCCGGGCCAGCGATAGTGCATTAACCGCGCCAGCGCGTCGCGCGCAATTCCGGTGACGTGCTTCGATTGACTGCGGGCAAAGTCCGCGATGAAATGATCGACCAGCAGCGGAATGTCTTCGCGCCGCTCGCGCAGCGCCGGCAAGGCGATCTCGAAAACGCGGATGCGATAGTAAAAATCTTCGCGCATCTGCCCGCTCTGAATCAGGCTCTTCAGATCACGATTCGTGGCGGTCAACAGCCGCACGTCGACCTTAATCGCGCGTTCATCGCCGACGCGACGAATCTCGCGCTCTTGCAACACTCGCAACAGCTTGACTTGCAGCAACGGGCTGACGTCGCCAATTTCGTCGAGAAACAGCGTGCCGCCATCGGCGGCCTGAAACAAGCCGATTTTGTCGCGCACCGCGCCCGTGAAAGCCCCTTTCACGTGGCCGAACAACTCGCTTTCCAACAGGCTTTCCGGAATGGCGGAGCAATTGACGCCGAGAAATGGCCGGCTAGAGCGGGCGCTGAGCGAATGAACGGCCGCCGCTGCCAATTCCTTGCCTGAGCCCGACTCGCCCGTGATGAGTACCGTGACATCGCTTTGCGCCGCCAGGCGCAAGCGCCGGAACACCTCCTGCATCGACTCGCTCTTGCCCAACAAACGCGCCAGCGCCGTGCGGGAGCGCGTCTGCTCTTCCAGCAGCGCAATTTTCTCGTTCGCCTGCACGAACGGCGTGAGGTCGGCGAAACTGCCAACCGCGCCTTGCGGTTTGCCCGCTTCATCGCGAAGCAGGCGCACGCTGCCGAAGATGTACAATTCCCGCCCGCCCTTAGCGAGCAGTTTGCACTCCTGGTTGCAAATGCCCGCGGGCGCCGCTTCCGGCGAGCGGAGTAACTCGTCCAGCGTGGCGAAGCCTTTGCAGTTGGGCCCTTCGAGGATGCGGCATGGTTTGCCAATGACCTCGCCGGCAGAATAGCCGGTGATCCGCTCGGCGCCCTCGCTCCAGGCCACGAAGCTTCCTTTGGCATCCACCGTGAACACCCCCACGGCCATTGCATCAATGACCATGCTCAGCACGGCCGGATCTTTCCGAAAATCGAGTTCCATGCGAGGAGGGTCTCAGCGTTGCAGTTAGGGCCGGCTGGCGACTCGGAGCGTTGATTCATATTAGCACCTTGCCCCCTGTCGGCTGAGAACGGTGCTATTACGCGGGCCTTCGTTGGGCTACAGCGTTTGCTTGTTTCGACCGCAATTCCACCTCCAAATCCGCCCCCGCCAGAGACGGGATGTACCGGTTCGTTGCGACGCTAGCGTTTGCGGTGAAAAATCGATGGCGCCGCTAGCGTCGCTCGGCGTGGCCGGTGAAAAATCTTTAGGGATTTTTGAGAAACACAAAGTCTTTTAATGTATGGATTTAGGGATCGCGATCGGGGCGATGTTAAAGTTTTCTGTTTGCAGCCTCTCATTTAGTCCGCCACATTCTCTTGAAGGGTTTTTTCGCGGTCTTATTGCGTAGTAAGGAGGGGGGCCGCGGCGAGGAACCCAGCGCAAGGAATATTGAACCGAGATACCAGCACCAGGAAATTTGCCGGCCGGACCGCGCTTCCGGACGGCAATGTGAAGGATGAGGGGAAGATGAGAACCGCACTTGCTATTACGACTGCGTTCCTGCTGGCTTCGGCCGCGAGCGCCCAATCGCCGTGTGGGGATACGTACCGGCTCGAGTACCAGACGGTCTTTGAAGACCGTCAAGTAACCGCCTATCGCGTCGAGCAAGAAACCGTCTATGAGCAGCGCAAGGTGACGAGCTATCGCCCCGTCTGGGAAACGGAAATGCGCGAAAGGCGCTACACCGTAGCTCGACCCGTGTATGAGACCGCCGAACGCGAAGAACGCTACACCGTGCAGCGACCCGTATGGGAAGAACGCGTCGAAGACCGCAGCTACGATGTCGTGCGAAATGTGTACGAAACCGCCGAACGCGAAGAGCGCTACATGGTGCAGCGCCCCGTGTACGAGACGCAAGAACGCGAGGAGCGATATATGGTGCGTCGTCCGGTGGTCGAAACCGCCGAACGCGACGAAAACTACACCGTCATGGAACCGGTAACTACCTACAGTCCGGTGCAAGTGGATCAAGGATATTTTGTCGAACAGCAAGTTTACCGACCTGGGCCGGTGCGCAACCAGCTTTCGTGGCAGTCGGGCATGTGCGTTAGCGATCCGTTGACGGGCCGCACCGCCTACCAGCGCGGCGGCCTGTACTGGACTCCGGTGCAACAGCCAGGCGTGGTCACGGCGCAGAGAGTCTGGCAGCCGAATCTAGTCACCATGCAAGTTCCGCAAACCAGCTATGCCGCCCGCGTGATGACACGCAAGGTGCCGGTGCAGGTTTGCCGTTATGTTGACGAGCAGGTGGTCCGTAAAGTGCCCATCCAGGTTTGCCGGATGGTACAAGAAGAACAGGTGCGCCGGGTGCCATACACCGTTTGCCGACAAGTGACGGAACGAGTGGAAAACAAGGTACCGGTGCGCGTTTGCCGCATGATGCCTGAAGAAGTGGTCCGCAAAGTGCCGGTCACCACGATGCGCATGGTCGAAGAAGAGAAGGTGGAGCAACTGCCGGTTCAGGTCTGCCGCCAGGTAGCCACCGAAGAAACGATCCAGGTGCCGCAAATCGTCGAGAAGCGCGTGCCGATCACCTACACCTATCGCGTGCCGCGAACGGTGGTCTTTAAGGTGCCGATCGATCCATGCGGCAATCCCGTCTATGCTCCCGCCCCGGCGGCCGCGGTTGCTCCCAGCGCGCCGGCTTACAGCTCGGCGCCGCAAAGGTCGCTGAAGCAAGGCGAGCCCACGCTGGCGCCGCCGGAAGAAGAATCGAAATCGGGCGGCAACGGCGCATCGAACGGCGGCGAAACGAACGGCGCCGCCAAGAAAAAACCGGAGATCCCGCCTGGGCAGAACGTGCCGGAACCGGTCGATGAATCGGCGCCGAACGGAAGCACGAGCAACCGCTCATCGAAGTTGCGGCCGGTCATTCGCTCCACCCGAGGCCGTGAAACCTGAGAACCGGGTAAAGAGAACTGCCTGCCGAATCGCCCCAACAAGCAGGCCCGAAACCAGCGCCCGGGGCACGGGCCATCACTGCGGCCTGTGCCCCGCATCTTTTTCGCCGCCCCTCGCGGCGTTATGCTTGGGGGAACCACATCTTCGCCGGAACCCTGGAAAGCACGGT
Source organism: Pirellulales bacterium (assembly GCA_025924495.1). The sequence goes on along the minus strand of JAICIG010000261.1, from coordinate 4,961 downwards.
CGAGCGACTTTCCCCGCACAAAAACAGATGTCCTTTCATGCTTCCGCCGCCGCCTCCGATGCCTTAAAGAACGAGCGGGTGGCATTCGTCGGCAAGCTGGCCGGTATGTCGCGGCGTGAAGCGCAGCAGTTAGTGCGGGCCAGCGGCGGCATTGCCCTGGATAAGCTGTCGGAAAGGCCTCAACTCATTGTCGTGGGCGAAGCCGATTTGCCGCTGAGCGACCTGACCGAGTCGCTAGACGATGAATTGCGGGCGGCGGTCGAGCAAGGCAGCGTGCAGGTCATCACCGAGACACAACTCTGGCAGCGGTTGGGATTCGTCGAGGGGGAGCAAAACATCCATCGGCTTTACACTCCGGCCATGCTCGCCGACTTGCTGGGCGTTTCCGTGGCGGTCATCCGCCGCTGGCATCGGCGCGGGCTGATCGCGCCGGTGCGCGAGGTGCGCAAGCTGCCTTACTTCGACTTCCAGCAAGTCGCCACGGCGCGGCGATTAGCCGAGTTGCTGGCCGCCGGCGTATCGCCGCAAGCAATTGAAAAAAAATTAGCGGCCTTGCAGCGGCTGCTGCCCGAGATCGAGCGCCCCCTGGCCCAACTGTCGATCATCGTCGAAGGCAAGCAGCTTTTGCTTCGCCAAGGGGACGGGCTCATCGAATCGGGAGGTCAACTGCGGTTCGATTTCGAAGCGGAGCGCGCCGAGCCAGCGACTCGCAGCCGCCCGGCGGCCACGACAGCTGCCAGCCCAGCAACGACCGCATCGCCCGGCCGCGATTCGCGCCGAACCAACCTGTCATCGCTGGCTTCGCCCGAAGAAATGAAGGCGCTAGCGGCGGAACTCGAAGACGAAGGCGACCTGGAACTCGCCGCGGAGATGTATCGCGCGGCCCTGGCCGCCGGCGGTCCGCATGCGGAAACCTGTTTCATGCTGGCGGAGTTGCTATATCGTATGGGGGACGTCGGCGCCGCTCGCGAGCGATACTATATGGCCATCGAACTCGACGAAGATTATGTGGAGGCGCGAGCCAACCTGGGTTGCGTATTGGCCGAGAGCGATCAGCACGAACTGGCGGCCGCAGCCTTTGAAGGGGCGCTCGCTTACCATCCCGATTATGCCGACGCACGGTATCATCTGGCGCGGACCCTCGACGAAATGGGACGCCGCGATGAGGCCGAAGTTCACTGGCGCGCCTTCCTAGACCTGACGGTCGACAGTCCTTGGACAGACGCCGCGCACGAGCGCTTGGCAAGCGGCCGTGCATCGGACGATTCTTAATTCGTTCGTGCGACACTCCGCATGCCGATTCATTCTCCGTAACGGCCGCAGACCTGTGGCGGCGATTACGATTCGGCGAACGGGCCCAATTCCGGCTGTTCCGCCGCCAGATAATCTTCAAAGCGCATGCTCATCGAAATTGCATGATCTCCGGCGTTGAAGTTGATCGTCGTCTGCTCGGCCAGGCGGCGGTCGCAGAGGGTCTGTAGTCCAAATAAGCTGCCAAAGGGAGGAATGGAACCGGGAGTCAGGCCGGTCAGTTCCAGGACTTCGTCGCGACCGGCAAAGCGAAAGCTTTTCCAGCCCCGAGCGGCGCGAACCGCCTTGCTGTCCAACTTGCGGTCCGCAGGAATGACGAAGAATACAAACGCGCCATCCGCCTTACAAACCAAAGCTTTAGCCCCGCTGGCCAAAGGGACTCCGCGTATGGCGGCGGCCTCGGCGCTGGTGAATACCGGCGCATGGTGCAGTACCTGGCGTGCTATGCCTTGCTGCGAGAGCAACTGCTCGATGCGATCAAACACACGTTCCGGCATGCAGGCCTCCGGCGACTAGCCCGATCGACACAACCGCTACCAACGCCTCAGTTTACAAGCAAATGCCTATGCCGAAAGGCATCTCGAATGCTTGCAAATCGGCCTGAAAACCGTATCCTCGAAGTTGCGAAATTGTGAAAACCTGAGGAATCTTGTTCACCGAGCTGGCATTCCGCCGGGCGCTGGTTGTAGCCTGCTCTGCCGACGGCAGACGGTCGCCGACAGGCCTCCAGGAAAACGGCGCACTACGATGGGAAGACTTCTCTACCAATACGATCTGAATCTGACGACCTGGGTTTACCTGTCGTCATTGCTGACGATCGCGATTTTTATCAAGTTCAGCCGGTTCTGGAGTATGCGCAATTTCGACCTGGCATTGTTGATTGCGCTGGCGCCGGGCCTGTTGATGATTGACCACTCGGGCGATATCAAGTACTGGGGCTACGTTTGGCTGTTTGTGCTGAGCGGTCTGATCCTGGTGCGGCTGCTTAGCGATTCTTGGATGGTGCGCCGTCCGCTCTTGGAGCCTAATCTTTCGCCCGGCGGGCTGACGTTTATCGCCGCGTCGCTGTTGGTTTTCTTGATGGTTAACGTCATCACCAAGCAGCCTACGACCAGCGATCTCGAGGGACCGCGAAAGCTCGATGACTTGCTAGCGCGGACCGAGGCGCACGCTGGCGACAAGAGCCTGGTTCGCTATGGGCCGGGGTATCCTTGGTTTTTCTGGCTTCCCAGCATTACGACCAAGGCCGTTTCGCCTAGAGATCCAGCGGCCTCGGAAGAGCAAGGCAAGTACATGGTCCATGCCGCCACGGCGAGGACATTGGCCATCTTATCGCATCTGGCGGTCGTGGTCGGCATGATCATGATCGGCGTCTGGCATTTCGATAATATCCGCACAGGAGTCGCCGCGGCCACGCTCTATTTGCTATTGCCTTATACGGCGCAAATGACCGGTCGCGTTGACCACGTGCTGCCCGCCGCCTTGTTGACCTGGGCAGTCGCCGCCTATCGCCGGCCGATCATTTCAGGCATTTTGTTGGGGCTGGCGACCGGGGTCATTTATTACCCCATCTTCCTGTTGCCGCTCTGGCTGGGCTTCTATTGGCACCGGGGCTTGTTGCGATTCAGCTCGGCATTTGCGGCGGTGCTGGTAATGATGGTTGTGCCGCTAATTTTTGCATCGGCCAACATCGACCAGTTTGTCACGCAACTAAAAATGATGTTCGGCTGGCCCGATTTTTCGACTCCCATTGCAGAAGGCTTTTGGAGTTTTCACAAATCGGCCAATCCTTATCGCATGCCGGTGCTGGCCTTGTTTCTAGCGATGTGCGGCGGATTTGCGATCTGGCCGGCCCAGAAGAATCTGGGGACGCTGCTGAGCTGCTCGGCCGCAGTTATGCTCGGCACGCAGTTCTGGATCGCCAGCGCCGGCGGAGTTTATCTCAACTGGTATTTGCCGCTCCTGCTGCTGACAGTGTTCCGACCGAACCTGGAAGATCGCGTGGCATTGGCCACCTTGGGCGAGAGCTGGTTCGCCCGACGCCGAGCGCCCTATGGCCAGCGGGCCGCTTAGCGCTGCGGCGGACGCTAAGCGAGCGCTAAGACAAGTCGCCGGGATGCACGCCGACGGCGACGATACTGCAGGCTTGAATCGGATTGAGGCCCAACGCTTCCGCCTTGGCCACAAGGGCGTCGCTCTCGCTGCCCGGATTCAGCCACAGCTCGTCGCAGCCTTTGGCTGCGATTTCATCGAGCATGGCCAGCCCGACCTGCGGCGGCAAATACACGCTGATGCGGTTCAAATGCGCCGCGGGCACATCGGCCAGGCTTTTATAGACGGTCAGGCCTTCAATCACGCCGCCTTTCGGATTCACCGGAAATACGTCGTAGCCCTGTTGCAGGTAGGCGCGCACTGCCTTGTTGCCAAACTTGGAGCGGTCGGCGCTGGCTCCTAAAATAGCCACAGACGGCTTAGACATGAGCAACTTCCTTTTGCTTGCGTCGAGCTAATCGCGACGAGCACTGAGGCTCTGGGCCTTCTTTTGGGTCGCCAGCCAGGCTTTCCAACTCGCGACGTCAAAGTTGTAATTTGGTCCGCCGGCAAGCTGTACCAACGCTTCGAGAACGTCTTCGTTCTGGTAAGGCACGTTAATAATCTTTGGCGGGGCGCTGCCGTAGCTGAAGCCGCCGCCGCCGCTGCCGAACGTAGAAGAGACGTTGTTCTGCGACGGCTGAATGACGTGCTTGTGTCTGGTAACCAACGCGTCGATCAGCGGGCCCACCGCGCGCCGGTCATTCATCCGCAACAGGCCATTGGCCGCGCGATTGACAACCTTGTTATTCGTATCCTGCAACTTCTTGATGTAGTAGTAAACTGCGGTCGGCGAAGGTTTGTCGTCGAGATAATCGAGGCACGTCAGCCGGACCTCCTCGTTATTGTCGTTCAAGGAGAATTCGACGAGCACCTGCCAGGCCTGGGGAGTGCCGATGCGAGCCAAGGCCTCGATGTAGCGCTTTCGAATTGCTTCCGTCGTTTCTTTGGCCAGGTATTCGGCCAGCGCGGCCACGGCGTAAGGGTCGTTGATCTGGTTGATGTTTGCTACCGCTTCAGCGCTGCGATCCGTGTTGAGCCAGCCGCGCCACAGTTTTAACTTGTGCTTCCAATCCTTGACCGACAGCTCGGTCGTGCGGGCGCGCTCCTTGAGCTCCATCTCTTGCGGAGTCATCCAATCGCCCTTGTAGAACACATAGCCCTGATCCTCCCAGTAGCCAGACTTGGTCTTCCACCGACCCTGGTCCATCGTATGGTTCAGCAGACGATGGGCTTCCTTGTGCCCGGGATCCAACTCGATGATCCGCTCCAGGTGCTTGTCGCGCAATCGGCTGAGGCCATGATCGCGGCACCAGACGGCTAACTCCCACTGGCCTTCGACGGTGTCGGGATACTGGGGACGAATCTTTTCGTATTCCAGCTCCGCTTCCGTTGGACGAATTACCTCGATGACTTGGGCGCGGGCTAGAGTCACTTGTCCGCCGTTGGCCGTTTTGACGACATACGTCTGTCGAGGCGATTCCTTGGCATTGACAATTTCACCCTCGATCCGCCCGCCCGATTCCAGCACAAGCGTCTCGCCCGCAGCAAAGCGCAAT
>JAICIG010000260.1 GCA_025924495.1 Pirellulales bacterium | reverse complement strand
AGTTTTGCCGTGCCGGCGGTTTACCTGTTGGCTCGCGATGTGCTCGACGAGGCGCCGGCCCGGCTGGCGACAAGTCTCTATCTGTTGGCGCCGAATATCGTCTGTTATTCGTCTACGTGCATGGATGCTGTGTTCAACGTGCCCATGGTCTGGAGCATCTATTTCTTATGGATGTCGCGTCGCAAGCAATCGCTACTCTTTGGCATGGCCGGGGGAGCCGCAACCGCTCTGGCGGCATTCATGACTTTTTCGGCATCGTTTCTGGCGCTCTGGGTCGTCGTCTTATTTGCGCTCACCGCGGTGGCCGACCCGGATCGCTTCGCCAGTGCAGCCATCGGCCTGTCCGCGGCGGTCACAACCTCAGTTCTGATCTACGTGGCGTTGTATTTCTGGTCCGGCTACGATCCGTTCGAAGTACTGCGGGCCGCCTTTGCCGGGCAGGACGAAATCATGGAAGGTCGGGGGCACAACTCGCTCCGCCAAAGCGTGCACTTCGCCATTGCGAACCTGGCTGCGTTCTTGTTTTGCGCCGGCGTGCCAACCGTTGTGCTGTGGGCGAGGCAGCTATTCAGCGAGCTTAGGACGCGCACGGCTAGCCGCAGTCGTTGGCTTATGCTTAGTTTTGCACTGACCTTGCTCTTTCTGGACCTGGCGCCGCTCTACACCCTGGAAACCGAACGCATTTGGTTGTTCATGGTTCCCTTTCTCGCGATCGGAGCCGCAGCGCAGTTGACGCGCGAGGCGGCTCTGCAATCAAGTTCGAACGATCTGACCCTGCGGATAGATGTGGCGCTGACGCTTCTCGCCCTGCAGACGTTGACGATGGAAGTCTTGTTCGACTGGTTTTGGTGATATTGGTAGAGCAGTTCCGCACTTCGACAGCGGCTTTCGGCCGTAGGGCCAATCCGATAATCTGGGCGTTGGACGATCGTATTGTAGCAGTCGAACATGCCCAGGCATGGTTAACTATGTCTCTCCTTGTAACCGCGTACCTGTGAACTGCCTCGTCACCGGCGCCGGGGGCTTCCTTGGCCTGTATATCGTCGAACAGTTAGTCGCTCGCGGCGACCGCGTGCGCGCTTATTGCCGGCGCCGGGCTCCCGAATTGGATGCGCTGGGGATCGAAACTGCGCTTGGAGACCTGCGCGACGCAGAAGCGACGGCCTCAGCCTGTAAGGACGTAGACGCAGTCTTTCATGTTGGCGGGGTGGCGGGCATTTGGGGCCCATGGGACTACTTTTATGGCATCAATACGCTCGGCACGCGGAATGTGCTGGAGGGCTGCCGGCGTCATGGAGTTAAACGCCTGATCTACACCAGCAGCCCGAGCGTAACGTTCGACGGCGGAGATCAGTGCGGCATCGACGAGTCGGCGCCGTATCCGAAGCGCTGGCTATGCCACTACCCGCATACGAAAGCCTTGGCCGAACAAGAAGTGCTCGCCGCTAACGGTCACGAGGGCTTGCTGACCTGCTCGCTGCGCCCACACCTGATCTGGGGACCGCGCGACCGACAACTCGTGCCGCGGTTGATCGAGCGCGCTCGCAACGGGCAACTGCGCCGCGTGGGCGACGGCAGCAATCTGATCGACATGATCTACGTAGAGAACGCCGCGGCAGCGCACTTACAGGCCGCTGATGCGCTGGCGCCCGGCTCACGCGCGGCGGGAAGAGCCTATTTCATTTCGCAAGGCGAACCGGTGAACTGCTGGCAATGGATCGATGAGTTGCTGGCGTTATATGGCCTGCCGCCGGTCAACAAATCGGTTTCGACCTCGGCGGCCTGGAAGATCGGCGCATTGCTCGAAACGCTTTACGCCATCACCCGGCGCCGCAGCGAGCCTCGCATAACCCGTTTTCTTGCTGCGCAACTGGGCAAATCGCATTATTTCAATATTGATGGCGCCCAGCGAGATTTTGGCTATTGGCCTCGCATTTCGACCGCCGAAGGCATGCAGCGGCTGACAGCGTCTTTGCACTAAGGAAACGCATTTGGCGTCGTGCAGCAGCGGGTGAGACTGCGTGGACAGACGCATTGCGTTATGCTGAAACTCGGGCGGAGTTCCTTGTTGAGAGCGCGGCGACCATGGCCAATCCATTCAGTTCTCCCCAGTCAACGGACTCGTCGAGCGAACCTCGATCTGCCATTTCCGCAGTCAAGGCAATCGCTGTGGTTTCAACCTGCGGGCTGGGCGGCGCCTTGTTCGGCGCGGCACTCGGGTTTGCCTTGGGAAGATTTGCTCCTGCTTACTATCGTTCGATTTTCAGCCAAGGCGACCGTCCCGATTTCGATCCCGAAGCGGTCGGATTAGGGCTAGGCGCCACGCAAGGCGTTGTCGCCGGATTGCTGGTGGGATTAGCGATTGTCTTCATGCTGGCTTGGTTCAACAGCCGCCGCGGTCTTTCTTCCAGATGACCCGAGTGGCTGGAGCGATTCGGCTTGTCAGGCCAACCGGCGCCGGCGCCGACTTGGACATGAGAATCGGCGACATCAATTCAGTGAATGCTTCGCCCACCGCATTGTTGTAGTTGCGCGCGGTCTACCCAGTCTGGCGGGGCCGATTGCCGATCGAAGATTGCTCGATGCTCGGCCGAACAAAAGCTATTCACGCTACGTTCAATAGGAAGGAGAGCTGCCGGATGCGGCAAAGCTCCACCGCTCGCCTTTGCAGTCGCCAGCACAGCTAGCGAACTTAGCTCCTGGCTGCATTGAGCGGATCTAAATCCACAATCCTACAGGCTCGAGATCGAATTTGTGTTCGTCTCGAGCCTGATGAAATATGCCGATATCTGCCGTCGGGAAATTCTCCGCCCCCTCCGCCCCCGCCTGTTCGACGCTTGCCAATGGCTTAGCCAACCGCTACCTTCGAGGGTTTAACGCGTTTCGAAGGGAAGCCAGATGGTAGCGGGTGTGCCCGACTCCCACCGCATCGTCATTACGGGCATCGGCCTGACGGCGCCGAATGGCGATACGCTGCGCGAATTCCGGGAAAACTTGCTAGCGTGCCGCAGCGGCGTGACCCCCTACGAGATCCGTTACGTCGGCTCGACGTTGGCCGGCGTCTGCCGGTTCGACGAGCTGAAGTACCAGAAAAAGAAGGACTTGCGCCGTGGCACCCGGGCCGGCAGCGTGGGCGTCTACTGCACGCACGAGGCCATCGCCGACTCGGGCATCGACTGGCCGAATGTCGACAAATCGCTGGTTGGCATCTATGTCGGCGTGACCGAGCACGGCAATGTCGAGACCGAAAACGAGATCTACGAACTCAAAGGGTTCGATTACGATACGAAGTTCTGGTCGCACCATCACAATCCGCGGACCGTGGCCAACAATCCGGCGGGCGAGATATCGCTCAATCTTGGCATCACGGGGCCGCACTATACGATCGGCGCCGCCTGCGCCGCGGGCAATGCCGGCCTGATCCAAGGCGTGCAGATGCTGCGGCTGGGCGAGGTCGACCTGGCTCTTTGCGGCGGGGTCTCGGAGAGCATTCACACCTTCGGAATCTTCGCCAGCTTCAAGAGCCAAGGTGCACTGGCCACACACGCCGATCCGACCAAGGCTTCGCGCCCGTTCGACGTCCACCGCAATGGGATTGTCGTCGCGGAAGGAGGCTGCATGTACGTGCTCGAGCGCTATAGCGATGCGCGTGCACGCGGCGCCAAAATCTACGGCGAGATCGTGGGCTACCATCTCAATAGCGACGCCAGCGATTTCGTATTGCCGAATCCCGAGCGGCAAGCGGAGTGTATGCAAAAGGCTTTGCAACGCGCCAAGCTGTCGCCGGAAGACGTCGACATTGTCAGCACGCACGCCACCGGCACGTCTTCGGGCGACGCCCAAGAGTGCACCGCCCTGCGAAGCGTGTTCGAAGGCGCCCCCAAGACGCTATTCAACAACGCGAAGAGTTACATTGGTCACGCGATGGGGGCGGCGGGCGCCTTGGAATTGGCGGGCAATCTGCTGGCCTTCGAGGATCACGTCTGTCATCCCACCATCAACGTGGATGAGCTCGATCCCGAGTGCGCTCTGCCGGGGCTGGTTGTCAATCAGCCTCGCGAGATGTCGCGGACGACGACGATTTTGAATAATTCGTTTGGGATGCTCGGCATCAATTCTGTTTTGATCGTAAGAAAAGTTTGACCATTTAGGTTTGGAGAAAGCGGCATGACGACGGCCGACATCCGAGAGGCCATTCTCGATATTCTGGAAGGCATTGCACCCGACGAAGATCTCAGCAATTTGAAAGACGACGTGCCGTTTCGCGAGCAGTTGGAGCTCGACAGCATGGACTTTCTCGACATTGTGATGGAGCTGCGCAAGCGCTATCGCGTGCAGATTCCCGAAGACGACTATGTCGAACTTCGCAGCATGAATAGCACCGTCGCCTACCTGGAGCCGCTGATGAAAGACTTGCAGAAGGTCTGAGACGAGAACCGAAGCGTTTCAGCGGACTTTAAGTCTTTCCGCATTCCTACTTCCGCATTCGGCCGGGAACCAACGCTGTCTATCGCTAAGCGTCGCACGCCATCCGCCCCTACTCCCCATTTTCCGCTCCTTCCTCATGGCGTCGGCCGATGCTTCTCATTACGACACGATCATCATCGGCGCCGGCATGTCGGGGCTGTCAGCCGGAATTCGCCTGGCCTATTATGATCGCCGCGTCTGCATTCTCGAGCGCCACACGACCATTGGCGGCCTGAACTCGTTCTATCGGCTGGAGGGCCGAAACTACGACGTAGGGCTGCATGCGGTCACGAACTTCACGCCCAAAGGCGCCAAAAAAGGGCCGCTCGCTCGACTGTTGCGGCAGTTGCGCATTGGTTGGGACGAATTCGCTCTCGCGCCGCAGGTCGGCTCGCGCGTGGCCTTTCCCGGCGTGTCGCTCGATTTCACGAACGATTTCGATCTGTTCCGCTCGGAAGTCCATCAGAAGTTTCCGGCGCAGAAAGATAACTTCGAGCGTCTCGTGGGCGAAATCAGCGATTATGACGATCTCGATCTGGCAGGCGGCAATCGCTCGGCGCGCGAGGCCGTGTCGGCCGCCATCACCGATCCGCTGCTGGTCGAGATGCTGTTCTGTCCGCTGATGTACTATGGCAGCGCTCGCGAGCACGACATGGATTTCGCGCAGTTTTGCGTGATGTTCCGCAGCATTTTCTGCGAAGGGCTGGCGAGGCCGTTCGCCGGCGTAAGATTGATTCTGAAGATTCTCGTCCGCAAATACCGCGAGTTGGGCGGCGTGTTGCGCTTGCGCTCGGGCGTCAGCCGGATTGCCGTTGAAAACGCACGGGCGACAAAGGTCGTCCTTGACGACGGTACAGAGTTAACCGCCGATAACGTCCTCTCCAGCGCTGGCTGGGTGGAAACCATGCGGCTGTGCGACGATGGTAGCCACCCACGACAGCGCCGTGCCGGCCAGTTATCGTTCACCGAGTCCATTTCCGTGCTCGACTGCCAGCCCAAGTCGCTTGGCTGCGACCGCACGGTGATCTTCTACAACGACTCGGACAGATTTCACTGGGAGAAGCCTCAGGGGCTCGTCGACCTGCGCAGCGGCGTAATTTGCTCGCCGAACAACTTCGTTTATGGCGAACCGCTCGACGAAGGGGTGATGCGCATCACCTCGCTGGCCAATTTTGACCAGTGGAACGCTCTCGACGAGCAGGAATATCGCCTGGCCAAGCTGCGTTATTACGACGAAACGGTCGCCTCGGCCGTGCGCTTCACGCCCGATTTCCGCAGTCGCGTGATCGCCACCGATATGTTCACGCCGACGACGGTGCAGCGTTTTACCGGCCACGACAATGGGGCGGTTTACGGCTCGCCCGAGAAACAATACGACGGCCGGACTCATCTCGAAAACCTGTTCATTTGCGGGACAGACCAGGGGTTTGTCGGTATCATTGGTTCCATCGTTAGCGGCATTTCGATCGCTAACCAGCACCTACTTCAATAGCCCACCCATAGCCACAGTTCATGTCCAAGGATTTTCTCAAAGGCGCTCGCGACGAGTACGACGTCGTCGTGATTGGCAGCGGCCTGGCAGGCCTGACTGCGGCCAACACGCTGGCCAAGACGGGTCGCTCGGTGTTGCTTTTAGAGCAGCATTATCAGTTGGGGGGCATGGCCACCTGGTTTAAACGCCGTGGCGGCCACATTTTCGATATCTCGCTGCACGGCTTCCCCGTTGGGATGATCAAAAGCTGCAAGCGCTATTGGACCGCGGAGATCGCCGATTCGATCGTGCAGCTCAAGAACATCCGGTTCGACAATCCGATGTTCTCCTTGACCACCACCTTCAATCGTGACGACTTTACGCGGCTGCTGGTCGAGCAATTCCAAGTTCCCGCGGAGCAAGTGCGAGCGTTCTTCGACGCGGCTCGCGGCATGAATTTTTACGACGACCAATCGACTTCCGTCGGTCAGTTGTTCGAAAAGTTCTTTCCCGGCCGCGAAGACGTTATCCGCTTGCTGATGGAGCCGATCACCTACGCCAACGGTTCGACGCTGGAAGATCCCGCGATCAGCTACGGCATCGTGTTCTCGAACTTCATGTCGAAGGGCGTGTTCACCTTCGAAGGCGGGACCGACAGGCTGATCGGTCTGATGCGAGACGAGATGCTGAAGAACGGCGTCGACTTGCGTATTCGTTGCGATGTGGAAAAAATTCACGTCCGCCGCGGCCGCGTCGAAGGCGTGACCGTCAACGGCCGCACGATCAAAACGCGTTCGGTCGTTTCCAACGCCAATTTGAAATCGACGATCTTCAGCCTGGTGGGAGAAGAGCACTTCGATCCCGCTTTCGTCGATCAGGCCAAGGCCGTGCGCCTGAACAATTCGAGTTGCCAGGTCTACATGGCATTGAAGCCGGGCGAGACGATCGATGAAAGCTGCGGCGATCTGTTGTTCAGCTCCACCGCTCCGCTGTTCCGCACCGAGTTGTTGCTCAGCCGCGACATCACCAGCCGAACTTATTCGTTCTACTACCCGCGCACCCGGCCGGGCAGCGATCGCTCGTTGATCGTTTCGAGCACCAACGCCAATTACGAAGATTGGGCCAAAATGCCCGAGGAAGAATATCAGGCCAGCAAGCAAGACCTGATCGAGACCACGCTCGACGCCCTTGCCAAATACGTGCCCGACATTCGCGCCAAACTCGACCACGTTGAAGCCTCGACGCCGCGGACCTTCGAGCACTATACCAAGCATGTCATGGGCGCCAGCTTCGGTACAAAGTTCGAAGGGCTGGCGGTCAGTCGCGCCGTGCCGGAGCAAGTTGCCGGTCTATATCATGCCGGCAGCGTCGGCATCATTATGTCGGGCTGGCTGGGCGCGATGAACTACGGCGTCATCGTGGCCAACGATGTCGACGGTTTCTTGCTCAAGAACTCCCCGGTTTCGGCGATCAGCTCGCAGGCGGAGGTGGCATGAGTTTGGCTGCGATTCACGACGCCATTCCGCACCGCGAGCCGTTCTTGTTGGTCGACGAGATCGTCGAATGGGGCGAGCGCCGCATCGTCTGCCGAAAGACGTTCAGCGGCGACGAGTTCTTCTACCAAGGCCATTATCCACAGTTTCCTCTGACGCCGGGCGTGCTATTGTGCGAGGCGGCGATGCAGGCCGGGGCGATCTTGCTTTCCAAGTTCGTCGAACCGGAGCAGAATGGCGTGCCCGTCGCTACGCGGATCAACGACGTTCGCTTCAAGCGTATGGTGCGGCCGGGCGAAACAATCGACATCGAAGTTGATCTCGTCGAATGCCTCTCCGACGCATTCTTTCTCAAAGCCAAGGTCAGTTGCGCGGGAAAAGTTGCCGTGCGGTTCGAGTTTGCTTGTACGCTGGCGCCGGTCGAGGTGTCAGGAGTAAGGCAGGGGGCCGACTAGAACGACACTTAGAGTCGGCGACTCGGGCAATGCTTCACTAGCTGCTTAGCAGCGGCAGGATGTAGCCTGGGGGCGTTAGCCCCAGAAAACCAAGGCAACAAGATTGACCAGCCCCGTTAGGGGCGACAGGACCTATTTTCTTAAAAGGCTTGCCGCTGAGACGCCATGGATTTTCTCCAACTCGAAGGCAAATCGTTCCTGGTTTTTGGCGTCGCGAATCGCAAGAGTGTCGCCTTCCATATCGGCCGCGTCCTGCGCGAGGCGGGCGCCGAAGTCGTCTACGTTGTACGCTCACGCGAGCGTAAACAATCGCTGGCCAAAGTCCTCGCAGAGGCCGAAATCTACGTCTGCGATGTCGAGCACGAAGACCAGATCGCCCGTCTGCGAGCCGAAATTGGCGAGCGGCATAAAACGTTTCACGGCCTGGTGCATTCCATCGCCTTCGCCGACTACGAAGACGGCCTGCGACCGTTCCATGAGACGACGAAACGCGCCTTTTTGCGTTCCGTCGATATTTCCTGCTATTCGCTGATCGCGCTCGCACGCGCGTTTCAAGAACTGCTGGATCCCGACGCCTCGGTGGTGACGATCTCGATCTCCACCACGCGCATGGCAAGCGAGAACTACGGCTTCATGGCTCCGGTGAAAGCGGCGCTCGATTCGGCGCTCGTCTTCCTGGCCAAGTCCTTCAGCCAGTTCTCGCGAGTTCGCTTCAACGCCGTCTCGCCGGGCCTATTGAAAACCTCCGCCTCGGCCGGCATACCCGGCTACGTCGACTCGTATCTTTATGCCGAACGCGCCACGTTGCGAAAAGAGGCCGTCAAAACCGAAGAAGTCGCCAACGTCGCGGCTTTCCTCCTCAGCCCGCGCTCCAGCGGCATCAATGCCCAGCGGATCGTCGTCGACGCCGGCATGGAAGTAAATTACTTCGATCGCGAATTCGTCGAGCGCTCGTCCGCGCCCGAGTCGCCAAACTAGCTGCAAATCGCAAGACGTACTCCGCGCGTCGCCCGGCTGACTTTACAGACGCCGACGTGTCGCTCGCCGATTGCTGCTCGACGTACGATTTCAATCATTGCCCCGCATAAGCTGTTCGCGCCTTGGCATGCTCGGCCTGCACCTGCGGCAGTTCATCCGCCCGCGCAAATCGATAGCCCCTCGCTCGCAACTCCGGCACGAGATGCATGGTTAGCTCGAGCGTTCGATTCTTCGGACGAACGTCGTCTTCTTCCGAACTGTCGTGCATCAGCACTACGCCGCGTCCAACACGCTCGATCTCATCCAGGTAGCGCCGAGCACAAACTTCCGGCGGCTCTTCGCGCCGCCACGCGTGCCAGTCTTCAGCGGCGATATCCCACATGACCGGCCCCAGATAGGCGGCCAATTTCGCACTGCGATTCAGTCGCTCGGCGACGATCGAGCTTGCTTTGTCTTCAGGACCGCCGGGGCGGGTCCGCTCGCGCCAACTGCCATAGGGAGGCCGGAAGAGCAGGGGACTGCCGTCAACGTATTCGGCGATGATGTCGTGCGTGCGGTCTAATTCCTCGACCGGATCTCCGCCCGCCAGCGTCAAATCGACCAGGCCCGGGTGGCTGTAGGTGTGGTTGCCAATCAAATGTCCCCATTCGAGCAGCCTCTGCAAGGTCGAGGCGTGCGCTTCGGCGTGCTTGCCGACGACAAAAAACGTGGCGCGGATTCCTTGCTCGAACAGATAATCGCCAAGCTGCGAAGTCCGCGGCCCCGGTCCTATTCCCGGAGATTCGCCCGGCCCGTCATCATAAGTCAGGCATAACGTCTTATGCGGCAGATCGCTGCCGTCGATATTCTCATCCAAGAACACAACTTGGCTCTCCTTCCTCTTGCTCGACTGCCTGATGCTGGTCGCGCGCAGCGGCAACTGTCGGCGACGCGAATCGCTGACTCTCAAGCGCCTCGAGTTGCCGCAGGCCGAACTCGATATCGGGCGGTACCACCTCGCGTTCTGCCAGTGCCCACGGCAATCCGGCAATGGCCGCCGACAAGCCGCGCCATGAGGTCCATGCATCGGCCGAACGTATCAGCGACAAGGTCTTACGCAAAGCGCTTAGCGCAGGCCGGCGCCGCCAGGCAAACCACAGATTATTGCGGATCTCGTACCAGCGCCGCCGTCGTGCGTCGCGGATCGAGGAAGGATGATGATGCACTGTCAACTCGGGCACATAGCGCAGATGCCAGCCGCGCACCGCAAGTTCCACGGCGACCCATTGCTCCTCGCCGCCGAGAAACAATCGCGGGTCGAACCCGCCGCATTCGAGAAATGCCGAGCGTCGAATGACCGAGGCGCCGGCCAGAAAACCTAACAGCGGTCGGCCAGGCAGCGTTCCGCCCATCAAGAGCGGGCTGTGCTGCATCTCCCAGCATGCCGGATCATCCGTTTCCTCGGCGCCTACCAGCACGTGTCCCGTAATCACCGCCAGCCGGTCGTGCTCGTCGAACAGGTCAGCCGCCTGCGCCAACGCGCCTCCTTCCCACCAGACGTCGTCATCGCATAAGGCCACATACGGCGTCGTCGCGGCCTGAATGCCCAAATTGCGTCCCGCCGCGCCGAGGTTGGCGCCCGCCTCGATCATCATCACTTGGGGGAAACGCTCGCGAATAGCAGCGGCCGTGCTGTCGACCGAGCCATTATCGACGACGATCAGGTCCGGGCGCTCGGGCAAATGACTGAGCATCTCGAGCGACCGGATCGCCTCAGCCGAGCGGTTGTAAGTAATCATCACCACCGACACGCGGGGATCGTTAGCGGACATGCGGCGACTGCCTCCTGCGTTTGCTCGTTTGCGGGATTCATGAACCCGAGCCTGCCCGTCCGCATGAAACTTTCATGCCGGTCAGCGCCGAACGCCCAGAGCGCGACCGAATCAACCGAGTTCCGCCGCGCGCTCAATCGGTCTGCACTCAAACGCTGGCCCGGAGTATTCACCAGCCCCTGCGATAGCCTGCTGCAGTGCGTTCACACTAACCCGAAGCGCCAGCGAGGGATGGCGGTCGTCGGTAGGCGGCCCTTCGAGGCCGTTCGCCCTCGCTTGCGCTTCGGGTGTGTATGAGCCGAGGATTAATCCGGGCTAGCACACGCTAGCGAAAGCTCAGCGACCAAGGTGAACGCAACCTAGCCACCAAAGGCGCCCGGAGTTTAGAGATTAGATTCCCGGGGCACTGGGCACGACTCGCAACTGCAGTCGCGAAGAAAAATGGGCGGCACAGGACTCGAACCTGTGACTTCTACCGTGTGAGGGACACCCGTCTCACCGCAACTCCTTTTCAGTTCGCCACTTCCAAAACGCACTCAACGCAGGAAATGGTGCAAAACGCACGGGAAAGGTGCAACAAAAGGTGCAAGCCGCTCCGCCCTCACGTTGCGTACCGATCCTT
>JAICIG010000259.1 GCA_025924495.1 Pirellulales bacterium | reverse complement strand
GAGGCCTTCTACCAAAGCAAAGGAGTGTTGTCATGCTGGTCCTGACACGCAAAACGCAGCAGCAAATCCAAATTGGAAACAATATCGTGATCACCATTCTCCATGTGAAGGGACAGGCGGTTCGCGTCGGCATTGAGGCGCCGCGCGACGTCCGCGTCATTCGCTCTGAGATCAACGACAAACCGGCTGAGGCAGACGCGGCGGTCGCTGTCGCTCCGGCGGAAATGACGCGAAGCCGACGTGCGACCACGCGCGTGCCCGGCAGCGAGTTGACGGAGCCCAAACCGTTTTCGTCGCCCGACGCCGAACAGCTCGACCATGTCGGAGAGTCGCACGGGCTGTTTCCGCACCTGCGACGGCGATCGCGCCAAGTCGGGGATCAGGATGCGTCGCTCGAGAGTTCGCGGACATTCGCAGGCGGCATGTCGCGAGGCCTGGCGATGCGGATCAGCTAGCCGCTTGAGTCAAGTTTCGCAATTCCCTCTCCGCTTCAGGGGAGGGATTTTTTTTGCGCTGCATGACCCTGCGAAGATTGAGGACTGGAACTGAGCTCGCGAGGGCGATTTGCCGTCTTGAATCTGTCGGCGGCGCCTTGGCGTTAGCGCCACAGCATGCAACTGTAAATTTAAGGCGTCGCGCCGGCCATGGCCGTGCTCTCTAAACCGCGCGGGTGATTCGGAAACGAGTCGAGATCGGCGAGATGCTCGAGCAGGATGCGGCGCACCTCCAGGATGCTCAGTGGATGCCGATGCACCGCCATGTGGTCTGCGTCGACCTTTAACTCGGACGCCGCATCATCAAGATGAGCGCTGGAGTACGCGACTACGCCGTCCGAGCCGCCCGCCACGGAACCGATGAATCCCTTCTCGGGCAGCACGCCGACGATGTTGTGCGTTTTCAGCCACGGACCGTGGGGCGCTTGCAACAACACGGGCAAAATCGGCGAGTCGGGCGCCAGCGAATCGACGCTGGTCCGAATTTCCAATAAAGTGTGTTGGCGGAAGACGCCCGGATTGTCACGCACGATTTGCTCGCGGCCCATTTGCGGGAGCTTGATTAACTCGCGCGCCAGCCAGCGCGTCGTGCCATTGGCGAACTTGCTGCCGCGATGCGGCGTGGCGATGGTAATCAGGCGGCGCACCGCCGGATCGGGGCGAAAGAAGAACATGTGTTCCAGCCGCTGGTGCATTTCTGGCGGTGCTTTGACCTCCTCGAAAGGCTTATCGCTGACAATGTTCCAGAAGTCGTCGCGGCTGGCGACGACCTGCATCTTGGCGACCAGCCCGCCCATGCTATGACCGACCAGCACCATCTGATCGAACGCCGCCTCGCGTCGTTGCGGGTCAAACACGGCGCGGGCCTGGGCCAGATCCTCGCGCATTTTCGTGGCGCTTTGCCAGAAGGGCTGCCCCGTCGGATAGAGATAAAACCAGAACTGATAGCGGCTGCGCACCGTGGGGTCGCTCCGCAAGTCATTGAACATCTCCATCCACGTCATGGGGCTCGACCACAGTCCGTGTACCATGAGCACCGGAATCTTGCCTGGCTCGTACGGCTGCAGCATGTATAGCCCGGCTTCCGCCTGGGTCTTTTCCGGACGTAATAAGCCTTCGGTGGCGACTGCGTTGAGATTGATTTTCGGGTTGTCGGGGTTGAGTTGGGGATCGTTTAGAAAGTACGCCAGCGGAGTACTCAAGTCGGTTTCCAGCGGCACGTGCCGCGCGCCGATTTCAATGTCGCTGGAGACTAGCGGGTCGTATAACTCGAGCAATGCGACGTGCCGGCGCCGCGAACTATGCGCCGCGACTTGATCGTCGGGCAGCACGCGGAGAAATGCCGTGACCGGAAAACTTAGCATCGGCGGCAGGAACTTTTCGGACGGATCATCGGGCTTGCATCGCGCGCGGACTGCGATGAGGGGCACGCCGAGGCCGTAGCCTTGGTACTGGTTCTTCAGCCCTTGGACGTCATAATCCGAGGCGAATTTCAGTTCAGCGAAGTCCGCCGCTTGCCAGCGCCCATCGCGGATCACGACTTTGACGTCCCAGGCCTGGCTTGACGATTCGATGCTATGCGATCGGCCCGGCAGCAGACCCCCTTGCTTCTTCACAATCCGCAGACCGCCTTCCAAGGCCCCGTTGTACAAATCGCAGGCGCCGCGGAATTCGGGGTCATACGGATTGCGATGCGGCGCATAGCGCTCGTCAAACAAGTATTTGTAGGCATAAGTCACCGACGCGCCGTAATGGTCGAGCGCCGCGGACGGATTTGACAGTTCCACCTTCTTGCCGGCGATGTAGCTCAGTTCCGCGAAAGAGTAGACCTTCTGAGGGGTCGGTTCCTGGTCGGCGATCGCCTGGACTTTGTCGAGCAGCGGCTGCATCTTCCCATGCAGCCCGCCGACCAGGTCATACTGCCTGAGCAACTGCATGGTGCGAGCGCTGGGCTGCGGTCCGCCGCGCGACGTGATCTTGAGGCGGTCGACCAGCGGACTGTAGGGCGTCGAGCGGACCTTGACGTAATGGTTGCTGCTGCAACCTGCCTGAATCGCGAGGGCGCACGGCACGATGATCAACCAGGCCAAGACCATGAAGGTCCGGCGAGAGGAGGCAACTTGTGCCCGAGCCGAAAAACCGCTCGAATAGAGCATGGCAGGTTAAGTTGCAGATGAATGCGACGAAGACGCTGGCCGCCGTTCACGTGTCAGCCGGCAGAACCGATCGGATCGACTGTGGGCCGAACCTACTGATACCCAGCGAACTCTGACGCGAGTCGGCGCGCTCTGTGCCCGATAAACCGGTCGAGAACGATAGTTGTGTCGGCAGGGTCGGGTCAATGTCGGTTTGCGCGTATTCTGCACGGAGCGCGCCCGGGGCAAATGACATTTTGTCTATATATTGCAGTCACTTAGGTAAATCGTTCATGGCTGTTCGGGTGATCAATGGATTGGACGAGCTGAAATCGCTGATCGGTCACCGCCTGGGAACGAGCGATTGGTTCGAAATCACCCAAGAACGCGTGCAGGCGTTTGCCGATGGGACGGACGACCATCAGTGGATTCATTGCGATCCGGAGCGGGCTCGCCGCGAATCGCCCTACGGCACGACGGTGGCGCACGGGTTTCTTACCCTCTCGCTTTGCAACTCTTTAGTGAAGCAAATCTTCCGCATCGAAGGCGTGAAGATGGTGCTGAACTATGGTCTCAATCGAGTGCGTTTTCCGACGGCGGTTCGCGTCGGTTCGCGGGTCAGAATGAGTTCTGAGCTGATCGATCTTAAAGAGACGCGCGGCTCGGTTCAGGCCACTTTCAAGCAGACTTTCGAAGTGGAAGGAGAACCCCGCCCTGCATGCGTGGCAGAGACCGTGGTGCGGATCTTTTTCTGAGTCGGCTGGATTGCCGCTCTTGCCAGCACTCGCCTAATTTGCGCGATAGGGCATAAACTCGCGAAGCCCGCTGAGTCGGCTGTGGGGATAGTTGAAGTAGGCTTTGTGGGGAAGCGAAAAACGCGCCTCGAAGCCGAAGCTAATCGACAGATCGTGTTGCAGGCGCCGCCCGCCGCCGCCGGCGCTACTGCGCAGCAACATATTGTCGACAACATCGACGCGGATTGCCGCTCGGTTGTTGAACCGGTATTGCAATCCGGTTCCGATCGGCGCGGCTAACAGCGTCTGATGCCAGAAAATGCTCAGATTGTCGATATAACGAACGTCTGCTATGCCGAGCCCCGCGAGCAAGTAGGGCCGCCAAGGCCGGTCTCCAAATGGATAGATCAGCAGATCGGCATCCCACAAGATGAAATTCTCGTGGCCCAGCGAGCCGGTCTGCGCCAAATCCCTCAACGCCTGGCGGGCAAAGCCCAATCGGCTTTCGACTCCCAGACGCGGCGCGAAATCCCACCCGAGTCGGAGCCCAGTTAACGAGCCTTCTCCCTTTTTGATCTGGTCGTGCACCGGTTCGGCCGTTTCCAGCAAGCCCGAGAATTTGGTGACGCTGATGGGGAAGAACATCCAACTGTCGCTCCAGCGGCGGCGTTGTCGGCGCCATGCTCGCCACTCGCGGGCCGAATGGATACGACCGACTTGGGGAATGGGCGACGCCAGAGAGGCCGATTTTTCGCCATCGAACAGCGTGGGCGAAATCAGGGTTCCGTCCTCAACCCACGGCGCCGCCTCATGTTTCCATTGCGGGGTTTGTCGCTCGAGAAGTTTCGGTTCTTCTTCCTGCTCGGCAAATCCGGCCGAAACGAAACGCCCTGCAGGTCCCGCCTCAGGCTGCCCCGAATCGAGGTTTTCATCGTGTGCGGCGACCTCCTGATGCACGAAGGCAAATTGGGCATGTGCGGAGCCTGACCGGCAAAGCGTTATGGCGATGATTGCGCCCATTATGGACAGAAAGCGGCGTCCATGAAGCTGTCGTTTGCGGACTGGCGCCGACTTGAAACGATGTGAGCACGCCGCCGCGAAGCAGAGGCCTGGGCCTGGCAATGCGCCGGAATCGCTCGGGCTGGATGCTCGCCTGGCGCTCATTCGCTGCATTAAAGCTAGACGTGGCTGGCGCCGATGGGCGCCCGTGGCAACCCTGGGCCGGCAAACTGGTGATGGGGCAGCACGTTAGCGATTCCTACGCGACTCAACAATGCCGGCTGGCGGTGCGGCCCCGGCGGCAATGGCAGGTGGCTTTGCCCGAAACGCCCTGCTTCTCTTGTCCACCAGCACGCCCCATCTCGATCGAGGGCGTTCTTTCCTGCTCCGGGCGGAATCGCGCGCCGTGAATTTGATTGACATTTTCAACCAAAGATCTATTCTGACGCTCGTGCGGTAGGAACAGAGGCCAGTCATATCGCACTCGCCCCTCATCTCTTACTGCGCGACTGCCTTCGGCAAGTCGGCAGGCAAACTGTCGTTAGCGTGGACCGTTCGAGCGGAACTCTTCTCGGTGTCTTGCTTGAGGAGGCCGGCCATGCGGAATCGTGAAGGTTCGGGCGCCCAAACTCTCTCCCTTCCCCCGGCTGCGCGAGAGCGCTGGTCGTATTCGGCCGCCAGTCCGTCGGCGTATCAACCGCGCATCGCCGATTCGAGTCGTCCGGAATCGCCAGCGGCAACGGCTGAGTCGCTGGGAACACACGACGGCTCGCCGGCCCTAAACGAAGGAAGCGCCCCAGGCGATCCGGCGTGCGATACGCCCGCAACGGCAAATACCGGCATGCGTATGCCGGCTCACAGCCTGCGCAATTCCATTCGGTGGCGACTGGAAAATGAACGCAGCCTGCGGCGGAGCGAATGTCGCCGCGCGCTGCCGTGCTGGTTGATGAGCATGGCTTTGCACATGTTATTGGTCATTGTGCTAGGCTCGCTCGTCGCTCCGAGCATCACTCGCAGCTACTTCGGCAGCGTGTTACTGCTGAGTTTCGCCGCTGAAAGAGAGGAGCCGCCGCAAGCGGAAACGCTGTTGGCATTGAGCGGCTCGACACGCGAAGCAGGAGGGGACTTCGGCGATCGCACGGAGTTGTACGATGGAAAGGCGCGGCAACTCGCCGACCAGCCGCAGGCCGTGCATGAGGAGCTGGCAGACATTCCGCCTCAGGCCGAGCCGAGCGCGAGCGAAGAGGCCGACCTTGCCCTGTCAGTTCCCGAACAGGGCGAGACGCAACAGCAGCAAATTCGCCAATCGCGTGATTTGTCTCAAGCCCCCGCGATCGCCGCCGCAGCGCGGATTCCGCCGCCTGACAAGCCCGTTGCAGGTGCGATCGGGCAACCGCCTCTGCCGACGTCAGACTCCAATGAGCAGCGACAGTTTGACGATGAAGTCAATCGTTTCATTCAGTTCGATATCGGACGCCTCCAAGGCGAGGCGGGCAACAGGGCGCGCCGCGATTTCGAACGACTTGGCCCCGAGGCGATTCCCGCCTTGGTGCGAGGCCTGAACAGGTCGGCGAAAATCTATGCGAGCTGTCCGGTGGTGGTGATCTCCAACAAGCTGGGCGAAGTGATGGACCAGAATCGCGACCCGGCGATGCTGCAATACGTGGCCGATCATCTCGGTGAAGGCGTGCCGAAAAGCGCTCCTCACATCGCGCGCATTCAAGCCTTGAAGAACCAATTGCTAGGCGGTGCTTTGGGGCCGGATAATAAGCCGCTCGATCAACCCGGGTTCTCGGTAGCGCCGCTGGTGAAGATGCTAGGCAGTCCACAGGAGTCGCTACGCCTCGATGCTGCGCGCCAGGTGGTAGACCGGGCAAAAGAGATATCTGCCGAGGAACGGCCTGACATTGCTTGGGCGCTGATTCGCCGCTTATCGGACCGTAACGCGCAAGTGCGCAGCGCGGTGCATGCGGCCCTCGTTGCACTGGCAGCCGGCGAGGATTTCGGCCCTGACGATCAAGGGCCAACCCCTGTCAAGCAGACATCCGCCGCGGCCAGCCAGTGGTATGCACACTTCGACCAGCAGCGGTACGAAGCAATGGCCGCGGCTGTGCTTGCCTCTGCAAAGCATTTTGAAGATTCGCGCCGCAGAAGTTCGGCGTTGCGTTACTATCGCAAGGTGATCGAAGAATACGACGGGACAACTGCGGCTGATGAGGCATCTGAACGCCTCAAGGCGCTTTCGACATTCCGACTCCGCTAGAAGATGCGGGCGCAGGTGCACCTTGCGAATCGGGCTAAAAGCTCGCGCCGGCATCGTCTGGCTGGCGATCTTGTCAGCGGTTTGCGGCGTTCTGTTGGAGCGATGGCTGGCGCCATCCACTAGCAATCCAGACCGCGCGGCGCGACCGACCGACAAACAAAGGCTGCTCCGCGGGCGGGTCGTTGACGGCGAATTACCAGTCGCCGGCGCCACCGTAAGGTTGCGGGGCGGCAAGCTGACGACGCAATCCGATCAGCAGGGCAGATTCGCACTCAGTTGCCCAGCGGTGGTCGGCGATGACGCCGCGATCACTGCCTCCAAGGAAGGTTACTTTATCGCCGGCCTGCAGTTGACCGCCGCGGCAGGCGGCGGTGCGGAAGTCGGAGAAATCGGCTTGCGCAAGCTGCCCGAGGAAGATTGCGCCGCCTACCGCTGGGTCGATCCACGCCCGGATCCCTCCAACCAGCAGAACTGCGGCAACTGTCACCAGGAGATTTACGATGAGTGGCGGTTGGACGCTCATTCGCGCTCCGCGCGCAATCGCAGATTGTTGAATCTTTATGACGGCAGCGATTGGCAAGGCAGACCCGACCGAGGCTGGAATTTACTGGCCGAGCATCCGCACGGCGCCGGCGTTTGCGCCTCCTGCCACGCGCCGACGGCTGAGCCCGAGGGCCTCGGCTCCGACGACCTGCGGAGAGTGTCAGGCGTGCCCGCTGAAGGCGTCCATTGCGACGCGTGCCATAAAATTCAGGACGTATCGGTCGAACACGTTGGGCTGACGCACGGCCGCTTTGCGTTCAAATGGTTGCGGCCGGCGGAGGGGCAAATCTTTTTCGGTCCCTTGGATGATGTTGACCGAAATGAAGATGTCCATTTGCCACTTGAGCGGGAAAGCCGCTTTTGCGCTTCGTGCCACGAAGGCGTTGTCTTCGGCGTGCCCGTCTACACGACGTACTCCGAGTGGCTGGCCAGCTCCGCTCGGCAGCGCGGCAAACAATGTCAGAGCTGCCATCTACAACCGACAGGGAAACTCGCCAACCTGGCGCCCTCCGCGGGCGGCATCAATCGCGACCCAAGCACGTTGGCCAGTCACCAGTTCTTGCCTGGCGGGCGAGAGGCGATGCTTAGACGGTGTCTGAAGTTATCTGTGTCTCTTGCGCCTTCGCCGGAGCGAATTGAGGTTCGGGTGCAGCTTACGGCGCACGACGTCGGGCACAGCGTGCCGACCGGATTCATTGATCGCCATTTGACCTTGTTCGTGCAAGCCGTCGATGGCAGCGGGCATGCGCTTCCGGCGCTTGATGGACCTCGGCTGCCGCGCGCCGCTGGAGCGGACCTGGCGGACCAACCGGGGCTGCTATTTGCCAAGTTGCTGACCGATGCCGGCGGGATTGCGCCTGTACCCTTCTGGCGCGCAGGCGCTATCGCGGCAGATCATCGTTTGCAGCCAGATCGGCCGAGCGAGGGCAACTGGCAGTTTCCCGTCCGTGCGGGAGAAGTTCGCGTGCGGCTTTGGTATCGCCGCTTCTGGCCCGAAACGGCCCAGGCCAAGGGTTGGCCTGACGATTCGCTGTTGGTCTTCGACCGCCGGTTGCACGTCGAATAATCGCGTGCAAACGGGGCGATCAGTGATTAGGCTATTCGGGCGCAGAAGATAGTTGATTGGTTGAGTCACAGTTCAGGAGCTTCCATGCGATTGTTGTCTTTAAGTGTGGTCGCGTGCGGCGCGCTGGCCTTGCTTCCCCCAGGCATGCTGTGTGCCGAAGACAAGTCGGTCGATGAATTGTTGGCGGAGGCTCGGCTTGCTTTCGAACGGGGCGAATCGCAGCAAGCGCTTGAAATCGCGGACCGTGCGGTCGCAAACGATCCCAAGAATCCCCGCGCCGTCTTCGTGCGCGGGTTATTTTATGAAGCGCTCGACGATCATCGCCGTGCGATCGACGACTTTGATCGAACGCTCAAGCTGAACCCGCGGCACGCCGACGCCTACGATCATCGCGGCAGCGAAGCATTCAAACTGGGCCGCATCGATGATTCGATTGCCGATTTCGACCGTGCGATTGAAATCGATCCGGCCCGGGAGCGCGGCCACTGGAAACGCGGCATCTCGTACTATTATGCCGGCCGCTATGACGAGGGGCGAAAGCAGTTTGAAAGTTATCAGACGTTTGACGATAACGACGTCGAGAATGCCGTCTGGCGGTATCTTTGCATGGCGCGCAGCGTCGGCGTCGACAAGGCGCGGCGGGAGATACTCAAAATCAAGGACGACCGGCGCGTGCCGATGATGCAAGTCTACGCCTTGTACGTCGGGCGCCTGAAACCCGACGACATCCTTTCCGCAGCGCGGGCCGGCGATCCCTCGCCCGCCGAGTTGAACTCCCGTTTGTTCTATGCCGAGTTATATTTGGGCTTGTACGACGAGGCTGCAGGTCGACCAAAGCAGGCGGCCGAACATTTGGCCGCCGCCGTCAGTCACCGGATCGGCCACTACATGTGGGACGTGGCCCGCGTCCATGCCGAATTGCTCAAACGGTGAGTCAGCCGCAAGCAGGCGCTACGCATATTTCTCGCACACGCTACAATAGCAAGGTCGGGTCGCTCGTCTGCCTATCGCTCCGGCGTCGGTCGACGCAAGACCTGTCTATTGGCGATGATCGCTTGAACGCGGCAAAGCCCGCGCCGGAGGCGATCGTTCGCCCCTGCGATCGGGCGGCCAGGAGCAAATTATGACCTCCCTTGGATCGACGGCGCCATCCGCTGAAGCCTCACACAAACGCCGAGTGCTTGTTGTCGATGATAACGTCGACTCGGCTACCAGCATGGCGATGCTGGTGCGCATGCTCGGCGCCGAGACGCGGACGGCGCACGATGGCCAACAAGCAATTGACGTTGCCGCGGAGTTCCGCCCCGAAATGATCTTTCTTGACATCGGCCTCCCCAAACTCGATGGCTATGAGGCGGCGCGACGAATCCGGCAAGAACCTTGGGGCAAATCGATTGTCCTTGCGGCGCTTACCGGCTGGGGCAACGACGACGACATGCGCCGTTCGCGCGAGGCTGGCTTCGATCACCATCTGGTCAAGCCGCTCGAACTGAATGCGCTTAAGGAATTGCTTGCCGCGCCTCCGCCAGCCGCGGCGGCACAGTGACGAGCGGCCTCTATTGATCGCCGCCGGCAGGTGCCTCGCCGCTCTTACTACTGCACGGCGCGTTGATTTGGTCGCACAGAACGCTTTCCCGCGCAGGTGCTCTCAAGGTTTGGCCTGGGCTGAAGGGACCGATTTTAAACCGACGCTGTTGACGGCAATGATTTGGTACTCATGCTTTTCGTCCCGCGCGGCCGTTGCGTCGGAATATTCCATCGCGGGAAGCGGCTTTTCCGGCGTGTCGTGATACGACATCGTCTGGAATAGCGGTCGCCCGAAGCGGCCGACCGGCTTCTCGGGCAGTTGCGCAATCTGCCGGCCGTCGCGCAGAATCAGAAAACTCTGCAGTCCGCTTTCCAAATCCGCCTCAACATCCCAAACGATGAGCGTCTTGTTATCGGCATTCATCGAGCGCTTCACGTCGTACGGAGCAGGAGGCGGCGTATCATCGGCGACCGCTCCCGTCTTCACGTACTCCATCCAACTCTTGGCGACGTGCTCGTTCGGGAGCCAGCCGGCCTCGTTCGCCTGCCCTGCGCAGTTCGCCGCCGGGACCGCCAGATCGCTTTCCAGCGCCGCCAGCCACGCCGTTTGCATGTCGACCGGCTTGAGTTTTTGGTTGGCGGCGTCCGCCTCGGGCAGTCGCATGGCCAGGCAAGCATCGAAGAACGGGATGGCCAGGTAGCGAGAGTCGCCACATTCGTGCGACGTGCGCGGGTCGGGAGCAAAACCAATCGGCGCGCCCTTGGCTCGGTAGGCTTTGAACATGGCCAGCGCGCCGTCGTAGGCTCCTTTGAATCTTGCATCTCCCTTTTCCTTGCCGCCCGGATTACACATCATCGGAATCTGGTAGGCCGCATCGGGAATGTCCGGCCTAGGAATTTCCCCCTTTTCCCAGGCGGTGTAGGCCGTGCCAGAGCGGAACCAGATAGCGACGATCCGTTGGGGATGGAGCGCCTGCATCAGGCTGGCCCAGAAGGCGCCGCCCGAGTGTCCCCAGAGGCACCAAGGCGCCGTTTCCAATTCACGGCGCTTCGACTTGGCGGCCAATTCGTGCAAGGCTTTGAGAAACGCTTGCTCCGAGCCATTGCGGGGATCGCACCACAGCCGGCAGTTCTGCTTGTCTTCCTGGTGGTACGAAGGACCGAGCAATGCGCAATTCCACTTCTTAGCCAGGGCTTGCCAGTGCAGATCGTACGCCGCCGTCTCGCCCCCCTTACATGCCCCCGAGCCGCAACCGTGCTGATGCACAATCACGCCGCGCAAATTCTCGCTTCCGTCGGGTATCCAAACGGTGTAGGTCACGCCGAACTGCAATTCGCCCGGCTTTTCCGAGGGCGGATATTCAACTTCGAAATATTGCCCCGCGGCAAGCGCGAAATTGGCACTGGAAAGCCAGATCAATAAGGCGGCGATCGGCGGCAAACGATGCATCGGTGCTCTCTCAATGGCAAGCAGGTTATGAGTGGATAGTCTGGCAGGAATTTGGCGGAGCGCCGACGAAAACCGAGTTCCAGTCTTGCAACGCGGGTGCTTGTGTCGAGGATGGCAGGCGAGCGGGATTGAGTCAAGCGGTCGTTAGAAGGCGTGTCATCT
>JAICIG010000258.1 GCA_025924495.1 Pirellulales bacterium | reverse complement strand
GTCATGGCTGTCGCTGGGCATAAATGGCCGGGCCGGCCCTACGAAAGGATCGACAAATGGAATCGGCTGGGCCAAGTCGCCGGCTATTTATTGGTGCGGAAGCGCAAGCTCGCGGCGGCGTTCATTTTCGCGTCTGGACGCCGCGCTGCCAACAAGTCGAAGTCGTCGTCGACTGCCAGCCGCCAGACGGTGGACAACTTTCCCAAGTTTCGCAGTCATTGAAGGCGGAGCCGGGGGGCTTTTTTTCGGCGTATGTCGAACGAGCTAAAGTTGGCGACCTGTATTGTTTCCGGCTCGAGGGCGATAACCAACTTTACCCGGACCCGGCGTCTCGGTTCCAGCCTCAAGGCAGCGCCGGCCCGTCGCAGGTGGTCGATCCCTCCTCATACGTCTGGCGTGATCAGGCCTGGCGCGGCGTGCAACTGCACGGCCAGGTCGTGTACGAATTGCACGTGGGCACTTTTACCAACGCGGGGACCTGGCAGGCTGCGGCTCGCGAATTAGAAGAACTGGACCGTTTCGGCATCACGCTTGTTGAAGTCATGCCGGTGGCCGAGTTTCCGGGCCGGTTCGGTTGGGGCTATGACGGCGTCGACCTGTTCGCTCCCACCCGGCTCTATGGATCGCCCGATGATTTTCGGGCATTCGTGGATCGGGCTCACGAGTTGGGATTGGGCGTGATTCTCGACGTCGTCTACAACCACTTTGGTCCCGCTGATAACTATTTAGGCAAATTCAGCGACGACTTCGTATCGCGGCGTCATGTGACGGAGTGGGGCTCCGCCGTGAACTTCGACGGCGAGAACTGCGGCCCCGTCCGCGAGTTTTTCTGCTCGAACGCCGCATATTGGATCGATGAGTATCATCTCGACGGGCTGCGGCTCGATGCGATTCACGCCATTGAAGATGATTCCGAAGAACACATCGTTGCCGCACTGACGCGGCGCGCACGTGAGCAGGCTGCCGGCCGGAGCATCCTCGTCATCGCCGAAAACGAACATCAGGAAGCGAACGTCATACGGGAAATTGAGGAGGGGGGATACGGCCTGGACGCAACGTGGAACGACGACTTTCATCACGCCGTTCGCGTTGCTTCGACCGGACACAACGATTTCTTCTATGGCGATTACCGCGGAACGCCGCAGGAATTGCTTTCTGCCGTCCAGCGAGGCTTTCTTTATCAAGGCCAGTGGAACCGCCGCCAAGGCAAACGCCGCGGGTCGCCGACCTGGGGCTTGCCTGCCGAGCGCTTCGTGACGTTCCTCGAGAATCATGATCAGGTCGCTCATTCCGGCCGTGGGGAGCGCCCTCACCGTCTGACGTCGCCCGGGCGTTTCCGCGCTGTAACCGCGCTCTGGCTGCTCGCGCCCGGTACGCCCATGTTTTTCCAAGGCCAGGAGTTCTGGGCGTCGGCCCCCTTTATGTTTTTTGCCGATCACAACGCCGAGCTGGCTGCGCTGGTGCGAAAGGGCCGTCACGACTTTCTCAGGAACTTCTACAGTCTAACCGGACGCGATAGCGAAACGACCATGGCCGATCCCGGCGATATTGAAACGTTCAATCGCTGCAAACTCGATTTTTCTGAGCGGGAAAAGCACAGTGAGACGTACTTGATGCATCGCGAACTGCTACGCATGCGGCGCGAGGATCCGGTGTTTGCCTCGCAACGCAGCGACCGCGTGGAAGGCGCCGTGTTGGGGGCTGAGGCGCTGCTGTTGCGTTATCGCGGGGAAAGCGAAGACCGGCTGGTTGTCGTCAATTTGGGTTGCACCTTCGATTGCGACCCCGTCTCGGAACCGCTGCTGGCGCCACCCGATGGCGACGAGTGGCAGTTGCTCTGGTCGAGTGAAGATCCTCGTTTTGGCGGTGCCGGGACCGGGCTGGCGGATGAGAAGCAGTGGCGCGCTCCCGGCCATGCTGCGCTCGTCTTTCGCTCGGCGCAAGCGGGGTAACGTTTTGCGCTTCGAGAGAGCGCGCCCGGTTTTCCCTGAGCGTCAGGCACGCGAGTTGCATCCTCTAAGCGGGAAGTGCTTGAGGATTGCAAATATAAGGGCGCAAGCATGTCGCACGAGGACGGGCGCCGGCGCGTCGTCATTACGGAAGTATCGCCGGAAATCGATTGCGGACGCTATGCGATCAAGCGTGTCGTCGGGGAGCGCATTACGGTCGAGGCCCGCGCATTCGCCGATGGCCATGACCTAGTACGTTGCGTGCTGAGATGGCGACGCCCGGCCACGGAAAGCTGGAACGAGACGTTGATGCAGCCCCTGGCGCAGGATCGCTGGCGCGGCGAATTCACCGTCGAGACAGTGGGAGAATATGTCTATTCGCTGCAGGGCTGGGTTGACCGATTTCATACGTGGCATCGCGACCTTAAGGCGCGTGCTGCGGCGCTGCAAGACTACTCCATCGATTTGTTGATCGGCGCTCGACTCGTCAATGAGGCGGCGCAGCGAGCGCTCGGTCTTGACATTGAGCGGTTGACGGACGCGGCAAAGATGCTGGCTTCGGACGCGCCGCCGCAGGTCCGCTTAGAAGCGGCGCTTGATCCTCTGTTGTTGGAACTGATGCGTCGCTACCCCGATCGTTCGCGACAAACGACGTATGGCCGCGAACTGCCAGTCATCGTCGATCGGGTCAAGGCCCGCTTTAGTTCCTGGTATGAACTCTTTCCTCGTTCTGCATCTCACGAGCCGGGGCGCCACGGAACTCTGCAAGACTGCGTTCAGCGACTGCCTTATGTCGCTCGGATGGGCTTCGACGTTTTGTATTTGCCTCCCATCCATCCGATCGGCAAAAGCTTTCGCAAAGGCAGAAACAACAACATCGCCGCAGGCCAAGACGATCCGGGCAGCCCGTGGGCGATTGGCAACGAGAGTGGAGGGCATAAGGCGGTCCACCCGCAATTGGGCACGCTGGACGACGTGTGGCGATTGGTCGATGCGGCGCGAAGCGAAGGCATGGAAATTGCGCTGGATCTCGCGTTTCAATGCTCGCCGGATCATCCATATGTCAAACAGCATCCCGAATGGTTTCGCACGCGGCCCGACGGCGTCATTCAATATGCGGAGAACCCGCCCAAGAAGTATCAGGACATCGTTCCGATCGATTTTGAAACTGATTACTGGCGAGCGCTGTGGGACGAGCTGAAGAGCGTCGTGCAGTTTTGGATCGAGCAGGGCATCCGCATTTTTCGGGTCGACAATCCGCATACGAAGCCGTTTGGTTTCTGGGAATGGCTGATCCGCGAAATCAAACGCGATGCGCCCGAGACGCTGTTCTTATCGGAGGCCTTTACGCGTCCCCATGTGATGTATGAGTTGGCCAAATGCGGCTTCACGCAGTCGTACACCTATTTCACGTGGCGGAACACCAAGGCTGAATTGACCGAATATTTCTCGCAGCTTGTGAATAGCGATGTGCGCGAGTTCTTCAGGCCGAACGCCTGGCCCAACACGCCGGACATTCTGCCCGAACATCTCCAGGCCGGAGGTCGGCCGGCCTTTTTGGCGCGGTTAATCCTGGCCGCAACCTTATCCGCCAACTATGGCATTTACGGGCCGGCGTTCGAACTGCTCGAGAACCGCCCGCGCGAGCCGGGCAGCGAAGAATACTTCGATTCCGAAAAGTACGAGATCAAACATTGGGACCTGTCTCGTCCTGACAATCTTGCGGAGGTGATCGCGCGCATCAATCAGATTCGGCGCGAGAATCCGGCGCTGCAGAGCGATCAAACTCTCGAATTCCATGAAACGACCAATGACCAATTGATCTGCTATAGCAAACAAGCTGGGGCCAATACGATCGTAGTCGTAGTGAACCTCGATCCGCACCATGTGCACTCGGGATGGGTCGATGTGCCGGCCGAGCGTTTGGGCGCACCGCAGGACCGGCCCTGCCAGGTCCATGAGCTACTGAGCGATTCACGCTACCTTTGGCGGCCGGGCCGGAATTACGTCGAACTGAATCCGCAGTTCGTTCCGGCGCATGTCTTCCGCGTGAGGCGCTGGCTGAGAACGGAACACGATTTTGAATATTACCTGTAACGCGCGTGCGACTGGAGTACTGCTGTGATACGAGACGACCGGCAAGCAAGCACGACCGCCGACCCATTGTGGT
The DNA here is from genome assembly GCA_025924495.1 of Pirellulales bacterium. The sequence continues at coordinate 7,327 of JAICIG010000258.1, read as the reverse complement.
ACAAAGACGCCATCATCTATGAGCTGCACGTGCGCGCCTTTTACGACCAGAACGGCGACGGCGTGGGCGATTTCGAGGGCCTGACGGAAAAGCTCGATTATTTGCAAGACCTGGGCGTCACGGCGCTTTGGCTGTTGCCGTTTTATCCGTCTCCATTAAAAGATGACGGCTACGATATCGCCGACTATACGAATATCAATCCGATTTACGGAACGCTGCGCGACTTCCGCACGTTCATGCGCGAGGCCCATTCTCGCGGGCTGCGCGTCATTACGGAAATGGTGTTGAATCACACTTCCGATCAGCACCGCTGGTTTCAACGGTCGCGCAAGGCGCGGCCCGGCAGTTCTTGGCGGGATTTTTACGTCTGGAGCGACACGCCCGATAAGTATCAGGACGCCCGGATTATCTTCAAGGATTTTGAGCCCTCCAACTGGACCTGGGACGCGGAGGCAAAAGCATACTTCTGGCACCGGTTCTATCGTCACCAGCCTGATCTGAATTATGACAATCCCCGCGTCAAACGGGCCCTGTTCCAAGTGCTCGACCGATGGCTCGACATGGGAGTCGACGGCATGCGACTGGACGCCGTGCCGTACCTCTACGAGCGCGAGGGCACGAATGGCGAAAACCTGCCGGAGACTCACGCCTTCTTGCGTGAGTTAAGGCAGCACATCGACCAGCGCTTCGGCGACCGTATGTTGCTTGCGGAAGCCAACCAATGGCCCGAAGACGCCATCGCCTACTTCGGCAACGGCGACGAATGCAACGCCTGCTTTCACTTTCCGTTGATGCCCCGGCTGTTCATGGCCACGCAGATGGAGGACCGCTTTCCAATCATCGACATCGTCCAGCAGACGCCGCCCATTCATCCTTCCTGCCAGTGGGCCTTGTTCCTGCGGAACCATGACGAACTGACGCTGGAAATGGTGACCGACGAAGAGCGCGATTATATGTACCGGGTCTACGCGCACGACCGTCAGGCGAGGATCAATCTCGGCATTCGCCGCCGACTGGCGCCGCTGTTGGGCAATAACCGCCGCAAGATGGAGCTGATGAATGGATTGCTGTTTTCCTTGCCCGGCACTCCCGTCATCTACTATGGCGATGAGATCGGCATGGGGGACAACATTTACCTGGGCGATCGGGACGGAGTTCGCACGCCCATGCAATGGAGCGCCGACCGCAACGCCGGCTTTTCGCGCGCCAATCCGCAGCGGCTCTATCTGCCGCCGATCATCGACTCGGAATATCACTTCCAGAGCGTGAACGTCGAGACGCAACGGTTGAATCCGGAGTCGTTCTGGTGGTGGATGAAACGCTTGATTACCCTGCGCCAGCGGCACCCCGTATTCGGCCGAGGAACGCTGGAGTTTCTGTTTCCCGAGAATCCCAAGGTGCTGGCATTTGTGCGCAGCGATGAGCAGGAAAAAGTGCTGGTGGTGGCCAATTTGTCGCGGTTCGCACAATGCGCTGAGATTGATCTGTCCAAATTCGAAGGCATGACCCCGGTCGAGTTGCTGGGGCGAACGGAATTTCCCCCCATCGGCAAGCTGCCTTATTTTCTGACAATGAATGCGCATGCCTTCTACTGGTTCCAACTAGAGCCGGCGCGAGCGCCGTTGGAGGCGACGAGCGGTGCCCCGAAGGTCGAGTTGCCGCTGCTCCGCGTCGGCCGCGAGTGGACGACCATTTTCGAAGATCGGCCCAAGTTGCGTTTGGAGGCGGTGCTGAGAGAGTCGTTGCGCACGCGCCGATGGTTCGGCGGCAAGGCGCGCGAGGTTCAAAACGTGCAATTAAGCGACGTCGGCATGCTCCCATTCGAAGAGGGGGACGCACAACTCGAGATCGCCTTCGGGCTGTTGCGCGTCGAGTATGCCGTCGGCGAGTCGGAGACATACGTCCTTCCGATGTGCGCGATCCCGCAGAAAGAGGCCGAGGAATTGCAGCAGCGCGCTCCGGAAGCCGCGATCTGCCGAGTCCAATGCGCGGGGCAGCAAGAACCGCTGGTCCTGGTAGATGCCGTGTGGCGGCGCGAATTTGGAGACGCCGTGCTGGATGCGATCGAGCGACGGCGGCGCATTAAAGGGGACCAGGGCGAATTCTCGGCGCATCCCACGCGCGCCTTGCGCCGCATTCTTGCGGACCACAACTCGCAACGGCCGACGGCCGCGGTGCTCAAGGCAGAACAGAGCAATAATTCGATCGGCTATAGCGACCAGTTAATCTTGAAAGTGTTCCGCCGGGTTGAAGCCGGGGTCAATCCCGACCTGGAAATCGGCCGCTTTCTCAGCGAGTCGACGTCCTTCGGGCATTCTCCGCCCGTTGCCGGCTGGCTCGAATATACGGCCGAAAACGATGTCCATCATGATATCGGCATTTTGCATGGATTCGTCGCAAATCAGGGAACCGCCTGGCAATACGCGACAGAAGCTTTGAAACGTTACTTCGAGCAAGTAGCCGTAGAACCGCCGACCAATGGTTCATCGAATGGCTCTGTGCTACGCCAGTCGTTGGTCAAGTTGGCTGGCGAGGAATTGCCGAGTATGGCGACCGAACGGTTGGGGGCCTATCGGCAATCTGCTGAATTGCTGGGGATGCGCACGGCCGAGATGCACCGGGCCCTGGCCGAAGGCCGCTCGCCCGAATTCATTCCCGAGCCGTTCACGCAGCTTTTTCAACGATCGCTGTATCAGTCGATGCGCAAGCTCTCCAATCAAACGCTGCAACTTCTCCATCGACAGGTAGGCAAGTTGCCGGAGCATGTGCAGACGCGCGCCCGCGAAGTGATGAGCCGCGAGGCGGAGATCGCTCGCGGCTTGCACGCCATTATGCAGCGGCGAATGCACGGCCAGCGGATCCGCGTTCACGGCGATTATCATCTAGGCCAGGTGCTGTACACCGGCAACGACTTCTTTATTATCGATTTTGAAGGGGAACCTGCTCGCGCTTTGAGCGAACGCCGCTTGAAGCGTTCTCCGCTCAAAGATATCGCGGGGATGCTTCGATCGTTTCATTATGTTGCGCATGCCGCCTGCTACCATCACATGGATGCACTCGCCGTTGTGCCTGAAGCTCGCGCGCCGTTTCTGAAAGCGGCCTCATTTTGGAGCCGGTGGGCGAGCGTCTGTTTCTTAAAAGAATATCTGGCGACCGTGGGTCGCGCGAAGTTTATGCCGGTCGAGAGCGATGAACTCGAAGTGATGCTCAACGTGTATTTGATGGAAAAAGCCATCTACGAATTAAGCTACGAGCTGAATAATCGCCCGGGCTGGGTCGAAGTGCCGCTGGCGGGCATCCTGGAGCTATTGAATGCCGTAGAACAGCCCGCTGCTGCGGCGCCGACCGGAATTTCTTGACTCATTGCTTCTCAAGAGGACGAAACACCATGGATGCAGGCGCTCCCGCTCTTGCCCCGCGTGCTGCCGGCGCGAATTTCAGTTTGCTCAGCGCGGACGATCTTTATCTGTTCAACCAGGGCACCCATGTAAAGCTTTACGACAAGCTGGGCGCTCACCAGTGCACGGTCGACGGCGTCGCCGGTACGCAGGTCGCCGTATGGGCGCCGAATGCACGGGAAGTAAACGTCGAAGCCTACGGACGCGGAAGTTATGCTTTACGGCCCCGCGGGACCTCGGGCATCTGGGAGGGATTTATTCCGGGACTGGGGGCCGGAACAATCTACAAGTATCGTGTTATTTCGCAGTTTGGCGGTTATCAGGCGGAGAAGGCAGACCCCTTTGCTTTCTACTGCGAAAAGCCGCCCAAGACGGCGTCCATCGTCCACGCACTCGACTATACGTGGAATGACGACGGCTGGATGTCCACGCGCGCAGGGCGCAATTCGCTCGAGGCGCCGATGTCGATCTACGAGATGCACCTGGGTTCTTGGCGGCGGCGGCCGGATGGCACATGGCTTTCCTACCGTGAGCTCGCGCAGCCGTTGATCGAGCATTTACAGCGCACCGGTTTTACGCATGTCGAATTTTTGCCGATCTGCGAACATCCCTTCTACGGTTCCTGGGGATATCAAACGACTGGCTACTTTGCGCCGACGTCTCGCTACGGCGAGCCTCAGGACTTGATGTATCTGATCGATCAGTTGCATCAGCATGGCATCGGCGTGATTCTCGATTGGGTGCCTTCGCATTTTCCCACGGATGGTCACGCACTGGGCTTTTTCGACGGCACGCACCTCTATGAACACGCCGACATGCGGCAGGGCTTCCATCCCGATTGGAGTAGCTTCATCTTCAATTATGGGCGGCGCGAAGTGCGCAGCTTCTTGCTCTCCAGCGCACAGTTCTGGCTGGATAAATACCACTTTGACGGGCTTCGCGTCGATGCCATCGCCTCGATGTTGTATCTCGACTACTCGCGCAAGCAGGGAGAATGGATTCCCAATGAATTCGGCGGTCGTGAGAACCTGCAAGCCATCAGTTTCCTGCGCGAAATGAATCAGCACGTATACCGGAACCAACCCGGCGTGCAGACAATCGCCGAGGAATCGACGGCTTGGCCGATGGTCAGCCGTCCGACGTATGTTGGCGGCTTAGGATTCGGGCTTAAGTGGGACATGGGATGGATGCACGATACGTTGCAATACATGTCGAAAGATCCCGTTTATCGCAAGTTCGAGCACAACCGTCTGACGTTTCGGGCCATGTATGCCAATTCCGAGAACTTCGTGCTGGCTTTGTCGCACGACGAAGTTGTGTATGGCAAGGGTTCTCTGCTGAACAAGATGCCGGGGGACGAGTGGCGGAAATTTGCCAACTTGCGATTGCTGCTGGGCTACATGTACTCGTTGCCGGGTAAGAAAACGCTGTTCATGGGAGGCGAATTCGGCCAACGCAGCGAATGGAGCCATGAAAGTCAGCTCGAATGGAACCTGCTCGATGCCGCGCCGCACCACGGCGCCTTGCGCTGGCTGGAGGATCTCAACCGCACGTATCGCAACGAGCCGGCGCTGTTCGAACAGGATTTCCGGCCGGAAGGTTTTGAGTGGATTGATTGCTGCGACACGGAGCAGAGCATTATTAGCTTCCTGCGTCGCGGGAAATCGGAAACCGAGCTTTTGGCGATCATCTGCAATTTCACTCCGGTTCCGCGACATAACTACCATTTGGGCGTACCGCACGGCGGTTACTGGCGCGAAGTGCTCAACAGCGATGCCACGGATTATGGCGGCAGCGGGCAAGGCAACTCGGGCGGCATAGAAGCCTCGCCCTGGCCGCAGCACGGGCACCCCTGGTCGCTCAATATTACGCTGCCGCCGCTGGGAATGCTGATCTGGAAGCCGGCCAAATGACGTTTAGTCCGCGCGACTGAGCAGGGCGACGGGGAAGGCGCCCAGGACTTCTTCGAGCGGCAACCGAGAACTTGCGCCGTCGGCGCCGGTCGCCTCGATCACGGCGCCAGTGAACAAATTACGCCAGCGTCGGGCAGCCCACGGCAACAGCAATTCATTTCCGTTCCAAGCGCCTTTGGGCCATCCAGGTCGATCAGCCTGTTGCAGATCGAGAATGCGGAACGGCGCCACGACGATGGCCGCCTGTTCTTCGTAGGTGCGAGCGAATGCGCAGATGCGCTCGGCCGCCGGCCCCTCGATCGCCAACGGACTGTAGTCGCCTTCTTGGAAAAGCGGCAAATGCGCACGCCGAAAATTCAAAGACTGCCAGGTGAGATAGAGCTTCAGCCGGCCATCGCGCCAATGATCGGTCAGATCGGCGACGAGCGCCTGCAGGTCGCCGCCGGCCCTGGCGCGCAGTTCGTCTAACCATTGGCGGCGCAGACGGAAATCGACAGGGCGCCGATTGTCAGGATCCACGAGGCTGAAGTCCCAGAGTTCCATGCCTTGATAAAAATCGGGCATGCCGGGGACGCAGATCTTCAGCAGCGTTTGGGCCAGAGCGTAATGAGCGCCGGCGACGGCCAAAGGGGCCTGAAAGGCCTGCAAATCGGCCAGAAACTCGTTCTCCGGCGAGAATTTCAGTGCGGCGCCGATAAAGCGCTCGATGGCTTGCTCGTATTCTTCATTGGGGCTCGTCCAACTCGTGTTGACCTTGGCCTCGCGCATGGCTTTGGTCATGAATTGCTGGATGCGAGCATTGAATGCTTCCTGCAATTCCGGAGTCATGGTTTCCAGAGGCCAGGCCCCAACGAGCGTCTGATAGAGCATGTACTCTTCGTTTGGCGAAGGGACTTCCCCGCCATCCAACTCCTCCTTGTGTCGCTGGTTGCAGCGCCGCCAGCGCTCGATCGCTTCTTCCCACTTGCCAGGGCATTCGGAAATAGCATTGATGCGCGCGCGCACGTCCTCACTGCGCTTCGTGTCGTGCGTGGAAGAGGCCAGCATCGTGTGAGGCCATTCCACCCGCCGCTCAGCGTTCTTGCGGTGAAAATAATCCAGGGCAATGCCGAAGGTATCCGGATCGCCGCCGACTTCCGTAAGCGACAGCAGCGGATAGTAGCGGTAAAAGGCCGTGTCTTCCAAGCCCTTGGCAGTTACCGGGCCGGTGAGCTGTTGGAACCTGAGCACGAAGTCGAGCCGCTCGTCGCGTTGCGCTTCGTCGAGATGCGGCGGATGATCGAGCAACAAGACGGAACCGATGAAATCAAAGATCGACGCGTTCAGTTCCGGGTTGCGCCGCTTGGCCACCCGCAACGCGGCGGTAATATGACGGCGATCACGTTCGTCGATTTCAGCCAGACCGGGACGGAGATAAGTCCGGTAGACCGGAAAGCAGGCGATGACCTCTTGCAAGGCGCGTCGCAACGACGATTGGGTGAAATCTCGCGACCAGCGATGTGATTCGGAAATGCGGTCCAGCCGCCGCGAGAGCATATGGAGCTCGCTGGACATCGACATCTCGAGAATGATCTTCTTGCTTTCATACGCCACATCGCGAAATCGCACGGGATCGCCCGTGAAGCGGCCATAGAGCGCTCTCATTTCCCCGGCCGCGTGGCGGTCGACAAACAACCCGGTCGACAGATTCAAATAGTCGTATCCGGTGGTGCCCGACACGGCCCACGATCGCGGCAACGGCTCCTCCGGCGCCAGGATCTTTTCCGCCACGACGTACATGACGATCGGCTCCGGGCGGTTGGCGGCGGGAATAATCGCCAAATCTTCCCGCCCGACGGCGCGCAGATATTCGTCCTGCAGATCGCCAAAATATCGCTCCGGGTCTTGCAGGCCATCCGGATGATCGATGCGCAAGCCAGTCACCCAACCTTCGGCCACAAAACGGAACACGAGCTGGTGTGCAATGCGGAAGACGGAGGGGTCTTCAACTCGAATGGCTGCCAACTCGTTAATGTC
>JAICIG010000257.1 GCA_025924495.1 Pirellulales bacterium | reverse complement strand
CATCGAAGATATGCGGCCGCAGCACTTCTTGGACATGGTCGAGCACCAGGCCAAGCAGGGCGTCGACTACATGACGGTCCACTGCGGCGTGTTGTTGGAGCACCTGCACTTGACAATGAACCGCGTGACCGGGATCGTCAGCCGCGGCGGCTCGCTGATCGCCAAATGGATGATGGCCCACCGCCAGCAAAACCCGCTCTACACGCACTTCGAAGACCTCTGCGACATCATGCACGAGTACGACGTCACCTGGAGCCTGGGCGACAGCCTGCGCCCCGGCTCGATCGCCGACGCCAGCGACGATGCTCAATTCGCCGAACTGAAGGTGCTTGGCGAGCTGACCGAGCGCGGCTGGAAAAAGCAGACGCAGGTGATGGTCGAAGGTCCCGGCCATATTCCGATGGACCAGATCGACATGAACATCAAGAAGCAGATGGATTGGTGCCACGAAGCGCCGTTCTACGTGCTTGGTCCGTTGGTCACCGACATCGCCCCCGGCTACGACCATATCACCAGTGCCATCGGCGCGGCGTTGGCCGGTTGGAGTGGCGCCGCAATGCTCTGCTATGTCACGCCGAAGGAACACTTGGGGCTGCCCGAGACCGAAGATGTGAAGCAGGGGGTGATCGCCTACAAGATTGCGGCTCATGCCGCCGATCTGGCTCGGCATCGTCCCGGGGCGCGCGATCGCGACGACGCTTTGAGCAAAGCTCGTTTCGCTTTCGACTGGAACGAGCAATTTCGGTTGTCGCTCGACCCTGAGACCGCACGGCGGATGCACGACGAGACCTTGCCGCAAGACACCTTCAAGAGCGCTCACTTCTGCAGCATGTGCGGGCCGAAGTACTGCTCGATGAAGATCACCGAAGAAATCCGCGAGATGGCCAAAAGCGGCGAACAGTTGGTCGAGTTGAGCGAGGTTGGCGGCCAGAAGTCGTAAACTCGCCTCGTTGTTCACTGGTTCCCACGCTCCTGCGTGGGAACGCGCCCCTCGCCGCTCCGCAGCCTTAGCAGCTTTATTGGCGCCGTCGCTCGTACAACGCCCATTGAACCGAACCAGCAGCTAACTCGTTCTACGGGCTCCCCAACCGCGTCGGCGCCAGTTCGGTGTCGCGCTGTAAGTATCGCCCTCCCAATAGCCAGAAGATTCCGCTCAGCAGAATGGCTCCTGAGACGGTCAGAAACCCGGCATTCATGTTTCCGCCAAAAGCGTCGGAGATTGCTCCGATCAAGGTGGGCGAGGCGGCGTCGCCGAACAAATGGATGATCAGGATATTCAGCGCATACGCCGTGCTGCGCACCGACGGGTGCGTGACATTGGCCAAAATGGTGTTCGTCGGTCCGGTATTGAAGAACAAGCAGAACTCGGCCAGGAAGATCCACGCCCAGGCCCAAGGAAAAGGCGTCACCAGCACGAGCAGAAAGCAGGGAAAGCCCAGCAGCATGCCGGCGCCGGAAACGAGAAAGTAAGCGCCGGGCCAGCGCTTCGAGAGGCGATCGCCGGCCAAGCCGCCCAGCAGCGTGGCGGATAGTCCCGAGACGACAGTCAAGGCGCCGAAGATCAAGCTGACGCGACCTAAGCCGGGTACGCCGCGATAGGCATTGATGTACTTGGGCATCCAGTAGCTGACGCCGCCGAGGGCGAAGGTCATCGCCGTCATCCCTGCGCAGTTCAGCACATACGAAGGGGTGCGCACGAGTGAGAGATAATCTTTCCAGCGCAGCCGATGGCCGGTGTGCTTGAGCGCGTCGCTCGCGCCGCGCGGCGGTTCGGGCATCAAGAAGCACAGGATCCCCAGCAACACGCCCGGCGGCACGACCAGGTAGAACGCCCAACGCCAGTGCCAATGTTGAGCCACCATGCCTCCCAGCACGTAACCCAGCGCACTGCCGACGGGAATGGCCATATAGAACCACGCCAGCACGCTGCCGCGGCGGCTGACAGGGAATAGGTCGGCAATGACGGTTGGCGCCGCCGGCCCATAGGCCGCTTCGCCGATGCCGACGGCCAATCGCGTGATGAACAAGATTCCGAAACTCGAAGCCAATCCCGACGCGCCCGAGGCGAGGCTCCAGGCAATGACGGCGGCGCCCATTAACTTCCAGCGCGAAAAACGGTCGGCCAGCCAGCCGAACAGCGGCGCCGTGAGCATGTATGAGACCAGAAACGCCGTCGCCAGCGAGCCCATCCACGAGTCGATGTTGGGATCGTTGTCCGTGAAGAATTCCTTCTCAATCTTCGGCACGGCGGCCGCCAGCACGAAGCGATCGACGTAATTGATCAGGTTGATCGCTAGCAGCAGAGCCACCGAGAGCCTGGCCATTCGTAAGGCTCGAGGCGTCGGCAGTTCGCCTGGCGAGGCATAAAGATTCTCGCGGCGCGCAGCAGCCGGCTCACTCTCGTCGGCAGACCTCGCATTTTCCTCGGTAGAACTCAAGCTGGCGCCTCGCCTAGGATCAAAGGAGAAATCGCTATACAATCGCAATTTTGAGCGAGTCTGGAAAGCCCCGCCGGGCGTTGACCAGGCACGCGTCGAGCGCACACCTAGCCAGCCAACCACTCCGCGGAGGATTCTCGAATGTTGGGCGCCACATTGCAAGCACCCGAATATATCTCTCGGTTGCAGCAGGAGCTTGCAAAGATCGATCATGGCGAAATGCACCAGATGGCCGATCTCATCTACCAAGCCTGGGAAAATGAGAAGTTCGTGTTCATCTTCGGCAACGGCGGATCGGGCACCACCGCCACGCACATGAGCGAAGATCTGGGCAAAAGCTCATTGCGAGAATCCGACCTGAAGGACGAGAGCAAGAAGCGGCTGAAGGTCATGAGCCTGACCGACAATGTGGGCTGGATTCTGGCCGTCGGCAACGACGTCGGTTATGACCAGATTTTCGTCCAGCAACTCATGAATTACGGCGGGCGCGACGACGTCGTTCTCGCCATCAGCGGATCGGGCAACAGCCCCAACGTGCTCGCGGCGGTCGATTGGGCCAATCGCCACGGCTTAAAGACCTTCGGTCTGACGGGCTTCGGCGGCGGCAAGCTCAGACAGATGGCTCACGCCGGCCTGCACGTTCCGCTCAACGACATGGGCATGGTTGAGAGCATTCATCTCTGCATCTTCCATTGGGTGTTGAACGACGTGTTTGCCCGCATCAATCAGGAAGGGCGACACGCGTGAGAGGCGAGGAGCCAGGAGAAACGAGATAGAAGCGATCGGAAGTTGTTCGCAAATATTTCCGACTTCCGACTTCCGACTTCCGACCTCTGTCGCCCGTCACTACACTGATTTCCAGGTTCGGATCGTAGCTTTCCTGGATTCCTAATCGCCCATGTTCCTCGGCATTGAAATCGGCGGTACAAAACTCCAGCTCGGCGTCGGGCGGGGGGAAAACGCCGACCTGGTTGAACTGCGGCGGTTCGATGTCGTGGCAGAGGCCGGCGCGCTGGGTATTATTGAACAGATCCGCGGCGCGGCGCCTGAACTCATCGCCCGGCATGGCATCAAACGCGTTGGCATTGGCTTTGGCGGTCCAGTTGACGTCTCGCGCGGCCAGGTCGTCGTCAGTCACCAGATCGAAGGCTGGAGCAACTTTCCCCTGGTCGACTGGTGTCGCAGAACGCTGGGCTTGCCTGCCGTGCTTGGCAACGACGCCGATTTGGCCGCCTTGGCCGAAGCTCGCTGGGGAGCAGGGCAGGGGCGCGATCCGGTGTTTTATGTGACGATCGGCACAGGCATCGGCGGCGGACTGATTATCGGCGGCAAGGTCTATCGCGGCCACGGCCTGGGCGCGGCCGAAATCGGTCACCTTCGCCCCGGTTTGCAGGCGGACCGGCCGGAGGCGACGATCGAGTCAATTGCCAGCGGTTGGGGCATCGCCTCCGCCGCGCAGGCCTATCTCGGCGGCGCCATTAATCACCAGTTGGTGGCGTTCCGCGCCGGTTCAAGGCCGCTGAAGCCCGAACTCGTGCGTCAGCATTTAATTGAGACGGAAGAAGCCGTCGAAGAGCAGACCGCCGATCTTTGGCGACGGTGCGACGGAGATCCGGATCTGTTGACGGCCAAGGTGGTCGCCGAAGCCGCCGCCGATCAAAACGCGCTGGCCAAAGGAGTCTTGTTTCATGCCTGGGAGACGCTGGGCTGGGGCCTGGCGCAAATGATCACGCTGGTCTCTCCGGCGGTGATCGTTATCGGCGGCGGCGTTTCCCTGATTGGCGAGGAATTGCTGTTCCAGCCGCTCCGCGCCGAAGTAAACCGCTACGTGTTTCCGCCCTTTCTCGGCACGTTTGAAATCGTGCCCGCGCGGCTGGGCGAAGAGATGGTGGTGCACGGCGCGGTGGCGCTTGCGGCAGGAGACGAGTTGGGGTGAGCCACTTAACAGGCTATGCGCCGCTCTTCTCAACTGAGCGGCGTTAAGCCTTACGCGCCATGCGTTCTCGAACTTCGGGCAGCGGATAGTCAATGATCGCCGGAATGCGCTGTTCGGCGATTTCACGCAGTCGGCGCCAGCCGCGGGTCACGAGTTCTTCGCGCTGGCGCACATACTCCGGGTCGAGCTGCCGCTTGTCGAACGCACCTTCAACCGCCACCGGCTCGAATTCTTTGTCGACGATGAACTGCGCCAGCGACGGGTTGCAGCGAATATGGCGTTCGCGGGTGGTGTGCAACACTTCGGGATCAGCCAGACCGATCACATAGCGCAAATACAGGTCGCTTTCCGTGATCGCTTCCACATCGCCGCCGCACACATCGCAGAGGTAGCCCTCTTCGCACTTCGCCATAACAGAAGGATAAAGGCGGAATGAAGAACGATAAAACAGCGAAACGTCGCTCTTCGTCCTTCACTCCTGACTCCTGACGCCTGACTCCTGACGCCTGACGCCTGACGCCTGACGCCTGACGCCTTTCTACAGTCCCAACACATCATTCATATTGTAAAGGCCGGGACCTTTGTCGGCCAAAAACTTGGCGGCGGCCAATGCGCCGTGGGCATAGCAATCGCGGTTCGTCGCCTTCACAGCAATCTCCAACGTTTCGCCGAGCAGGCCAAAGACAATCGTATGTTCGCCGGGATTATCGCCGACGCGTACGGCATGGTAACCGATCTCGCCGTGCGGCCGTGCGCCAGGTCGGCCTTCGCGTCCGTGGCGGCTTTCAGCCTGGCCCATGATGTTAGCGATGATTTCGCCGAACTTCAGCGCTGTGCCGCTGGGAGAATCTTCCTTGAAGCGGTGATGACGCTCGATGATTTCCACGTCGGCGCCCGAGGGATGGTCCTTCAGTGCGCTGGCGGCCACCGCCGAGAGTTTCATCGCCAGATTGACCGCCAGGCTCATGCTGGGCGCCCACAAGAGAGGTATCGTCTTGCCGGCCTGACGGATGCGGTCGACGTGTTCCCCTTCCAGTCCCGTCGTCGCCAACACCAGGCGCACGTTGCGCTCGCGACAGGTTTCTAAGATGGCCATCGCGCCGGCCGGCGACGAGAAATCAATCACCACGTCGACGGGCGCTTCGAGCCTGGCGGTGAGCGGCAAGCCAAGATTGCCGACACCCGCCACCTGGCCGGCGTCTTGGCCCAGGCGAGGATGCTGCGGCGATTCCAGCGCGGCGGCGATTTTCAAACCTGGATCGGCAGAGGCGAGAGCGATTAAGCGTTGTCCCATTCGGCCGGCGGCGCCGTGAATGGCAACTTTCGTTGCGGACATGAGATTGTTTCTATCGTTACGGGTTGATGCGGCTCTTGGAATTCCCTCTCCCTCTGGGAGAGGGCTAGGGTGAGGGTGGCCCTGCTTTCGGTTCTTTATTTGCTAATCGATTCTGACTCCAGCTTCGCCTGCAATATAGCGAGCGACCGCTTCTAAGTCGCCCAGCACATCGTCATTGATCACGCGAATCACTCTCAGGCCCTGGCGCTGCAAGTATTCAGTGCGCCGCTGATCATATTCTGCTGACTGGTCATGGGTCATGCCATCAACTTCGACGACGAGTTTGGCGCTATGGCAATAAAAATCCGCGACAAACGGGCCAACAGGATGTTGACGTCGAAATTTCAACCCGCCAAGGTGGCCGCCGCGAAGGACGCTCCAAAGCAGGGACTCGGGTTTGGTGGAATTGCGGCGCAGTTCGCGAGCTTTGGATGTGGTGTTCGGTGTTTTTGGCGGTCGTTTCATCGCGAAAAAACGCGCACGGGAAAACGGATTTGTTTCCACCTCACTCAATGCAATGCCGCGCGTTTTCGCAGCTTTCCCTCACCCCAGCCCTCTCCCAAAGGGAGAGGGAGTTCGCGCGATACTCAACTATACAGCTGCAGCGCTTTGATGATCTCGTCGAGATCGTTGGAGACGGCCACGGCGCGATTGGCGAAGGCGGCGCGCTTGACGCCGCGGCTGCCGAGGACCTCGTTGAACTTGTCCTGATCGGTGGTGTGGTAAGCCACCGTGGCGGTCGGGTCCTTCAATTGGTGGCCCGTGAGGATGCAGACCACGCGTTCATCGGCCCCGATCACACCTTCGCTTCGCAATATCTTCGCGCCAGCGACGCTAGCCGCACTTGCCGGTTCGCAACCGAGGCCGCCGGCGCCGACTTGGGCCTTGGCGTCGAGGATTTCCTGATCGGTGACCTCGCGCACCACGCCGTCGCAGAACTCGAGCGCTCGCAGACATTTGTGCAGGTTGACTGGCCGATTGATTTCAATCGCGCTAGCGATCGTCGAGGCTCGGCGACCGTGCCGATCGAGTTCGCCGTAGTAGCCAGTCACTTGCGGCAGGTCGAGCGCGCCGTCATTCCAGCGCAGTCCCCGCTTTTCGTAAAGCTGATAGAGCGTATTGGCGCCGGCTGCGTTAATCACGGCCAGACGCGGCACGCGATCAATCAATCCCAACTGTTTCAGTTCGGCGAACGCCTTGCCAAAGGCGCTGGAGTTGCCCAAGTTTCCGCCAGGCACGACGATCCAATCAGGCGGTTCCCAGCCTAGGGCTTCGAGCACACGGAACATAATCGACTTCTGGCCTTCCAGCCGGAACGGATTGACGCTGTTGACCAGGTAAATGCCCAGTTCCTGCGAGACTTCCTGCACACGAGCCATGGCATCGTCGAAATCGCCGGCGATTTGTACGGTGAGTGCGCCATAGTCGAGCGCCTGTGAGAGCTTGCCGTAAGAGATTTTGCCTGAGCCGACGAAAATCACCGCCTTCATTAGCCGCGTAACCGAACTGTAAAGGGCCAGCGACGCGCTGGTATTTCCGGTTGAGGCGCACGCCGCTCGGGTGGCGCCAATCATGCGAGCGTGTGTGAAAGCGGCGGACATGCCGTTGTCTTTGAAGCTGCCCGAGGGATTCATTCCTTCGTATTGCAGGAATAAACGACCCTCGTTCAGCCCTACGTACCGGCCTACGCTGCCGGCGGAATGGAGCAATGTCTGGCCTTCGCCGACGGTAACTACCTGGTTAGGCGGGGCGAACGGCAGCAACTCATGGAACCGCCAGATGCCGCTGAAAGCCAGCGGATCCATGCGCCGGGACCACTTGTTCTCAAAGAACTTCCAGGAAGTCGGCGGAGCGAGCCGGTCCCAGTCGTATTGGATGTCGAGCAGGCTGCCGCAGACGCCGCAGTCGACCCGAACCTCGTCCACGCTGTAGGTCGCTCCGCAACTGGGAGCGATGCACCTTTGAAAGGCCAGATCGGTCGTGGACGTGACGCTAATGGCTGTTGCCTCCGAGAGTTGGGGCGTCGCGGAAAACGCCGTGTGACTAGTCTACGGCGCGCGACCAGGACCATCAAGGCTGAACGCGGCGCGCGGCGGCAAAGGCCCGCCAATCAGATTCTCTTATCTTAGGATGTAGAAGCAGCTTACAACCGACGGGCGCGTTTCATCGGGCGGTTTGACTCGCGATTTGAGCGACCGTAAAATGGCAGGTCTGTGAACCTCGAGGAGCAGGTTCGCTGTGATAAAATGGCCGGAGATAAGCGTAATGAAGAAGGCAGAGACGAAGATTTACAAAGAGCGGCTTCTGGCCTTGCGAGCGAGACTCCGCGGCGACGTCACCCAAATGGCTGACGCTGCGCTCAAGAAGAACCGCATGGATGGCGGGAGAGAGCTCTCGAGCATGCCAATTCATATGGCGGACCTGGGCAGCGACAACTACGAACAAGAATTCACGTTAAGCTTGATGGAGAACGAGGAAGGCACCCTCGAAGCCATCGAACTGGCTCTAGAACGAATTGAAGACGGCACTTACGGCGAATGCGATGAGTGCGGCGCCAAGATTCCCAAGGCCCGCCTAAATGCTCTCCCGTATGTTGCCCACTGCGTTAAATGCGCCGGGCAGTTAGAGCGCGGTTAGATCATCTGCCGAGGTTCCATTTCTCTCGGCCAACCCTAATTACGGCCAAGGAGTGCGGCCATGAGGGCGGTTCCAGCGAACCGATATTGTCTTTTCCTGCTGATCGGCGGGCTGGGATGCCTTGCCGATCTGGCAACCAAGGACTTGGTGTTTTCCGCCTTAGGGGCGCCGGGCGGCCGCACCTGGTGGCTGTGCGAAGGTTATTGCGGCTTTCAGACCAGCCTGAACCAAGGGGCGCTCTTCGGCATGGGGCAAGGCAAGGTCTGGCTGTTCGCCAGTTTGTCGGTTGCCGCCGCGGCATTTATTCTCTATTGGCTGTTTGTCGCCGGCGCCGCTCGAGATCGCTTGCTGACCATCGCGCTGGGGTGCGTGATGGGCGGCATTCTCGGCAACCTCTACGACCGCCTCGGGTTGTGGTCGCTGCCCGGCCGCCCCGGTCTACGGATCTATGCCGTTCGAGATTGGATTCTGTTCCAATATCAGACGTGGGTCTGGCCGAATTTCAATCTGGCCGACAGCCTGCTAGTGTGCGGGGCGGCATTGCTTGTTTGGCATACCTACCGCAGCGAAGAAAAGCATGCTGCGCCGGACACTCGTCCGGTGAGCGGCTGATCACTTGGCCATCGGCTGGGCGCCTGCTTGTCTCTGGCCGCCTGTGCGGAAACTTTGCGTCGGCGTTTCATAGGTATTCCGCCGGCAAATTTTTTTTAAAAAATCTTGGACTTCTGTAGCAATTCTCTTCCGGAATGTCCATAATCCGCACGGGACTAATCTGTCTCGTTGACATCTCGCTCATACGCTAGCCCGCGTCCTGTCTTTTGGCTGGCGTCAAAAAACCAGAACGGTTTAAACAAGGGGGAATGAAATGAGGGTGTCGCGTACCGTCGCCTATGCACTTCAGGCGACCCTGCAATTGGCTCAACTCGATTCGAAAGGCCCGGTTCCCTGCAACCAACTGGCCGCTGCCGGCAATATGCCCGAGCGCTTCTTGCTGCAAGTGTTGCGCAATCTTGTGACGCATGGGGTTTTAAACTCCTCACGCGGCGTCGAAGGGGGTTATTTCCTAGGTCGGGATCCCGCGGAGATTTCCTTGCTGGAGGTGATCGAGGCAATCGAGGGTCCTCTGGTTTCCACCTTGCCGATTCGCGACGGCTTATCCGGCGGCTGCCAGGCTCGCTTGGAGCAGACGTTGTCGCGCGTGACACAGGTCACACGGCAGCAGTTGGCGGCCGCGACGCTGGCCGACCTGCTGGCCGACCCGGAACCTCTCGTAGCTTTTGCCATCGAGCCTGAACTGGTGAGCTAGTCGCTTATTCGCACCGGTGCGGCGCCAGACTTAAAGTTTGGCGCCGCCTTTGAGGACGACGGCAAAAAGAGTTCCTCGCCGGTTCGCTTGGCAGCCGCGACGGCGAACGTTAGGCTGGGCGGCATGTCCGAAACCGATCTCACCGCACGGCTCCAAAAGGCCCAAGACTTCGCTAGCCAGGCGGGCGCCGTTACGCTTCGTTATTACTGCCAAGACAACTACTCTGTCGAACTCAAGCACGATCAATCGCCCGTCACCGTGGCCGATCGGCAAGCCGAGGAATTGCTGCGAGAGCGGATCGCCGCGGCGTTCCCCGAAGATGCCATTCTGGGAGAGGAATTTCCCGAGCGGCCGGGCACGTCGGGCTATCGTTGGATCCTCGATCCGATCGACGGCACCAAGTCATTCATTTCCGGCGTGCCACTCTACGGTACGCTGATTGGCGTCGAGTTCGAGTCAAGAAGCGTGGCAGGGGTGATTTACATTCCCGCGCTCGACGAAATGATTTCGGCGGCGGTCGGCCAGGGGGCTTGGTACGTTCGCGGTTCCTCGGCGCCGCGGCCCGCCCGTGTTTCGGCGAAAACGACGTTATCGGAAGGCTTATTCCTGACCTCGGAGGTCAAAACGTTCGATCGAGTCGGCCGCCGCAAAGCGTACGAGCGGCTGGAGGCCGCCTCTCGCCTGACGCGTACGTGGGGCGATTGCTACGGCTATTTGCTGGTGGCGGTGGGGCGCGCCGAAGCGATGGTCGATCCGGTGATGAACGTCTGGGATTGCGCCGCCTTGCAGCCGATTCTGGAAGAGGCGGGCGGAACTTTCACTGACTGGAAAGGTCAGCCGACCATTTACGGCGGCGAAGCCATTGCCACCAACGGCCGAGTGTTGGACGAAGTGTTGGCCGTCTCTCGCGAGTTTCCGGCGCCAAACGCCGCGGCCTAGCGGCTGCAGCGGCCTCTTTGCTCCCGCGCTAGTGGTTCTGCAACAATTGCAGCCCCCAGTTGGCCGCCAGTAGCGCAATCAACACGATGGCGCACGTCGTGGCGAATCTCGGGCTGAAAGAGGAGCGACCGCCTCGCCATAGCGCCCACGCGCGGTAGGGGAATTGAAAGGCGACGAGCGCCGCGACCAGCCAACCGAGGCGATGTTGGCGCCATGCCTGTTGCCACTCGCCTCGCGCCAAGTAAATGAAACTGCGCGTCAAACCGCAACCGGGGCAGGGAACGCCCAGAATGGCGCGCGAGTAGCACGCGTGTGGCAGCGGCCAGTTCGCCAGGCCGCGAAAGTTGACGCGTTCATCGGGACGGACTTCCAGCGCCAATGCCATCGCTAATACGAATCCCGCCACGCCTAGAAACAACAAGTGACGCCGTTTTTCGGCGCGGCGCCGCGTTTCCAGAACGTCTTCGGCTAGGATCAGTTCGTCGACGGAGGTCATTGCGCTTGTTCGGAAAGAACGGCTATTACCAACCGCACTATATTCCAAAACAGGGCGAACATACACGAAATGCCGACCAGCTTCACGCCTTTGGCTTGTCTTGGACCATCCAGACGATGCAGGCGCCCGCGCTCCGGAACTCAAACGGCCCCGCTTGCTCTGCGTCCGCCATCCGCCTAGAACAACGGCAGGCGCTTAGTTCGTATTCCGGCGTCGACGGCCGCCAGGAGGCTCTTGATGACTGCTTCACTCCCGCAAGCCTCGCAGCGAGTGCTCGAATTGCCCGAGGGTTCGGCCATTGGCGCGAGCTATCGCTGGCCGGGCGGGCAGTATTGCGCCATCCATACCTCGAGGGGCATCGT
>JAICIG010000256.1 GCA_025924495.1 Pirellulales bacterium | reverse complement strand
TCTTCGACCACAAGCCCGCGCTCGCGCGCCTGCACGGTAAAGAGCTGCCCGACTCGGTCCGTAACGGCCAGCGAATCACGACGATGACTTCAGGCCAGGCGCGGTTCCCCATCGCGCCGTCGCTATTCAAGTTCCAGCAGTACGGGAAGCATGGCGCCTGGCTCAGCGAGCTGTTGCCGCACACCGGCTCGATCGTCGATGACATTGCGATTGTGAAGAGCGTCAACACCGAGGCGATCAACCACGATCCGGCGATCACGTTCATTCAAACCGGCAGCCAATTGCCCGGCCGGCCGAGCATGGGCGCCTGGCTTTCGTACGGCATCGGCAGTCCGAACCAGGACTTGCCGGCGTTCGTCGTGCTGCACTCGCGCTGGACTTCGAAGTCGGGCAGCCAGGCCCTGTTCTCGCGGCTGTGGGGCGCCGGCTTCCTGCCGACCAAGCATCAAGGCGTGGCGCTGCGTTCCAGCGGCGACCCCGTGTTGTATCTCTCGAATCCGCCGGGCGTAGATGGCGCCGGCCGTCGTCGGATGCTCGACGGCCTGGCCGCGCTCAATCAGAAACGACTGGCCGAACTGGGCGATCCGGAGATCACGGCCCGTATCGCACAGTACGAAATGGCCTATCGCATGCAAACCTCGGTGCCCGAACTGACCGATATCTCTCAAGAGCCGCAGCACGTGCTCGATCTGTACGGACCCGAAGCGAAAGATCCCGGCTCATTCGCCTACAACTGCCTGCTCGCCCGCCGGCTGGCGGAGCGGGGCGTGCGGTTTACGCAGGTCTTCATTCGCGGCTGGGACCACCACGGCGGTCTACCGGCCAACATCCGCCTGCAGGCCAAAGACGTCGATCAGGCGGGCGCGGGGTTGGTGAAGGATCTGAAGCAACGCGGACTGCTCGACGACACGCTCGTGGTGTGGGGGGGCGAGTTCGGCCGCACGATTTACAGCCAGGGCACGCTGACCAAGGACAACTACGGCCGCGATCATCACCCTCGCTGCTTTACCATGTGGTTTGCCGGCGGCGGCATCAAGCCGGGCATCGTTCATGGCGAGACCGACGACTTCAGCTACAACGTCACCGCCAACCCCGTCCACGTGCACGACGTCAACGCCACGCTGCTCCACTGCCTCGGCATCGACCACGAGCGGCTCACCTACCGCTTCCAAGGCCGCGATTTCCGGCTGACGGATGTGGAAGGGAAGGTGGTAAAGGATATTCTGGCCTAAGAGGCGAATCGGGCGTCGATTGCCGCGTCTTGCTGCGCGACGAGGCTATTCGGCGGCCTTCCCGGTCGCGGCGACCAGTCACAATCGGCTAGAATGCGTCCATGTCTCTCCGATTTCAGTTCAACTAGAAGACGATCTGATGAGAGAGCTATCACCGGAAGAATTCGCACGCGCGGCGTCCCGGGCGGACATTGAGTTGTTCGAAGAGGAGTACGCCGAAGGGGTCTACGTCGCGGCTGGTAACACCGAAGCCGGGCGAGCAGCATTGCTCAAGCTTTTTCAGGCTGGGCTCGCAGTAGGCGGGGACGACGCACTGCTTCACGTCGAGAACATCGACATGGCCCTTGAGGCGCTGGACCGCGTGTTCGTGCTCGTGCGTCGTTACCAGAGGCTTTTCTACGGCCCTACCAACGGCCAATCATCGGCCTCGGCGCCACAACTTTAGCCCAGCGCGCTCGCCGCGCCCCGCAGGGCTTTTTCGTGCGCAGAGATTAGAATGGCTGGATGGACGAGAACCTGTACAAGGCGCCGGTCCCATTTCAAATCTCGAAGTCAAAACCGTTATTTTCGTGGGATCGCATCCTTGAGGCGGCTGGCTGTGCATGCTCCCTCGTGGGGGCCAAGTTAGCCATCACGTACTTCCCTATCCCATATCGTTGGGTATATTCCGCGTCCGTCCCGGTGATTATTGCTTGGCCGATCCTGAGCGATTTGAAAAAGCGCCGGGACGACGATGCCCGCGATCTTTTGCAAGATCGATAGCTCAGCACAACGCAGTTGGCGTGAAAGCATGCCACCCAGGAACTGTGATTGCCTTATTTACGGTTTGCCGAAATGCTTATCGGCGAAGTTCCAAAAGGCTTCCCAGTCGACTTTGCTCATGGAGTGCTTGCCGGGGCGGATGAAATAGCCGAGCGTGCTGTCGACCAGCTTGCCAGGCTCGGGCATCTCTTGAGCGTCGAGTCCGCCGGCGCCGAGAAAGCGATAGACCGGGTCGGCTGCCTTGAGCACTTCGAACTGCCCGACAGGATTTGCCCACTCGTCTTCGACTGCGTTGGCGAATAGCACCGGCCGCGGCGCCACCAGGGCGACCAGGCAATTCTGATCGAACGGCAGCTTTTCAACCTGCTCGTTGAACAACGGAAATTCATCGTTGAACCAGTGCGGGAAGACTTCATTGATCCGCTTGACCGGCTCGCCGATCTTGCCGCGGCTGGGCGCGGTACCGCCGCAACCGGCCTGCAGCGGAATTGACATCGCGATTCGCTCATCCATCGCCGCCGCCAACAGCGCCGTCTTGCCCAATCGCGAATGCCCCACGACGGCGATCCGCTTGGCGTCGATGTCCTTGTCCGTGACCAGGTAATCCACCGCCCGGCTGATGCCCCAGGCCCAGGCGGCAATCGTCCCCCAGTCGTGCTGGCCGGGCCTCGTCTGACCGGGTTTGAAGTAGTGCGGATGGACGCCATCCGTGAAGTCGGGCTTGTCGGGATCGATGTCACCCGAATAGAACGTGGCCACGGCATAGCCGCGATCGATCGAGCCCTCCAGGTTCCAGACGTCGATCTGCTTGCCGCGCCCTGCGTCGGTCGCTTTATTGTCGATGCAGCCCGGGCAGTGCGGCGGCATCCAAACTCGCGGCAGGTCGACGCTCGGATCGTTGACGAGCGTGTGGTTGCCGCAGAAGTTAATGCCGACGAACGCCGGCGCCGGGCCCTTGCGCTCGTTTGGCACGACCAGCAGCAGATGAATCGGCGGCGTGCCTTTGGGACCGAAAGAGATGACGACTTCTTTCTTCGTCGCCTTGCCGCCAAAGTACTTTGGATCGGTCCGCTCCATCTTTGCATCAATCTTGTCCGGGGCCGGCGGCGCGTAGCCGTACATGTAGTATTGGAACAGCTCCTTCAGTTCCGGCCGGCGTTTGTTGTACCAGTCATCCTTGGTCTTCACGCGCTCGCCATTGAGCATCACCAGCGGATCTGGCAGGGCCGGATTCGATGGAAGCTCCGAGATTGGCGGGAAA
Organism: Pirellulales bacterium; assembly: GCA_025924495.1. Next base: position 8,213 of record JAICIG010000256.1, on the reverse strand, counting down.
CTCTCAGCGGCGTGAATCAGTGCGTCGCTTGACATCCCTATGGCTCCCAGCAGCAAGATTCGAAGGGCGACAGCGGAGAAGTGGAAAGAGTGTTTCATGGCGGTACAAATCCCGGAAGGAAAACATTGAGGCGTCGCAAATGCCTGGGTTGGCCTCACATGGTAACACACGGAGCGAGGGAAGGAGAGATTCCGCCCAAGATGCGAGGCGGGGAGAAAGATGCGAGGCGGGAAGAAATTCGGGCAACCGCAGGTTCTGCCGATCTTCCCAAGGTCCTGCTCTAGCCCGCCTTGTCATCGGGCATGGCAAATCGCCGGATCTTGGCGGGGCCGGCGGCGGAAAGCGGCCGAGCCGCCGGACAAATCCCCCTCGCGGCCAGACGGGGCGGCGCGTTAAGATAGGAGGCTTGCCCTTCGCACGGTTTTGGCATGGGCCGAGGTGACCATGGATGGTTGGGATGTGGCGTTGTTGGTCGGGGTCAGTTACCTGGCGGTAATGATCCTGGTGCGCTTGATGCTTGCGCAGCGTAATCGGCTACTGGCCGAGTTCCGCCGGCAAATCGAGACGGCGCAGGCGCGCAAGAAAGAAGCAAAAGACAAAGAGGCTAAGGCCCAGACGGCTCGCAAAGGCGCCGCCTGAGATGAGCGGCGACGCTTGTCCGCTTAGGCCAGGGTTCCGTTTGGTTGATTCATGGATCGCAAGCTGTATATCGAAACCGTCGGCTGCCAGATGAACATGCTCGACAGCGAGCTGGTCGTCGCCAGCCTGCGCCGCCAGGGCTATCGTCTGGTCGACACGCCCCAGCAGGCGGACACGATTCTGTTCAATACGTGCAGCGTGCGGCAGCATGCCGAGGACAAAATCTATAGCGCCCTCGGGCGATTGAAAAACGCGAAGCAGCGACATCCCGACAAAATCATCGGCGTGCTGGGCTGCATGGCCCAGAAAGATCAGAAGCTGATCTTCGAACGCGCCCCTTACGTCGACCTGGTCGTGGGCCCGGGGCAGTTGCACCAGATCCCCAAACTGCTGGAAGAAGTCGCCGCCGGCAGCGGCCAGCGGATGGAGGTGAGCCTCGATCGCTCTGCCGGCAGCCGCACCGAAATTGAGCAGAGCTTTGAGAGCTACGATCCGCTCCGCGACGAGGAGATGCGACCGAGCCCCTACCAGGCGTTCGTGCGGATCATGATTGGTTGCGACAAGTTCTGCACCTACTGCATCGTCCCCTCGGTGCGCGGTCCCGAACAGAGCCGACCCGCCGCTCAGATCGAAGCCGAAGTCCGCAAGCTAGCGGACGAGGGTTGCCGCGAGATCACGCTCTTGGGGCAGACGGTCAACAGCTACCGCCACGCGGCCGACGGCCGCACGACGCGGCTTTCCGATCTGATCAACCGGCTGCATGAAATCGAAGGGATCGATCGCATCAAGTTCGTCACGAATTATCCTAAGGATATGACCGACGATCTGCTGCAAGCCGTCCGCGATCTGCCCAAGTGTTCGCATTACCTGCACGTGCCCTGTCAAAGCGGCTCGAACGAGGTGTTGCGGCGGATGAAGCGCGGCTACACGGTGGAAGATTATCGCGAGATGCTGTCGCGGATCCGCGAGACGATCCCCGATGCCGCCGTCACCAGCGATTGGATCGTGGGTTTCTGCGGCGAGACCGACGCCGATTTTCAGGCTACGGCCGAGTTGGTGCGCGAAGGTCGCTTCAAGAACAGCTTTATTTTCAAATACAGCGCACGGCCAGGAACGAAGGCCGACGAGCGGTTTCCCGACGACGTACCGGAAGAGGTGAAGCGCGAGCGAAACAACGAACTGCTGGCCATTCAAAATGCGATCAGCGAAGAAGACAACCAGGCATTCCTGGGTCGCACGGCGACCGTGTTGGTCGAAGGGCCGAGCAAGACCAGCCGCAAGCAGGCCGCCGAAGGGGATGTACTGCAATTGACCGGCCGCACGAATTGCGACCGAATTGTCGTCTTCGAGGGCAATCGCCGCCTGATTGGCCGGTTCGTGCCCGTCGCAGTCTATGACGCCAACGCCTTTACGCTGTTCGCCAGCGTGGTGACGCAGCACGTCGGCCCCGAAGTTTATCCACTCGTCATTTCATAAAGGCATGCGATGACAATTGAACAGCTTCGCAACGTGCATCAAGCCCGTCCTTTCCGTCCCTTCACAATCCACATGGCCGACGGCCGCGACTTCTGCGTGGCGCACAGCGAATTGCTCTCTCACTCGCCGAGCGGGCGCACCATGATCGTGCATCATGCCGATGATTCTTTCAGCATCATCGACCTGTTGCTAGTGAATGAAATCGAGGTTCACAGCCCTGCGTCCGCGCCCGCGGAAGGCAATGGCAATGCTTGAATCGCCGCAAAACCGCCATTGCTAACTTACGGTTTAGGAAGCGTTCGAGTTCGGCGTGCCGAGGCACATTTTTCTGACAAACGACAATTAACTGGCTGCCTCCCCGGACATCACCATTGAAGTGCTGCCGTGATGGAACCATCCGCCGATGCAAATTGATCAACTGCACCGTTATCTCGACGACCCGGCTGCGGCGGCGGCCTGGTTGCGGGCCTGGAAAGTATCCGATGTCGCGCGGGCCCACGCCAACCTGGTCAGGATGGCGACCGCCGGGTTGACGCTCGATCTGCTGGCGACCGTCTGCGATATCCTGACCGAGCAGTTGCCGCGTTCCAGCGATCCGGATATGGCGCTGAACAACCTCGAGCGGTTTGTCAGCGCCGCGCGCAGTCCGCTCTCGTTAGGCTCGTTGTTCGAGCGCGACCGCGAATCGCTGCCGATCTTGCTGCAGATTTTTTCCACCAGCCAGCACTTCAGCGATTTGTTGATCCGCGATCCGCACGGATACGACTTGCTGCGGATGACCGAAGGCCAACCGGTGACGCGCGACATGCTCGTGGCGGAATTGGCGAGCGAGGTCGACGCGCTCGACGATGCGGCTGCGGCGATGACGGCCCTGCGACGGTTCAAACGCCGCGAAACGTTGCGGATTTCGTACGGCGATCTGATTCGCAACCAGCGGTTGGAGACGGTCACCTCGCAGATTTCTTACCTGGCCGACGCCATTGTGGAAGGCGCCTTGCGGTTCGCGCGGCGGCAATTGGAGCAGAAGCGCGGCCGGCCGCTGCTGGCCGACGGACGTACGGCCCGCTTCGTCGCCCTGGCGATGGGCAAGCTCGGCGGCATTGAGCTGAATTACTCGAGCGATATCGACCTGGTGTTTCTCTACGAGGGCGACGGCAAGACTAACGGACCGCGGCCGATCACCAATGTCGAGTTTTTCGATCGACTGGCGCGCGACGTCGTGAAACTGCTGACCGAATCGACGGAGCTAGGCCACGCCTATCGCGTTGATCTGCGGTTGCGCCCGGAAGGAGAACGCGGGCCGACGGTGCACAGCCTGGAAGCCGCCATGTCGTACTACGACGTGATGGGCCGCACCTGGGAGCGCCAGGCTTATGTGAAGGCCCGGGCGATTGCCGGCGACTTGGACCTGGGCAATCAGTTCCTGGCCCATCTCGAACCGTGGATTTATCGCCGCTATCTTTCGCTGGCGGACATTACGGGCATCAAGGCGCTTAAACGCCGCATCGAACATCGTACGATCAGCGCGGGGGACGAAGGACGCAACGTCAAGACGGGGCACGGCGGCATTCGCGACATCGAGTTCTCCATTCAGTTCCTGCAGTTGCTCAATGGCGGCGACCTGCCGGCCGTCCGCACGGGCAATACCCTGGAAGCGATCGCCCAGTTGGAAAACGTCGGCTGCTTGACGCACCAAGAGCGATTACTGCTGGAGGAGAACTACGGCTTTTTGCGGAAGATCGAACATCGCTTGCAAATTATGTTCGATCTACAGACGCATTTGCTTCCCGACGATCCCGACGAAATGCGCAAGCTGGCGATTCGGATGGGTTACGTCGACGGCCCGCAGCGTTCGGCACTGGCCGGTTTCGAGGCCGACTATCAGAACAAAACCGCGGTCAATCGCAAGATTCTCGATCATCTGCTGCATGACGCCTTCGGCGACGACGCGCAGACCGAACCCGAGGTCGACCTCGTGCTCGACCCGGCGCCGCCTCCCGCGCGGATTGCCGAAGTGCTGGGGCGCTATCCGTTCCGCGACGTGCAGTTGGCGTATCAGAACCTCGCGTCGTTGGCGACGGAGAAGCTGCGGTTTCTACTGACGCGGCGCTGCCGCCACTTCCTGGCAGCCATTGCACCGCGGCTGTTGAAGGCCATTGCCGCCACGCCCGACCCGGACTCCACGCTGGTCAACCTGGAAAAAGTCAGCGATTCGCTCGGGGGCAAAGGAGTGTTGTGGGAGCTATTTAGCTTCAACCCGCCCTCGATGAACTTGTACGTCGAGCTGTGTTCGTCCAGCCCGCTGCTCTCGGGCATGTTGATCAGCCATCCCGGCATGATCGACGAGCTGATGGACAGCCTGGTGCTGAACAAGCTGCCAAGCATGCAGGACCTGCGCGGCACGCTCAACGAGATGGCCCGTGCGGCGGAGGATGTCGATCCAATCCTGCACAGTTTCAAGAACACGATGCAGTTGCGAGTCGGCGTGCGCGACATCCTTGGCAAAGAAGACGTGCACGCCACGACAGCGGCGCTGTCGGACATTGCCCAGGTCTGCCTTGAAGAGATCGCCCGCCGCGAATACGACAAGCTGGCGTCGAAGTTGGGCGAACCGACCATTGGCGAAGGGCCGCGGGCAGGAGAGGTTTGCCAACTGGCTGTCTTGGCGCTCGGCAAGCTGGGCGGCCGCGAACTGAACTACCAGAGCGATCTCGATTTGGTATTTGTGTACGAGGCCGACGGGCCTACCGTGTTCGACAAACGCGGCCGCCGCGGCAATCCGACCAACAACCAGCACTTCTTCAGCGAGCTTGGCCAGCGGATCGTCAAAACGGTCAGCCAGCTCGGCCCCTACGGCAAGTTGTACCAGGTCGATCTCCGGTTGCGTCCGACGGGTCGCAGCGGCGCCCTGGCGACAACCTATCAGGAGTTCGCCCGCTATTTTGCCGAGGGGGACGGCCAGCTTTGGGAACGGCAAGCGCTCTGCAAAGCAAGGCCGATCATGGCCAGCCGCGAGTCGGAAGAAGCCGCCAATGAGCTCGTGGCGCGAGCGGCCTTCGACCATCCCTGGCAACAGGCCGACGCGCAGGCGATCAGCGTCATGCGACGCCGGATGGAAGAATCGGCGCCGCCGGGCAACATCAAACGCGGACCGGGCGGGATCGTCGACATTGAGTTTCTGGTGCAGATGTACCAGCTCAAGTATGGCCGCGAGAATGCCGCCTTGCGTTCGCCCAATACGCTGGCCGCGCTAGCCGCACTGCACCAGGCCGGCCACGTCAGCAGCGAAGACTACGAGTATCTCAGCGGCAGCTATCGCTTTCTGCGTTCTGTCGAGTCGCGATTGCGGTTGATGAATTGCGTCAGCCGCGTGCTTCCAGAAGATCACATCGAACTGGCGAAACTGGCCCATGCCCTGGGCTATGCCGACGGCGAGCAACTGATTGCCGAATGCCGCCGCTATTTGCGCCGCAACCGCGAACGGTTTGATGCCCTGATTGCTAAAGAGGGAGCGGGAAAATAGTGAGAGCCGACCGGACCACTCCTGGCTCCTGACTTCTATCTCCTTGCTTACCAACAAAAACGCCGCTCCCGGATTTGATCCGAGAGCGGCGAATGAAGAAATCAAAAAAGGGTTGCTCGCGGGATCCCTTCCCGACAGTCCATTACGAGCAACCCATTGAATCGACTAAGAACAACCCATGCTATTGCCGCAATTGTGGCAGAGATAGCAGTTGCCGTTGCGGACGGTGATCGCTCCGCAGTTGTCGCAGGCCGGAGCGTCGACCTGGAAACTGGCAAACTGATCGCTGCGGCCGCTGGCCCCCGCAGCCAGATCCCACTTGGGCGCCACGCCGGCTCGCTCCAGCAAGCTAGCGATGCCGTCGCCCGTGGAGTGACCAGCGCCATTGCCGTTGGCCGATGCGCCGTTTGTTACGGCCCCGTTCTTGGCAACGGTCTTCGCGGCGCCATTAGCCGGCGCCTTCACGGCGGACGCCGCCTTGGTCGCGCTGGTTTTGGGCAATCCAGGCCCGGCATTCTGCCCGCCAGCCTTCATGGCGGCGGGCCTAACCTCCCCCGGCGATTCTTCTCCTGACAGCTCCTTGCCGGAACCCGTCTCAGCCGCCACGGGCAGCCCCGCGCTTGCCTCGCGATAACCGGGCAGGAACGTGATGCCAAGCCAGCGGAAGATATAGTCCACAATGCTCTTGGCAATGCGGATGTCGGGGTTCTTCGTGTGACCCATCGGCTCGAAGCGGGTATGCGAGAACTTGTTCACATACACTTCCAGCGGCACGCCGTATTGCAAGCTCATCGACACGGCGGTGCCGAAGCAGTCCATCAAACCGCCGATGGTGCTACCTTCTTTGGCCATGGTGATGAATAACTCGCCCGGCCGGCCGTCTTCATACAGACCGACGGTGATGTAACCCTCGTGACCGGCGATATTGAACTTGTGCGTGACCGAATGCCGCGTGTCGGGCAAGCGCTCGCGTCGCGGAACGGCCTTCTGCTTCTCAGCAGCCTTGCCTCCCTCGGTGCTGGTCGAGAGGGGCTGGCTCTCTTTCGAGCCGTCGCGGTAGACGGCCAGGGCCTTGAGGCCCAACCGCCAACCTTCCAGATACGCCTCGGCGATATCGGCCGGGGTCGTGTCGCGAGGCATGTTGACGGTCTTCGAAATGGCGCCCGACAGGAATGGCTGAGCGGCCGCCATCATCCGCACGTGGGCGCGCCACGGAATCGATCGCGTGCCGTTTCGCGGCTGAAACGCACAGTCAAACACGGGCAGGTGCTCGGTCTTCAGATCGGCGGCGCCTTCGACCGTATCTTCGCGATCGATGTAGGCCAGGATCGAATCGATCTCCGGCTGGTCGTAGCCCAACGTCTTCAGGGCTAAGGGGACCGTCTGATTGACGATCTTCAGCATGCCGCCGCCGGCCAACTGCTTGTACTTCACTAAAGCAATGTCGGGCTCGATGCCGGTCGTATCGCAGTCCATCAGGAAACTGATGGTGCCGGTCGGCGCCAGCACGGTCGCCTGAGCGTTGCGGAAGCCGTACAGCCGGCCGTTTTCCAGCACCTCTTCCCAGACGCCGCGGGCCGCGTCTTTCAGATACGCGGGGCAGGCGTCGTCGATTGCTTCGACGGCGTCGCGGTGCATCTGCATCACGCGGAGCATTGGCTCACGGTTCTCGGCATAACCGTCGAACGGACCGACGGCCGCGGCTAATTCGGCGCTGCAGAGATTCGCAGAGCCGTGCAGCAAGGCGGTCATGGCGCCGCAGAGGCCGAGCGCGCCGGGCGAGTCATAAGCCTGGCCACTCGTCATGATCAGGCTGCCCAAGTTCGAGTAGCCCAGGCCCAGCGGCCGGAAGCGGTGGCTGTTCTCGGCGATCCGCTTGGTCGGGTAACTGGCATGGTCGACCAGGATTTCCTGGGCGACAAAGAAGATGCGGCAAGCCGCCTGGAACCGATCGACGTCGAACGAGCCGTCGTCGAGGCGGAACTTCATCAGGTTGATGCTGGCCAGGTTGCAGGCCGTGTCGTCGAGGAACATGTACTCCGAGCACGGGTTCGAGGCATTGATCCGGCCCGAGTTCGGGCAAGTATGCCAGCGATTGATCGTCGTGTCGTATTGCACGCCCGGATCGCCGCAGTACCAGGCGCCTTCGGCCATCTTGGCCAGTACATCGCGAGCCTGGAAGCTCGGGCCGGCTTTCGTCGCATCGGTGACCCAGTGCGTGGTCCAGGGCTTGTCTTCCACGACGGCTTGCATGAAGTCGTCGGTCACTCGCACCGACAGGTTCGCATTTTGGAACAGAATCGAGCTGTAAGCTTCGCCGTTGAAGTTCGACTCGTAGCCGTTCTGAATCAGAATGCGGGCCTTCTTCTCTTCCTTGGCCTTGCACTCGATGAATTCCATCACGTCGGGATGCCAGACTTTGATCGACTGCATCTTGGCGGCGCGACGCGTCTTGCCGCCGCTTTTGACGACCGCGGCAATCTGATCGTAGACCCGCATGAACGACAACGGACCCGACGGCCGGCCGCCGCCCGAAAGCCGCTCGCGGTGCGAACGCAACGTCGACAGGTCGGTG
>JAICIG010000255.1 GCA_025924495.1 Pirellulales bacterium | reverse complement strand
GGCGGGTTGGACTTGTTCAGATTCTATCTGCATCGGCACATCGACTTGGATGGCGAAGAACATGGACCGATGGCGGCTCGGCTGATGACGTATCTCTGCCAGACGGACGCGTCGAAGTGGGACGAAGCCGCCGAGACGGCAGTTGCCGCTTTACAGGCCCGACTTGCGCTGTGGGATGGCATTCACGAATCCATCAAGTCTGACGCGTAACTGCACTGCTGCACCTCGCGCGACAACTCGCTGCCGCCGGCCTAAGCGTTACAACCGGACTGCGCCGATGCGGGAAATGCAGGTCGGCTCGATCGCTGCCGCATTAGCAACTTGCCCAGTGAGCTAGACTTCCATGCGGGGAAGTCTCGAGAAAGCTTCCTGCCGATTGTTCCCACCGCACGGATCTCTCCCCGTTTGCCCCGCAGGCAAACCTCGCGGGCGCCTCGAACGAAACTGGCAGCCGCGCGCCGCAACTGCCGAACTAGATAAGTAACGGACTAGTGTCGGGCATGGATGAGCCCCTTCCGGTTGCCTTTGTCGCTTACGGCGCAAAGCAGTCTCGTCACGAGACCACCGACCTCCATGCTCGAACCGCGTAATTTCAAAACCGATTTTGCTGCGCTTGCGTTGCTGGCCGCGACCGTCTTGCTGGCGGTCTCGCTGGCCACCTACGACCCGGCCGATCCGCCCAGCAGCCTCGTCTACCCTCCGCGGCACGAAATCCATAATGCCTGTGGCCGCGCGGGCGCGCTCGTCTCGCGAGCGCTGTTTGAAGGGCTGGGACTCGGCGCTTACTTCTTGCTGATTTCACTCGGCGTGCTCGACGCCGCACTCTTGCGTCGGCAACCGATCAATGAACGTTGGCTGCGCGGCGCTGGTTGGTTGATGGCGCTAGCCGGATTTGCCACGTTCGCCGCGCTGGCGCTGCCGCAACTTTCGCCGGGGCCGGCCATCGGGGCAGGAGGCTATCTGGGCGCCTCGGGCCGAGCGCTGCTGGAAATGCATTTCGCCACCGCGGGCGCTTATATCCTGACCATCAGCCTGCTGGCGGGCGGGCTGTTACTTTCGACCGATTACCTTTTGGTGCGCGTCTCGACGTGGCTGGTGGCAGGGCCGGCCAAAGGCGTGGGCATGGCGATTGGCGGCGTGGGGCAAATGTATGAGAAGCGCCGCTCGCGGCCGCGGACCGATCTGGGCGGAATCCACGACGAGGACCTGACCAGCTCGGCGCCGCTGCAGATACGCATCTCCGGCAAGCCGGTCGAATCGACGGCGGAAGAGGAAGAAGAGGAGGAGGAAGAGGAAACCGAAGAAACGACTGCAACGAAGGAGGAAAAGAAACCGGCAGCCGCGGCCAAGACCGAAACCTCGGCCGCCAAGACGGAACCGGCGAGCGAACCGCGCGTGCGGCCGCCGTTGAAGAAGAAAGACGATCGCGAAGAAGTGATGCACGAACTCGACGCGGCCGTCAGCCAAACGAAAGAGGCGGCCGACTACGAGTTGCCGCCCATCGATTTGCTCATGGAAAGCGAGCCGTTCGCTTTCGAAGAGCAGGAAAAGGAGGTGCGAAGAAAAGCCAAGATTCTGGAAAAGACGTTCGCCAATTTCGGTTTCAACGTCAAAGTCGTCGAGATCGAAACGGGGCCCGTCATCGCGCAGTTCGAGGTGGAGCTGGAAGCCGGCTTGCGATTGTCGAAGATCACCAGCCTGGCCGACGACCTGGCCATTGCGCTGCGCGTGCCGAGCGTGCGCATCGTGGCGCCCATTCCGGGCAAGAATACGGTCGGCATCGAAGTGCCGAACGAAGAGCGCCAACTGGTCCGTTTGCGCGAAGTGATCGAAGAGGCGAACGGCAAAGCGCAAAAGATGCGAATCCCGATCTACCTGGGCAAAGACGTCTCGGGCAATTCGCTGGTGGCCGACCTGGCCACGCTGCCGCACCTATTGATTGCCGGCCGTACCGGCACCGGCAAGAGCGTGTGCTTGAACACGATCATCGTGTCGATGCTCATGACGCGCCGTCCCGACGAAGTGCGGATGCTGATGATCGACCCGAAGATGGTGGAGTTGAGTCCTTACAAGACGCTGCCCCACCTAATGCATCCAGTCGTAACCGACATGCGCAAGGCCGAGGCCATTTTGGCCTGGGCCGTCGACAAGATGGAAGAGCGTTACGCGCTGCTCGCCCGTGCGGGCGTGCGGCATATCTCGGGCTATAACCAGCTCGGCGAAGAAGAGCTGATGGACCGGTTGCAGCCCGAATCGGAAGAAGAACGCAAGAACATTCCTACGCATTTGCCGTACATCGTCATCGTGGCCGACGAGATGGCCGACTTGATGATGACCGCGGCCAAGGAGGTGGAAACCCATATTATCCGTCTGGCCCAGAAGAGCCGTGCCGTCGGGATTCACCTGGTGCTCGCCACGCAGAAGCCGACGGTCGACGTGATCACCGGCTTGATCAAGTCGAACTTGCCGGCGCGGATCGCCTTCCAGGTCGCCAGCCGCACCGACAGTCGCGTCGTGCTCGACGAGATGGGCGCCGACAAGCTGCTGGGCAATGGCGACTTGCTGTTTTTGTGGCCGGGCACCAGCACGCTGTTGCGAGGGCAGGGGACCTATGTCAGCGACGAAGAGATTAATCGCGTGGTCGAGTGCGTCGGCACCACCGAGCCCGAGTTCGTCAAGGAACTGGTGCAATTGAAAGTCGCTCCGGCGGGCGAAGGGGACGAGAACCGCTTCAAGAATCGCGATGAACTCTACGAGTCGGCCATTGAAATCGTGATCCGCGAAGGCCGCGGCAGCGTGTCTTTGCTGCAGCGAGCGCTGGGCATCGGCTATGGCCGCGGAGCGCGGCTCATCGATTTCATGGCCGAAGACGGCATCGTCGGGGCGTATAATGGCTCGCAGGCGCGCGAAGTGCTGATCACCATGGAGCAGTGGCACGAAATGAGCGGCCAGCGCGGCGCGGCGCCCGAGCCGCCCAAGCGGCCTCGCAACAAGATTCTACCGTCGCCTGCCGACGAGGATGAAGAAGTCGAAGACGAATTGCTCGATGGCGATGACGAAGTCGAGGATGAAGCAGAGGAAGAAGTCGAAGACGAACTCGACGAAGATGAATACAATGACGACGAGGAGGAGGAGTACGAAGAGGAAGACGACGACTCCGAAGAGGAAGAGGAGTCGGACGACGAACAAGGTGAAGAAGAGGACGAGGAAGACGAGTACGACGAGCACTCGTACGAAGCTGAGAGCGCCTAAATGAACGGCTACCGCCCGGTTCCTCGCTGGCTTCCGGCCTTGGGATGCGCGAGCATGGTGGCGGCCGTTTCGCTGATGTGTCTGATGCCGATCGTGCTCGTTGACGCCATGCAAGGGGCGATGCAACGGCTCCATCTCGCGCCGCAGCTCGCTTTTCTGGCGGTGTTCGGCATTCTGGCGGGCGGCCTGTTCAACGTTCCGATCTACCGCATCGCCCGGCACGAATTGCAGCCGGTCGAAATCCTCGGCGCGTATGGTTTATGCAGTGTGCCATGCCTTCGTCGGCGCCTCGCCGACGTAGGCATGTTCACGGCAATCGAGGTCGGCACGCGTGCGAGTTCGCTGGCGGTCGCAGGAAACAACGACATGCTGCCCTGCTTGTCCCGGCATAACCGGTGAGCGCCTGCATTTGGCGTTTTGGCATAATGTTTGCGACACTTTGCCCTCGGGAGATGGTTGCCGTGCCAAACGACATCTGGACAATCGGCCATTCGAATCGTCCATGGGACGAATTCCTTGAACTTCTTCAAGGCGAATCGATTCAGTTGCTTGTCGATATCCGCCGCTATCCAGGCTCGCGGGCCCATCCGCAGTTCAATCAAGACGCCATGCAAGCCGCCCTAGAATCGGCTGGCATCGAATATCATCATCTGCAAGCTCTTGGCGGGCGGCGATCGAAGCGGCCCCCTGACTCGCCGAACGACGGCTGGCGAGTCGATGCGTTCAATCGCTATGCCGACTACATGGCCACCGAAGAGTTCACAAGCTGCCTCGAGCAATTGATGTCGCTCGCCCGCCAACAGAGGACGGCCATTATGTGTTCGGAAGCCGTCCCTTGGCGCTGCCATCGCCGGCTGGTCGCCGATGCGTTGATTGTGCGCGGCTGGACCGTTCACGACATCATCAGCCGCGGCCCGGCGAAGCCGCACTCGTTGACGCCTTTCGCCCGGGTCGAGGGGGAGCAAATCACCTATCCGGCCGAGCAGCAAGCGCTGCCGCTGTTCGAGGGCAAGGAGTGAGGCGGAAGAGCGGCATTGGAGACCAAGGGCCAAGGCTTTCGTCGCCGAGGACGGTTTGACTTCCGCACTAGAATTCATTGTGCTTGGGCGACGGTTCTGGACGCCCGGCTCTCGGATTCTTCCAGATACTCGTAGGGACTGTATGCGATATCTCGTCACCGCTCGCGTTAAGCCAGGTCAAGAAGCAGCGCTGAAGGCTGCGATCGAACAGGGAACGCTCGGTCAAGGTTCCGTGGCGGGAGACGAGTATTTGCGCAATATGAGCGAGGCCCGCTGGCGCGAGGACGGCGCCGTTCGCTGGGTGGAAATCTGCTTTTGCGATCTGCCCCTGGAAGAAGAGCGGCCCTATTGGGAGCAGTATTTCGATCTGGTGCGCGTGCAAGATGCGCATGCACGTCATCGCTGCCGCGATCTAAGTGGCGAAGAGCCGTGGGCCTGCTGCGATTGCGATTGCACGGAGCGGCTGGAAGCGAGGTTGCGCACCCAGGGGCGGCCCTTCCTGGAATCGCTCGACGTGCGCCCGCACGATCCCTCGCGTTGCTCGGCCTGCGACTGACTCAACCGCGTCGCTTGATTGACGCGTCGTTCGATGAGCCCCGGCTGTTCAAATCGCCGGCTTGCGATATAAGTTAGGCTACGCGTTTGGCGGCCGCGAGATGTCCCTTGAGCGTCGGCGCCGCCGAACACGGAACTGGATTCCGTTCGTCGTGCTTGCCAGTCGCCCCGTTTTGAATGCCGCGGAGGATCGCAGCGTGTCGTTTCGAGCCGTTTTTATCGCTCTCGTCATCGGCTTTGGACTGATTATCGGAGCCATGCTCATCAACGCCCGGCGTCCGCCGATCGAGGTGGAACAGCCTACCGCCGCTTTGATTCGCGCCTCGGGCAAATGCGCCGAGTGCCATTCGCGGCAGCAAGTTTCTGTGGTGCATGAATACGAATTGAGCGTGCATGCCAAGAAGGGCGTGAATTGCCTCGACTGCCATCAACCGTCCGCAGGACAAGAGAAGAAAGATCATCACGGGTTCGTCATTTCAAAAGCGCTGACAGCCGGCAACTGCCGCAGTTGCCACGAACCGATCTACCAGCAGTTTCTGCGCAGTCGCCATGCCGCCCCTTCCTGGGCGGCCGTCTACGGCGAAGCAGGGCTGACGGCCGAGCAGATTTCTTTTTCGGAGCAATACCATCCCGGCGCCTGCAAACGGCCCGCTCACCCGTTCGTCAAATTGGAAGGGGAATCGGCCATGGCCAGCGGCTGCGCTAAGTGCCACAGCGTAGGCCGGCCGAACGACGATGGCACGATTGGCACTTGCACGGCCTGTCACACGCGGCATACGGCGTCGGTCGCCATCGCTCGGCTGCCGAGCACCTGCGGGCAGTGCCATCTCGGGCCAGACCATTCGCAGTTGGAAATCTACACCGAGTCGAAGCACGGCGTGATGTTCAACGCGCAGCACGAACTGCTCAAGCTCGATGCCGAACCAAAGAAGCTGACCACGCGCGATATGTTCGTGCCGACGTGCGCCACGTGCCATATGAGCGGCATTAACGGGTTGAAAGTAACGCACGATCCGTCGGAACGGTTAAGCTACTTGCTGGCCGACGCCGTCTCGCAGAAGCGGCCGAACTACGCCATGGCCCAGGCCAACATGAAAGAAGTCTGCTTGCAATGTCATACGCAGGCAATCGTCGACCGCGTCTATGCCGAAGCGGAAAAGGTGGTCGTTGAAACGAACGAGAAAGTGCAGGCCGCCGAAAGCATTATCAAGGGGCTGCGAAAGGACGGAGTGCTCTCGTCAAAGCCGTTCGAGCATCCGATTGATTTCATTTACTTCGACCTCTGGCATTATTATGGCCGCACGGCCAAGCATGGCGCGTTCATGGGCGGCGCCGACTTCGTCCAGTGGCACGGCAACTATCCGATTCTCTCGCACACGGTCGAAATGAAAGCCATGGCCGAGGAGCTGCGCAAAAATCATGCTCAGCAAGATTAAACGCCTGCTCAATGCGCAGTGGCTGGTGGAAGCGTTCGCCCTCGTGAATCTGGCGTTCCTGAGCGCAGATATTTACCTCGCTCATTCGGTGAACCATTTTGACCATCCGGCCGAGTACATTCCGCTCTACTTCTCGATGATTGCGCCGGTCGTTCTGTTGGCGGCCCTGGCTGCCTTCAGGCCAGGCAAGGTCAATCCCGCCTGGCGAGACTTGGGCTTACTTGTCGGCTGGGGAGCCATCCTCGTTGGCTGTGCGGGCGTCGTGCTGCACCTGGAAAGCCAGTTCTTTATCAAGAGCACGTTGAAGAGCCTCGTCTATGCAGCGCCCTTCGCTGCGCCGCTGGCCTACACCGGGTTGGGATTGTTGTTGTTGATGAACCGAATGGTCGAACCTGAATCGACGGAATGGGCCTACTGGGTGTTGCTGCTGGCGCTGGGGGGCTTTTTGGGAAACTTCGTGTTCAGCGTGACCGACCATGCGCAAAATGGTTTCTATCACATGACGGAATGGATTCCCGTGTTCAGCAGCGCTCTGGCGGTTGGATTCCTGCTGGCGCCGTTCCTCGTTTCGGTCGAGCGCAGATTTCTGCGGCTTTGCGTGTATGTGTTGTTGTTGCAAGCCGCAGTCGGGGTGCTCGGCTTCGCTCTCCATACCTTGGCCAATCTCGAAGGTCTTTCCTCGAGCATGTTCGAGAACTTCGTGTATGGGGCTCCGGCGATGGCGCCGCTCTTGTTTCCGAACCTGGTGCTTTTGGCGCTGATTGGCTTGTGGAAATTGTTTCAGCGTCTGCCGGTCGGCAGCGCTGCCACGGGCGTCGGCTGAATCGGTTCCGTCGGTTTCTCGGACCATTGCAAAGAAGCAAAACAAATGGCCGGCAGTGCATTTCGAGTCCTCATTATTAATAGCGGCTCATCGAGCTTGAAATTTGCGCTGTACAAGACAGGCGAGGCCGAGGCGCTCGATTGCTCGGGCAAGCTTGACCGCATCGGGCTGGCCGGCGGCGATTTTCATGTGCGAGACGCCAGCGGAAATACGTTGGTGAAGAACGAGAATCTGCACTTAGCCAATCATGAGGCCGCGCTCGGGACCCTGCTCGAGTGGCTGGCTGACACCGGGAGGCAACAACATCTGGATGCCGCAGCGCATCGCGTCGTCCACGGCGGACCGCGCCACACTCAGCCGCAACGCATAACACCCGAACTGATCGCGGAACTTGACGAACTCATTCCGCTGGCGCCGAACCACTTGCCTGGCGCGCTGGCGGCGATCCGAGCCATTGGCAAAGCTCAGCCCGAGTTAACGCAGATCGCCTGCTTCGATACGTCGTTTCACCGCACGATGCCGCAAGTCGCGCAGCGATTCGCGCTGCCTGGCCGGTTTGCCGAGGAAGGCGTGCTGCGATACGGCTTTCATGGCCTGTCGTACGAGTACATCGTGCAGGAGCTCGCGCAGCTTGCAGGCGACGCCGCGGCACAAAGACGGCTCGTTATCGCCCACTTGGGCAATGGCGCCAGCATGGCCGCTGTTCATCAGCGACGCGGCATCGACACGACGATGGGCTTCACGCCGATCGGCGGTCTGGTGATGAGCACTCGGGCCGGCGATCTCGATCCGGGGTTGATGCTGTATCTATTACAACAACGCGGCATGCAGGCCGAGGAACTCCACGAATTGCTCGCCAAGCAATCGGGACTGCTAGGCATTTCCGGCACAAGCTCCGACATGCAAGATCTGCTGGCCCGCGAGGCCAATGATGCGAATGCGGCGCTGGCCGTGGAGATCTTTTGTTATCAAGCCAGAAAGTTCATCGGCGCTTTGGCCGCGGCCTTGGGCGGGCTCGACGAATTGATTTTCACCGGCGGCATGGGAGAAAACGCGGCGCCGATCCGGGCCAGGATCTGCGAGCCGCTGAAGTTCCTGGGAATCGAGCTCTCCCTCTCACTTAACGAGCAGCATGCAGGCGTGATCTCCCAGGTTGGCGCCCCCGTGACCGTAAGGATCATTAAGACGAACGAAGAATTGATGATGGCCCGGCATGCCGATCGAGTGCTGCACGAAGCGAAGTAATTGAGCCGCGGCGATGCAATGGCTTCAATGGCAAACAGCCTTCAGACCGCCTGGATCGGTCGGCTCCGCAGAGAAAAATGGGCGACTTGCGACATCGCGGCAACCAGATGGCGTCCGGTTCCGTACAGCAGTTACAGAAATCCTTGCCTGTTGGGCGAGCGGCTTGCCGATAATCGGCCTGCGCGGGCATTGGTTGGCGGGCCGGTTCGTGATATGCCCGGGCCAAACTCTGCATTGACCGAGCCGGCAGGGACGACCTAAAATCTTATGCGTCTTGCGGTAGCGTCGAACACCGGCGCCGCGAATGGATGATGACGCACTTTCCAGCATCTGGCAATTGGGAATCGAAGAAGATGCAAACTTGCTTAAGACGCTGTTTCGGCTTGGCACTTTGCGCGGTCTTATTGACGCATCCCGGCGTCGTGCTCGCCCAAAACGATCTGTTCTCGAATCTCAAGGGCGACATACTCGGCGGCCCTGGCGGCGGAGCAGAGAATCCCGTCTCGGTCGAAGCGCAGTTCACCGCCGACAAAGACGGCCGCACCGGCCAGCTTCGCGTCACCGCCGAGATCGCGGAAGATTGGCATATTTATTCGATCACACAGCGCAAGGGCGGACCGATCGCCACCAAGATCAAGCTGGACGACGGTCCATATAAGCTAACCGGCAATTTCAAGGCGTCGCCCCCCCCGAAGAAGCACATCGATAAAGAGGCGTGGCCTGGGCTCGAACTCCAAGAGCACGAAGGAACTGTGACCTGGACGGCGCCCATCCAGTTCGACGAGGGGGTCGATCCGACGCAGCTGGAAATTAAAGGCAAGGTCAATGCCCAGGCCTGCGCGGCCAGTTGCTTGCCGCCGAAAGATACTCCCTTCACGGCGAAATGGACTGACGAGAGCGCCGCAGCAGCCGTTCCCGCAGCACCTGGCGCCGAAGAAGCCGGTGTTTACCGTGCCGATAATGTAGTCTTCCGCGGGCATCTTGAGCCCAAGATTGCCGTTCCCGGCGGCAAGGTAAAGCTCGTCGTCACTGCCGAGCCTGCTAAGGGGTGGCACGTCTATGAACTCGGGGATAAAGCGCCCGAGACGGGCTCGCATCCCACACTGATCGCGCTGACAGAAACTTCGGGGCTGGAAATCGGTCGGACTACGGCGGACGTGGAACCGCATCACAACGGCAAAAACGCCGTGGGAGAGTACGACTCGCCCGTGACTTGGACGACCGAGTTGACCGTGCCGAATTCGGCTAAGCCGGGAGACTTCAAAATCGCAGGGTTGGTTGCCTACCAGACTTGTCTGGCCGACGCGTGCCGGGCGCCGACGGCCGTCCGGTTCGAAGCGACGATGAAAGTCGATTTTAACTCTGCAGACGGCATGGTGCCGCTCGAGTTCACTGAAAAGGCCCGCTACGCTGAAGCCGCCGATGCGGTCGCCGGCAATTCAAACCAGCTGGATATTGCCAAGCTCGCCAACGACGACGCGGCAAAAAAGCCGCTGTGGCTCAACCTGGTCTTTGGCTTCCTCGGCGGCTTGATCCTCAATCTCATGCCGTGCGTATTGCCCGTCATCGGCTTGAAGATTCTGTCGTTCGTCGAACAGAGCGGACAGAGCCGCAGCCGTGTGTTCTTGCTGAACGTTTGGTACTCGCTCGGTCTGCTGGCGGTGTTCATGGCGCTGGCGACGCTGCCGGTGGCCGCGAGACTACTCTTCAACAAGCAATTCGGCTGGGGGCAGCAATTCGCCTACGATGGCTTCAATATCACACTGGCAGCGATCGTGTTCGTCATGGCGCTCAGCTTTTTGGGCGTTTGGGAAATCCCCATTCCCGGCTTCGTCGGCAGCGGAAAAGCGAACGAACTGGCCGCACATGAAGGGTTCAGCGGCGCGTTCGTCAAAGGGGCGCTAACCACCGTCCTGGCGACCCCATGCAGCGGACCATTTCTCGGCCCCGCGCTGGGCTATGCCGTCGCTCAGCCGGCCTACATCACCTACTTGATGTTTGCGTGCATTGGCCTGGGCATGGCCAGTCCTTACCTGCTAATCGGCGCGTTTCCCCAATTGATCCGCTTCCTGCCGAAGCCCGGCGCTTGGATGGATACGTTCAAGCAGGCCATGGGTTTCGTGTTGATGGCGACGGTCGTGTACCTGATGACCTTAGTGCAGTGGGAGCGATTCATTCCCACGCTCGCGCTTTTAATGGGCCTCTGGGCCGCGTTCTGGTGGATCGGCCGGGTGCCGTTGTATGCCGAGTTCTCCGCCAAATCGCGGGCTTGGATTGGCGGCGGCGCCTTCGCGGTGCTGATCGGCTTATTCTCGTTTCAGTGGCTGCAGCCGGTAATGGAAAGCCGCTTCCAAGCGACGCTCGATAAACGCATGGCGCAGTTCTTCGCCGGCCAAAAGGACGGCGCGGCAGCTCCTGTTGCGCAGAAAAACGAGCACGAACTTCCCTGGGAGCCGTTCTCAATGCCAAAGTTGGTCGAGTACACCAAGGCCGGGAAAACCGTAATGGTCGATTTCACGGCGGACTGGTGCTGGACCTGCAAGACTCTGGAAGCGACCGTGTTGAACACGGAGCCGACGCGCGAATACGTCAACGCGCATGGCATCGTCACAATGGTCGCAGACATGACTCGCTATCCGCCGGAGGAGACCGAACTACTCACCAAACTGACTGGCCCGGGCGGACAAGTTCCCGTGCTGGCAATCTTCCCCTCGGGACGGCCCAACCAGCCGATCGTGCTGAACAATGGCTACACCCGCGGATTGCTGTTGAAGAAGCTCGACGAAGCGGGGCCTTCCAAACAGGTCGCTGTCAGGCCGGCGCAATGAACCGGGCCGTGCCCGCCGGTTCCGCTCGGACCTATGGCGCTCGTTACGCCCAGGCCACGCCGCTTTCGCCGGCAATGACTTCGCCGATTGGCCAGTTCGCCAGACCACAATCGTCGAGTTGGTGGCGAACGCTGTCGGCATAGTAAGAGCTGACGACGAGCACAAGTCCCAGCCCCATGTTGAAGACTCGGTTCATTTCGTCGGCCTCGATCTCGCCCAGCCGCTGGATCCAGCCGAACACCGGCGGCACGGTCCAACTGCCGCGCTCGATGATGGCGCGCGAACCTGCGGGCATGATCCGCGCCAGGTTCTCGTGCAAACCTCC